>NZ_JBQCLK010000044.1:0-53884 GCF_051966115.1 Paenibacillus sp. SAFN-117
AGCGGTAAATTCCGATGCCGACCTCGAAGTGATTCGAGAAGCATTTTCAGCCGGTGCGGAAGGACGTTGCCAAGCGGTTATTTTTTTTGTTTAAAAATCCACGTCGTCTCTCCCGAAGGAGAGTATGCGGAATTTTTTATAAGAACCAAGCCTTGCGGGTATATTGCCGGCAGGGCTTTTTTTATTTTGCTTTTCACCGCCGCTTAACCGAAGAATTGACACTACAAACTGGCTCAAACTGCCAAAGTTTTGAATAAAACGAACATCACAAGCCAAAAATAAATAACATCTACTGAATGATTTGCACAAAAACTATTGGCAAATGATAAAAACATGCTATAATAAGTTTAAGGTCAAAGATAGTCAAAGTCAGTTTGACCTGTATGAAGCTTAACAAAATATATTTAAGAATGCTTATTATGTCAGAAGTGAGGGATGGAAGCAATGCGCAACGCCTCGGAAATCATCGAACAGTATTTAAAGCAAATCATGATGCAAAGTCCGAACGGCGTCATTGAAATCCAGCGAAACGAACTCGCTGAACGATTTGATTGTGTCCCTTCGCAAATTAATTATGTAATCAGTACACGATTTACGTTGGAGAAAGGATATATTGTCCAGAGCAAACGCGGCGGAGGGGGATACATTCGTATTCAGAAGGTGCCGTTAGGAACGCAAGGCCCGGTTTTGGACCATATTTTGCGAACCGTTATTGATTCCATTGACCAGACCACATCCGAAGGTCTTGTTTACCAGTTGGAAGAAGGGGGATTTATTTCCCGCAGGGAAGCCAA
Source organism: Paenibacillus sp. SAFN-117 (assembly GCF_051966115.1). Taxonomy (NCBI): domain Bacteria; kingdom Bacillati; phylum Bacillota; class Bacilli; order Caryophanales; family Paenibacillaceae; genus Paenibacillus; species Paenibacillus sp. SAFN-117. The sequence continues at coordinate 795 of NZ_JBQCLK010000044.1, forward strand.
ATTAATAAAAGCGGCCATTTCACGAGATGTATTAATGGTTAAACTGCCATTGAGGGATGAAATACGGGCTAAAATATTGAGGTCTATGCTGTTAGCCTTGTTAAGCAAATAATGCGTTAGGCTGTCCATGAGCTGCGAAGCAAAGATAAGTCGCTATACTTCACTTGCTTCTCATATACATTTAATCAGGGAAGCGTACAGGAGGGTTGAGCTATGAATTGCCAAGAATGCGGTAAAAGACCGGCGACACTTCATTTTACCAAAATTGTTAATGCGGAAAAGACAGAATTTCATCTTTGTGAAGCCTGCGCCAGGGAAAAAGGGGAGATGATTCCCGGAACACCTAACGGCTTTTCCATCCATAACCTGCTTTCCGGTCTGCTTGATTTCGATCCGTCCTCCCACAGCTCGTTAGGCAATAAACCGCAATCCATACGCTGCGAGGAATGCGGGTTAACCTATTCCCAGTTCAGCAAGCTCGGGAGATTTGGCTGCAGTTCCTGCTACCGGTATTTTTCGGAACGCCTCGATCCTTTGTTCAAAAGAGTGCATGGCAACACTTCGCACGTGGGTAAAGTCCCCAAAAGATCGGGAGGAATTATTAAGTATAAGCGGGAAATTGAAAATTTGAAGCAGGAGCTGTCCAAGAAGATTGAGTTTGAAGAATTCGAGCAAGCGGCCAGAATCCGGGATAAAATTCGGGATTTGGAAAGACGGATGGCTGAATTTTAAGAAACGAGGAGGAAATCGCATGCCTGGGCGTTACACAAGCGAAGCTTTAAGCGAATGGATGAAAGACAACGGACCGGATTCCGATATCGTGATTAGCAGCCGTATCCGGATTGCCCGCAATTTGCGCTCGTTTCCTTTTCCGATGCTGGCCACCAACCAACAATCCAGAGAAGTCATGGAGAAAATAGCGGCAGTTCTGTCCAATGAAGGGCTGACCGAAATTAGTGAACTGGATACGATGCATCTGGCTGACCTGAACGATTTGGAAAAGAGGGTTCTGGTCGAAAAGCATCTAATCAGTCCGAGTTTGGCGAATGAATCGCGTAACGGTGCCGTAATTCTGAGTAAAAATGAGTCGATCAGCATAATGGTCAACGAAGAGGATCACCTGCGCATCCAGGTTCTTTGTTCCGGATTTCAGATTAAAGAGGCTTGGGACCTGGCCAATCAATTGGACGATATTTTCGAAAGCCAGCTGGATTACGCCTATGATGAGAAGAGAGGATATTTAACCAGCTGCCCTACCAATGTCGGAACGGGGATCAGAGCGTCCGTCATGATTCATCTGCCTGCCCTCGTCCTTACTCAGCAGATCAACCGCATTCTGTCGGCGATTACCCAGGTAGGGTTGGCTGTAAGAGGGCTATATGGAGAAGGCAGCGAGGCAACAGGAAATCTGTTTCAAATCTCGAATCAAATAACATTGGGACAGAGCGAAGAGGAAATTATAGATAATTTGTACAGTGTGGTTCGACAGATTATCGAGCATGAGCGGGCTGCCAGAGTAAGGTTGATGGAGGAATCCAGACACCGTTTAAGCGACAGGGTGAACCGCTCCTATGGCATCTTGTCCCACGCCATCATCATGGATTCCAAAGAAGCTGCACAACGCTTGTCCGATGTCCGGTTGGGCATTGATCTGGGGATCATTAAACAACTATCGGCCCGGGTATTAAACGAGCTGATGGTCATGACTCAACCCGGATTTCTGCAGCAATATGCCGGACAGAAGCTTTCGCCGGAGGAAAGGGATATCCGCAGAGCCCAAATGATCAGAGAGCGTTTTAACCAAGCGTGATGTTCAACTGTTTATTCAATAGCATTAGAAATTATCTGGAGGTGTAGGATATGATGTTTGGCAGATTTACGGAACGTGCACAGAAGGTTCTGGCCTTGGCGCAAGAAGAAGCCGTCCGGCTGGGGCACAACAATATCGGCACGGAGCACATTCTGTTGGGGCTTATTCGTGAAGGGGAAGGCATAGCTGCCAAAGCCCTTGTAGCCCTGGGTCTTGGCCTGGAGAAAATTCAGGATGAGGTGGAATCGTTAATTGGACGCGGGCAGGAGCAGCCTACTAATTTCGCTTATACACCGCGGGCGAAGAAAGTGATCGAGCTGTCCATGGACGAGGCTCGCAAGCTGGGACATACTTATGTGGGCACAGAGCATATTCTGCTTGGATTAATTCGCGAAGGAGAAGGGGTTGCCGCCAGAGTTCTTAATAACCTGGGAATCTCTCTGAATAAAGCCCGTCAGCAAGTTCTGCAGCTTCTGGGGAGCAGTGAGGTGGTTTCGTCCAATCATGGTACTCCGGCAAATGTCAACACGCCAACGTTGGATAGTCTGGCCAGAGATCTGACTGCTATTGCCAAAGAAGGTAATCTGGACCCTGTTATCGGCCGGAATAAAGAAATTGAGCGCGTCATCCAAGTGCTGAGCCGCCGGACCAAGAACAATCCCGTTCTGATCGGGGAACCGGGGGTTGGTAAGACCGCCATCGCCGAAGGTCTGGCACAGAAAATAATCAACAACGAAATTCCGGAGACACTGCGTGACAAAAGAGTGATGACCCTGGATATGGGATCGGTCGTGGCAGGGACGAAATACCGGGGAGAATTTGAGGATCGTCTTAAGAAAATAATGGACGAAATCCGTCAAGCCGGCAACATCATTCTGTTTATTGACGAGCTCCACACTTTAATTGGTGCGGGAGGAGCCGAGGGAGCCATCGATGCTTCGAATATTCTAAAGCCGTCTTTGGCCCGGGGTGAATTGCAATGCATCGGGGCGACGACGCTAGATGAATATCGCAAATATATCGAGAAGGACGCCGCATTGGAAAGACGTTTCCAACCTATTACGGTGGATCAGCCTTCTCCTGAAGAAGCGATTCAAATTTTACACGGGTTGAGAGACCGGTACGAGGCGCATCATCGCGTGAAGATCCCCAATGAATCCATTGAAGCCGCGGTGAAATTGTCCGACCGGTACATCACGGATCGTTTCCTGCCGGATAAGGCGATCGATCTCATTGATGAAGCCGGTTCTAAAGTAAGGCTCCGCTCTTATACGGTACCGCCGAATTTGAAGGAGCTGGAGAGCAAGCTGGAGAATATCCGCAAGGAGAAGGACTCCGCAGTTCAAAGCCAAGAGTTCGAAAAAGCCGCTGCGCTGCGCGATACCGAGCAGAAGCTGCGGGAAGAGCTGGAAATCACCAAGAACGACTGGAAAGAGAAGCAGGGCAGAACCGATTCCGAGGTCACTCCGGAGGATATCGCCCAGGTTGTAGCCAGTTGGACGGGGATTCCGGTAAGCAAACTGAAGGAAGAGGAGACGGAGCGTCTGCTCCGGATGGAAGACATTCTTCATTCGCGTGTCATCGGCCAATCCGAAGCGGTCAAGGCGGTCAGCCGGGCCATTCGCAGAGCCCGTGCAGGGCTGAAGGACCCGAAGAGACCGATGGGCTCCTTCATCTTCCTGGGACCGACCGGGGTCGGAAAGACAGAGCTGGCAAGGGCGCTTGCCGAATCTCTATTCGGCGATGAGAATGCCGTCATACGCATCGATATGTCGGAGTATATGGAGAAGCACTCGACCTCCCGTCTGGTCGGAGCTCCTCCGGGATATGTCGGGTATGATGAAGGCGGACAGCTCACCGAGAAAGTACGCCGTAAGCCTTACTCCGTTGTACTGCTCGATGAGATTGAAAAGGCACATCCAGAAGTATTCAACATTCTGCTGCAGGTGCTGGAAGACGGCCGGTTGACCGATTCCAAGGGACGGACAGTCGATTTCCGCAATACCTTGATCATTATGACCTCGAACGTCGGTGCGGAAATGATTAAGAAAAACACTTCCCTCGGATTTACCGTTAGCCGGGACAACGACAAGGATTACAATAATATGAAGGACAAAGTGATGTCCGAGCTGAAGAAAAGCTTCCGTCCGGAATTCCTCAACCGGATCGACGAAATTATTGTATTCCACTCTCTGGATAAGGAGCACATTGCGCAAATTGTTACCCTGATGTCGGATGAACTGCGGAAGCGGCTGAAGGAGCAGGAAGTCGACTTCGTTCTCACCGATGGGGCGAAAGAATTCCTGGCTAACGAAGGCTACGATCCGGCTTATGGAGCAAGACCGTTGCGCCGTGCCATCCAGAAGCATATTGAGGATCGTCTCTCGGAGGAATTGCTGAAAGGCAACATCTCCAAGGGAGATACCGTATCTATAGATGAAAAAGACGGGGAACTGATCGTAACCCGATCGAAGCCTGCAGGCGTGGCATCGGAATAAGGACGCTTTCGACATAGGCTAATGAGTTACCCGCGATGCTCAAGTTTGCATTTTCCCAAACGCCTCACTAATCGGCCTATGAGCCGTTAGTGAGGCTTTTTTTCGATGATTTAAAGAAGGAATAAGCAACGGACAGGGGAACACCGTTGAAGGACATTGCAGGACATGGTAAACTTTGATAGAATGTGTGTTTTTTTGAAGATAGGAGAAGGCTCCAATGGCTAAACAAAAGACGAAATTTTGCTGTCAGGAATGCGGTTACGAATCGGCCAAATGGCTGGGCAAATGCCCCGGATGCCAAGCCTGGAACAGCATGGTGGAAGAGATAGAGACGGTTATTAAAACACAGGGAATCGGTTCTTCTCTGCTCCAGACGAAAGAAAAGCCCGTTCCAATCATAGATATAGAAAGTACAAGGGAACCGCGGATAGACACCAATAACCGGGAACTGAATCGCGTGCTTGGAGGAGGGATTGTTCCGGGATCTCTTATTTTGGTAGGCGGAGACCCGGGGATAGGAAAGTCTACCTTACTGCTTCAGACTTCCTTCGCCTTAACCGCCAACAAGCTTCGCGTGCTATATATATCCGGAGAGGAGTCGGCCCGCCAAACCAAGCTAAGAGCGGACCGGCTTGCAGCCGCTTCTCCCGATCTGTACGTTCTCTGCGAAACTAACTTCGAACATATTCAGGCCGCCATTGATGAGGTTAAGCCTGATTTTCTAGTCATGGACTCCATTCAGACGGTTTATCACCCGGCTATTTCCTCAGCGCCTGGCAGTGTCGCTCAGGTACGCGAATGCACTGCGCACTTTATGCGTATAGCTAAGGTCAAAGGAATAGCGACTGTTCTTGTAGGCCATGTGACCAAAGAGGGAGCGATTGCCGGACCGCGACTTCTCGAACATATGGTCGATTGTGTGTTGTATTTTGAAGGGGAACGCCATCATACGTACAGACTTCTCAGGGCAGTGAAGAACCGGTTCGGTTCGACCAACGAAATCGGCATCTTCGAGATGTCTGAAGGCGGATTAACGGAAGTGAATAATCCATCAGAGTTATTTCTGTCCGAGCGGCCGGTGGGGGCTTCCGGCTCTGCCGTTGCGGCAAGCATGGAGGGGACCCGTCCCGTGCTTGTGGAGCTTCAGGCGCTCGTTGCCTCTACCAATTTTCCGTCTCCTCGAAGAATGTCGGCCGGCTTTGACCATAACCGGCTATCGCTCATTATTGCGGTATTGGAGAAGAGAATAGGACTGGTTCTGCAGAGCCAGGACGTTTATTTGAATGTAGCGGGAGGCGTAAAGCTGGATGAGCCGGCTGTCGATCTGGCGGCGGCCGTCAGCATTGCCTCGAGCTTCCGCGATTATCCCGTGGAACCTGACGTAGTCGTGTTCGGGGAGATCGGCCTGACCGGAGAGGTCAGAGGGGTTTCACGCATCGATCAACGGGTGAAGGAAGCTCAGAAGCTTGGATTTAAGAGAGTCATCATGCCGGAAAAAAGTCTGAAGGGCTGGACACCTCCAAGTCAAATGGATATCGTTGGAGTAACGACCGTCTCGGAAGCTTTGGCAGCGGCTATGCGGTAGAAGGATCAATAGTGACTAGGGGGGCTAACATGGGTAAGGATGATACAAACCGGGATGTGATGAATCAGCTTCTGCAATTGGTGGCGCCCGGCACCTCTTTTCGCGATGGATTGGAGAATGTGCTGCGTGCCAATACAGGAGCATTAATTGTTGTTGGATATAGTCCCGAGGTTATGGAAATTGTAGACGGAGGCTTTTCGATCAATTGCGATTTCTCCCCGAATTTTCTTTATGAACTGGCCAAGATGGATGGGGCTATTATTCTCAGTGAAGATTTAAAAAGAATTTTATATGCCAACACGCAGTTGATTCCCGATTCCTCCATTCCATCGACGGAGACGGGGATCAGGCATCGGACGGCCGAAAGGGTAGCCAAGCAAACCGGCAAACTGGTCGTTTCCATCTCCCAGCGCAGGCGCGTCATCACACTCTACCAAGGAAATATGCGATATTCGCTTAAAGATATCGGCGTGATCCTGACGAAGGCCAACCAGGCTATTCAAACGCTGGAGAAGTACAAAGCGGTGCTGGATCAGGCGATGATAAATTTGGGAGCATCCGAATTTGAGGAAATGGTGACACTTTATGACGTGACCAACGTATTTCAAAGAGTGGGGATGGTACTCAAGGTCAAAGAAGAAATCAAGAAATATATCAACGAGCTGGGAACGGAGGGGCGGCTGATTCGCATGCAGCTCGAGGAACTGGTAGCTTATACCGAACAGGAATCGACGCTTCTGATCAGGGATTATTGCAAAGATTTGAGCGAAGAGAAGGTAAGAGACATCCGCACGGCTCTGCGCAAGCTGACCAGCGAAGAATTGCTCGATCACCAGCATCTTGCCCGCATTCTCGGCTACAGCATTACTAACACGACATTGGAAGAACAGGTGCAGCCCCGAGGGTTCCGGGTGCTTCATAAAATTCCTAGACTTCCTTCCCCCATTATTACCAATTTGGTAGAACAGTTCGAAAGTTTTTCCCACATTTTGACCGCGACGACGGAGCAATTAGATGAAGTAGACGGAATTGGAGAAGTGAGAGCCCGGGCGATCAAGGAAGGTCTGAAACGAATTCAAGGCCAGTTGTTTGTTGACAGACATATTTAATTCCCGTAAAATGTTTAAGATTAGGTGACTATTCTAAAGGTGGTCAAGGAATGATTAAAAAATCCCTTCCCAGTGTCTTTACGGTGTTGAACCTTTTCCTGGGAATTATCGCCATTATTCTAGTTTATACCGATAAGCCAAGCCTCGCGGCTGTTATGGTTATTATTGCTATGCTTATGGATGGTTTGGACGGCAGAGTCGCCAGGGCATTAAATGCTCAGAGCGAATTCGGCAAAGAACTAGATTCGTTATCAGATGTCATTTCATTCGGGGTAGCTCCCGCTTTTATTATGTATGTGGTTGCTTTCTCCGGCTTGAATCCACCTACCGCCTGGATCACAACAGCGCTGTTCCCTATTTGCGGAGCATTGAGGCTGGCCCGATTCAATGTGGTGGAGGGAATTCCGGGGTACTTCATCGGCCTGCCGATTCCTGCGGCCGGAGGAATTCTGTGTACACTGGCTTTGTTCCATCAGGAAATTCACCCTTATATTTTGGTAGCTTGTACGGTACTTCTGTCCTATTTAATGGTCAGCAATATCAAATACCCCAGCTTTAAGAAAGTGAATGTTCCGAAGCCGATCATTTGGTTAGCACCCTTGATCGTTATTGCCGCTACGGCAATAGCCTTTGCTTATCCCGGACCGTTATCCAAGCTTATATTCGTCCCGCTTGTACTGTACGCTTTATATGGGACGCTTCAAAGCTTCAGGAAAAGACGCTAGCTGGCGGCGACAAGTAAATATCGAAAATAAAAAGCATTTATTTTCTGAAACTCAGGAAATAAATGCTTTTTTTATTTCTCTTCGAAAATTCCGATCGATAAGTGGAAATATTACGATAGATTAAACAAACCGAGAGTCGAGCATTTCTTGGATTCGTCTGAGACGATTTCCTGCAAATCGATTTGAAGCAAATTGCACAGGGAAGCCGTGTAAAACAGATTCTTCCCCAGTTCCGCGCTAATAACCTCCAGACAATTTTCGCATAGCTGTCCTGCAATGTGAGTATCCAGAGTTTGACTGGCGTCCTTCAGAGACATCTCGGCCGAGTATTGCTGTTTCTTGGCATTGACCTCAATGCACCCGCATTCGGTTACGGCTTTCACGACGGAGCGGTGCACTGCGGCGTTGGATTGCTGGCATTTAGATAAAACATCAAGCAAACTTCGGTGTCGGAGCAACAATTCGGAGACTTGTTCCTGGAACTGCTTCAAATCGAGCGAGTTCATTCCATCCACCTCAATCAAGTTTAGTGTTTGGAAATCATTATAGCTTATTGGAGGATTGGTTTTCAATTTGAGAATAAGGGTGAGAGAACTCGAAAACCAAAGGTTTAGGGTGGAATGAATTGGAACATAATTACTACTAGAAAGAGAATTCATTATATTCGGAGGTGAAGCAGTAATGAAATTATGGATAGGAATTGTGGCGGCAATCATCGGTGGTATTATGGGATTCCAATGGAATCTGTACTTGGGTGAAGGCTCGCTTCCATGGTTGGAGTCCCTGACGGGTCAAGCACAGCTTAAAGGTCAGGTGTATTGGTTGGTAGGCTTGGGGGCAGCGGCCGGTTATATCTTGGCCGTACTGCTTAGATGGGGGGGAAGGAGGCTTCTTCAGCGAGAGGGTGAATCTCAGCAAATGCCCCTTACCGAGCTGTTAACCGGCATTGCCGGAATGATCGTCGGGTTGATCATTGCCGTTCTGCTGTTCCCTGCCCTGAATCGAATGACCGCCGGTGGAGGAAGCGTTCTGCCGATCGCAGTCACATTGTTGCTGGGAATCGGCGGGTTTCGTTGGGGGAGTTCGCAGACTGAAGAGTTCGCCTCTCTATTTTCCAAGATACGTTCTAGTCAAGGCCCCGCTGCGGAAGAACAGGTGATGGAAGAACATAAAATTTTAGATACCAGTGTCATTATTGACGGAAGGATAGCGGACATTTGTAAAACCGGCTTTATCGAAGGAATTCTTGTCATTCCCGAATTCGTGCTGGAGGAACTGCAGCATATTGCCGATTCTTCCGACCTGCTGAAGAGGAATCGCGGGCGCAGGGGATTGGACATTTTGAACAAGATTCAGAAAGAGCTGGAAGTGAAAGTGCTTATTTATGAGGGGGACTTCGAGGATATTTCGGAGGTCGACAGCAAACTGGTCCGGCTGGCCAAGCTGCTGAGGGGGAAAGTGATTACAAATGACTTCAATCTGAACAAAGTATGCGAGCTCCAGGGTGTATCTGTCCTCAATATTAACGATTTGGCTAATGCGGTTAAGCCTGTTGTGCTGCCGGGAGAAGAAATTATGATCCAAATCATCAAGGATGGCAAGGAATTCGGTCAAGGCGTCGCTTACCTGGATGACGGAACGATGATTGTTGTGGAAGGCGGCAGAGAATATATCGGAATGACGATGGAAGTGATGGTGACCAGCGTTCTGCAGACTTCTGCGGGGCGGATGATCTTTGCGAAGCCAAAATTGTTGGAAAAAGCTCAATAAAGCGTTATGATAGAGAGAAAAACAGGGCGCGGGGGAAGCTATGGGCAAGCAAGGAGTCATCATTGTCGCGGCAGGTACGGGTTCCCGAATGGGGACCGCCGAGAGCAAGCAATACTTGAAGCTGGGCGATAAACCGGTATTGGTTCATACGCTGCAGACTTTTCAACAAATAGAAGAGATTGATTCAATCGTTCTTGTTGTTGGACAAGCCGACCTGGAAAGGTGTCGGGATTATGTCGACCATTACGGGGTGACTAAGGTCAAGCGGATCGTCACGGGGGGAACTGAACGGCAGCATTCGGTCCTCCGGGGGCTCCGCGCAATGCCCGAGGCGGTCGAGTGGGTGCTGGTGCATGATGCGGTCCGCCCATTCGTGTCCCGGCAGGATATCCTGCGATGCCTGGCCAAAGCCAGGGAGACGGGAGCCGCTGTTCTGGCTGTTCCGGTGAAGGATACGATCAAAGTGGTCGGAGCGGACGGAGCGATAGAATCGACGCCGGATCGGCGAAGCTTGTGGGCGATTCAGACCCCGCAAGCTTTTCGTCTGTCTGCACTGATTCAGGCTCATGAGCAGGCCGCCGCCGCCGGTTTCGTCGGCACGGACGACGCCATGTTAATGGAGCGGGCAGGGTATTCCGTACATGTAGTGGAAGGCAGCTATACCAATATTAAAATTACGACACCCGAGGATATGGGGTGGGCGGAATGGTTCATACAATCGGGAAGAGGGGAGATGCAATCATGATTCGGGTTGGACATGGCTTCGACGTTCATCAGCTGGTCGCCGGACGCAAATGCATTATTGGGGGAGTAGACATTCCATATGAGAAAGGGCTGCTGGGGCATTCAGACGCGGATGTGCTGCTTCACGCCATTACCGACGCGGTCCTCGGGGCACTGGCGTTAGGCGATATTGGCAGGCACTTTCCGGACACGGATGAGGCCTACAAGGATGCGGACAGCTTGAAGCTGCTGAAGGATGTCTGGGCACTAGTGAAGGAGAGAGGCTATAGACTCGGCAACGTGGACGCCACATTGATCGCTCAGAAGCCCAAGATGGCACCTTATATTCCGCAAATGGTCAAGATTATTGCCGAGGCGCTGGAAGCGGATGAGGAACAGGTTAATGTCAAAGCCACTACGACCGAGCAGCTTGGCTTCACCGGAAGAGGGGAAGGAATAGCTGCACAATCTGTTGTTTGCCTGGTTAAAGATATGCTATGATAGCTCATAAATATTTTATGTTCTGATTCGATGAGAGGGGTTAACTTCAATGTCTGCTAATGTTCGTGTTCGCTATGCGCCTAGCCCGACCGGTCATCTGCACATCGGCGGCGCCAGAACCGCTTTATTCAATTATCTATACGCCCGCAGCAAGCAAGGACGGTTCATTATCCGGTTCGAGGATACGGACCAGACCCGGCATATCGAGTCCGGGGTGGAGAACCAGTTGAATGGTCTGCGCTGGCTTGGTATGGACTGGGATGAGAGCGTCGATCTCGGGGGCGATTACGGGCCTTACCGGCAGATGGAGCGTCTGCCGCTGTATCGTCCTTATATCGACCAATTGCTGGCGGATAAGAAGATTTATCACTGTTACTGCACTGAGGAGGAGCTGGAGCAGGAGCGGGCTGCCCAGGAGGCCCGCGGTGAGATGCCGCGATACTCGGGCAAATGCCGCCATCTGACCGAAGAACAGGCCGAGAAATATCGTGCGGAAGGCAGGAAGCCTACCCTTCGTTTCCGGGTTCCGGAGAATGAAGTCATCCGCTTCGAAGATGAAGTGCGCGGAACGGTCGAATTCGAGACCAACGGGATCGGCGACTTCATCATTGTTCGTCCTGACGGAATTCCGATGTATAACTTTGCCGTAGTGCTTGATGATCACTTAATGAACATTACTCATGTCATTCGCGGCGAAGAGCATCTGTCCAATACACCGCGCCAAATCATGCTCTACAGAGCATTGGGATGGGAGCCGCCGAGCTTCGCCCATCTTGCGCTCATCCTGAATCAGGACCGCAAGAAGATGAGCAAGCGCGACGAATCGATCATTCAGTTTATCGAGCAATATAGAGATTTGGGCTATTTGCCGGAGGCAGTCGTTAATTTCATCACCCTGCTCGGCTGGTCCCCAGGCGGCGAAGAGGAGATTTTCTCCATGGAGCAGTTGATTGAACAGTTCAGCCTGGACCGAATCTCCAAGAGTCCGGCCGTCTTCGATATGGATAAATTAAACTGGATGAACAATCATTATTTCAAAAAAGCCGACAAAGAGCGGATTGTCGAACTGACGCTGCCGCACCTTCAGAAAGCCGGCAAGCTGCCCGAGACGTTGAACGATTCGGAAAAGGAGTGGGCCTCTCAGCTCATCGGCCTGTATCAGGAGCAGATGAGATATGCTGCAGAGATTGTAGAACTGTCCGATCTGTTCTTCCGGGAGCATCTGGAATATGAGGGCGAGGCTAAAGAATTGCTTGCGGAGGAGCATGTGCCTGTCGTTTTGGCCGGCTTCGCTGAACAGGTAAGAAATGCCGAGGAATTCTCTCCGGATTCCGTTAAAGCCATGCTGAAACAGGTGCAGAAGGAGACAGGCTACAAAGGGAAACAGCTATTTATGTCGATTCGTGTCGCCCTGACCGGACAGATGCACGGGCCGGATCTGAATCAAACCATCTACTTAATTGGACGGGATAAGGTCTTGGACCGATTGCAGAAGCTATTGTCGTAATTCGGAACCTTTTGATATACTGAACTATAGTTTATATGAGTGAATGTGTTGATCAGGAGAGTACATTTGGAATGGGATTGCCAGAGAGGACATCCGGTGCCCGTAGAGGGCCGGCTGTAAGATGTCCATCCCTTCCCTATGGAAATGCGCCTGTGAACAGCACCATTGAGCTGCCTTTGGCGCAGGGTAGATGGTGCCGGGTGGTGCCCGATACCAAACCGGAAAGATGGGTCCTAAGCCGGAAGCCGTACGATGGCCGGCGTCAATGGGCCCAAGCAGAGTGGAACCGCGTGATCTTACGCCTCTGCAGCCTTGGCGCTGCAGAGTTTTTTTGTTTCATGGGGGATTGCGGCGACATTATTATTGTCGAATTGAGGAAGAAGGTGACTCCTTTGTTTCGTACGATCCGCTCGGATATTCAAGCGGTATTCGATAACGACCCGGCTGCGCGCAGTGTGTTGGAAGTGGTGCTGACCTATTCCGGCCTTCACGCCGTCTGGTTTCATAGAATAGCCCATTGGTTTTATAGGCGGAAATGGTTTATGCTGGCCCGGATGATCTCTCAATTTTCTAGATTTATGACCGGGATCGAGATCCACCCCGGGGCGAAAATTGGCCGGCGCTTGTTTATCGACCATGGAATGGGGGTTGTCATCGGGGAAACCTGTGAGATAGGGGACGATGTTATCCTTTATCAGGGAGTCACCCTTGGAGGAACAGGCAAGGAAAAAGGAAAGCGTCATCCGACCATCGGCAATCATGTTGTCGTCTCTTCCGGAGCCAAGGTTCTCGGCTCTTTTACGGTCGGCGACTACTCGATCATCGGTGCGAATGCCGTTGTGCTGTCCGAAGTGCCCCCGAATTGTACGGTAGTCGGAATTCCGGGCAAGGTCGTCAAGCGCGACGGAGTGCGTGTCAACCGGCTGGATCACGGCAATCTCCCTGATCCGGTGATCGATACCTGCAAGCAGCTGCAGCGGCAAATTGAGGAGCTGCGGGAACAATTGGAAGAACAGAAGAGAATGAATGGAGGAGCCTGACAATGGGATTGAAAATCTATAATACATTGACCAGAGCGAAGGAAACTTTCGTTCCGTTGAGCCCCGGCAAAGTGACAATGTATGTTTGCGGTCCGACGGTGTATGATTATATCCATATAGGCAATGCCCGCCCGCTGATCGTATTCGACACCGTTCGACGATATTTGGCTTATCTTGGATACGATGTTCAGTATGTCAGCAATTTTACCGATGTTGACGATAAACTGATCCGTAGAGCGGCAGAAACCGGCTCCACCGTACCGGAAGTGGCGGATAAATTTATAGAAGCCTTCATCGAGGATGCGAAAGCTCTAGGAGTGGAAGAAGCGCTGCACCCGCGAGTGACCGAAAACATTCCGGAAATTATCTCCTTTATTTCCGAGTTGGTAGAGCAGGGCTTCGCTTATGAGAGCGGGGGAGATGTTTATTTCCGCGTACACCGTTTCCCGGAATACGGAAAAGTGTCTCACCAGAATATCGAGGAGCTGCAATCCGGTATTCGGGTGGAAGTGGATGAGAGGAAGGAAGACCCTAAAGATTTCGTGTTATGGAAGCAGGCCAAGCCTGGCGAGATTTCCTGGCCCAGCCCTTGGGGCGACGGGCGTCCGGGATGGCATATCGAATGCTCCGCCATGGCCAGAAAATATTTGGGGGAAACGATCGACATCCATGGAGGCGGTCAGGACCTGCAGTTTCCGCATCATGAATGCGAGGTGGCCCAATCCGAGGCACTTCACGGCAAGCCCCTTGCCAACTATTGGATGCATAATGGCTACTTGAACATCAATAATGAGAAAATGTCGAAATCACTCGGCAACGGCCTGAATGTTCGGGAAATTTTGCAAACTGTCCGGCCGCAGGTGATCCGCTTCTTCATGCTGGCCACGCATTACCGCCACCCGTTGAATTACAGCGAGGACACTATTCGGCAGGCTGCCGCAGGGTTGGAGCGGATTGAAAATTGCCTGGCTAATCTCGACTACCGTCTTAAGGATGCCTCGGAGGGAGAGGTTGACGAAACGATAGCCGAGGCGGTCAAGAAGGCACATGCCGATTTTGTCGAGAAGATGAATGACGATTTCAATACGGCAGACGCTATAACCGTTATGTTCGACCTTGTTACGGAGACAAACCGGTATCTTCAGAAGGAACAAGTAACTCTAGCATCTCTGGAGCTGGTCAAGCAGCGGTTTGCAGAGATGAATCAAATCCTCGGGATCGTTCAAGAAAGGCAGGAAGAACTGCTGGATGAGGAAATCGAGCAGCTTATTCAAGAGCGGACGGAAGCGAGAGCGGCGAAAAATTGGTCCCGGGCCGATGAAATTCGGGATTTGCTGACGGAGAAGGGCATCATTCTCGAGGATACACCTCAAGGAATTCGCTGGCGCCGGAAATGAGTGATTCTATGACCAAACATTCATTGTTCCAATACCGCGGGGGGGCCGATCCCAAACTGATGAACCCGCTGGTTCTGGCGTATATCGGTGACGCCGTCTATGAGCTGGCGGTTCGTCAGCATCTTGCATCACGCGCCAATTTCCGCCCGAATCAGCTTCATAAGCAGGCGACCCGATATGTGTCGGCGAAGGCCCAAGCTCTGGCGCTGGAGCGATGGCAGCCTGTGCTGACGGAGGAAGAAGCCGATGTCGTCCGCCGGGGACGCAATGCGAAATCGGGCACGTCCCCCAAAAATACGGATATTCTTGTCTATCGTCACAGTACGGCGCTGGAATGTCTCGTTGGATACTTATATTGTCTTGGCAGAGAGGACAGGCTCTCTCAGCTCATTAATCTAAGCTTGGGCATGGAGGGCGGCGAGTCCCCTTCGACAGACGAGCTGCAGCATGACAGAAGGAGGGATTAGCTTGGAGGAATATATTGCGGGGAAGCACTCGGTGCTGGAGGCGATCCGTTCCGGCCGGACCATTCATAAAATATGGATTGCCGACAATGCCCAGAAGCACTACGTACACCCGATAATGGCGGAAGCCAAGGCCAATGGCATACTCGTGCAAACCGCCGCCAGGCGCAAGCTGGATCAATTGGTACCTAACGTGCAGAATCAGGGGGTTGTTGCACAGATTGCGGCGTATGACTATGCCAGTGTGGATGATATCTTGGACCTTGCGGCAAGCAGGGGGCAGGCGCCATTGATCGTTATTCTGGACGAAATTGAAGATCCGCATAATTTGGGAGCCATCCTGAGAACGGCGGATTGTACCGGTGTGCATGGGATCATCATCCCCAAGCGCCGGGCCGTCGGACTGACCGCCACGGTGTCCAAAATATCGGCGGGGGCCGTTGAATATGTTCCGGTCGCCAAAGTGACCAACCTGGTCCAGACGATCGAAGAGTTAAAAGAGCGGGGAGTCTGGGTCGCCGGTGCGGACGGCTCCGCGGAACAGACGGTGTTCGAGGCGGATTTGACCATGCCGCTGGCCATCGTCATTGGGAATGAGAGCAAAGGGATTGGAAGGTTGGTAAGAGAGCATTGCGACTTTCTGATCAAACTGCCGATGTTGGGCAGTATCTCTTCCTTGAACGCTTCGGTAGCGGCTTCCGTGCTCATGTACGAAGCGCTGCGTCAGAGAATCGGCCAATTATCCTCCGGTTGACGCTATGAACGAATACTTGATTGTAGACGGATATAATATTATCGGGGCCTGGCCCGAGCTGCAGAAGCTGAAAGACATTCAATTGGTGGAGGCTCGCGACCGTCTGATTGATATTCTGGCCGATTACCAGGCTTATTCGGGAATCCGGGTATATATCGTTTTTGACGCCCATCGGGTTCCCGGCCTGGCGGTGAAGACCGAACAGAGACGGCTGAAAATCTTCTATACGAAAGAAAAAGAGACCGCTGATGAGCTGATCGAAAGGCTGGTCAACGACCTGATAGGGAGAAGAAACAGGATTTATGTTGCCACCTCGGATATGGTGGAGCAGCATGTTATTTTCGGCAAAGGGGCGCTAAGAATTTCCGCCAGGGAGCTGCTGCTGAAGGTCAGACAGAGCCAGCAGGACATCGGCCGGGAGCTGGAGAAGACGGAGCGGGGCAAGCGGAATTCCTTCGATGCGGTCCTGACTCCTGAGATGAAACAGCTGTTCGAAAAATGGAGGAGGGGGGATTCTTAGCGCGTCATCCCCGGGAAAAGTCCATAATAACGGCTTTTTCTCATTGACGGTCATTAGGCCCTAATGTATACTTAACCTATCTCTGTTTAGAGAGATTGCCGAATTGGCCAGGCCGGAGGGATTGTTCGTGAATGTTGACCTCAATGATTTGAGAAGCGATATCTATGAGCTCAAAAGCGACGAGGACAACGTCGAAGCGGTTCGTGATGGCAACAGTGGCGCACTGGAATATTTGATCAACAAGTACAAAAATTTTGTACGGGCGAAGGCCCGCTCTTACTTTTTGATTGGCGCTGACCGTGAAGACATTGTTCAGGAAGGCATGATCGGATTATACAAGGCGATTCGCGATTTCCGGGGAGACAAGCTGGCCTCGTTTAAAGCGTTTGCAGAATTATGCATTACCCGCCAAATTATTACCGCGATCAAAACCGCCACACGTCAGAAGCACATTCCGCTTAATTCTTATGTTTCGTTGGACAAGCCTATCTATGACGAAGATTCCGACCGGACGCTGCTGGACGTTATTTGCGGTTCCAGAGTAACCGATCCGGAGGAACTGATCATCAATCAGGAGGAATTCTTCGGACTGGAAGATAAGATGAGTGAAATTCTGAGCGAGCTGGAGCGCAGGGTGCTGATGCTCTATCTGGACGGACGCTCCTATCAGGAGATTGCGGTAGATCTGGATCGCCATGTGAAATCTATCGATAACGCTCTTCAACGGGTAAAGCGCAAGCTGGAGAAATACCTGGAAGTCAGGGACAATATGTAACGAATAGCTTTCTAGCCATGTTGGGCGGAAAGTTATTTTTTTACCCCGTTAGAAAGTGGCCGCCTCTAATACCGGGTTATTCATCTTCGAGATGGCTTATATAGGAGCTTTTTTAAAAATATTGAATGTATTAACCGAACTTTAGCAGGGCAAATATCGATTTAAATAGAAAGCCATTGCTTCGGTTGGTAACGATTTAGATGAGACTGTCGATTAATGGTATATAACCAAAGGTCATGCGAAAATCCTACGCAGTTTGGTTTTAACGGACCCCAGAGACCTTAATCGTACCAAAAGGGCCTTTCGGTAATTTTAACGGAACCAGATGACCTTATTCCCAAGAAATGTTCGCGGAAGTAGGAGAATTCTAGGCAATAAGCGCAACGGTGTCCGTTAGTCTAAAAAAAGCGCCTATTTTGACGAAATAGGGTCTACCAGTTCCGTTACGTTTTCGCTGTTGGATTTTTACTGGTACAGTATCCTGTTGAACGCCTTTCCCACAATGAATCGATAGCCTCTAAATGTAATTTGTGCAGGTAAAATCAAGCGAATGGTAGAAAGTGATTAAAGTAAATGGAAAAACTGCATTTAGAATCGTTGTTTCTTGCTGAAATCGCCCGTTTTGCACAAATGAGCTGCGGTTTTCCACTTAGTTACCGACTTTCGCTACAGAGGAACTAGCTGTATGAAATCCAGTTAAACATCTCTGGCGGAAAAGCTTGCTAAGGCAATGCTCGTCACTTTGTAGGGTTATCCTAGTATAAATTATAGTACATATGTAAATATTGGAGTTCTAGGTTTACTAATCCTTAGGTAAGAGAATAATGGTAATGATCCATTCCTTGACATGAAAATCGCGGTATGATAAATTAATTCAGTAACCCTAAATTGTCAGGCTCTCCTCAGACAATCGGGGGTTCTTTATTAAGAAGGTTGTCTACCAGGGGGGTGTGATCATGCGGGTAATCATTACGTTGGCATGTACTAACTGTAAACAGCGTAACTATACGTCCAATAAGAACAAGCGGAACCATCCGGACCGCATGGAGATGAAGAAATATTGCAAGTTTTGCAATGAACACGTGCTTCATCGCGAAACAAGGTAAGCAGTGGGGGTGCAGCAATGGCTTTTTTAGGTAGAATCAAGCGAGGCTTCGGCTCCACCTTTTCCTACTTTGCGGATAGCTGGGCTGAGCTGAAGAAAGTCAAGTGGCCCAATCGTAAAGAAATGGTGAGCTATACTCTTGTCGTGTTGGTTACCGTTATTTTCGTAACGATCTACTTTACTATTCTCGACCTTGGGATTTCCAATATAGTCCGTTTGATAACGGAATAGGGACCGGGGTGACCTTTATGGAAAAAAGATGGTACGTTGTTCACACTTATTCCGGCTACGAGAACAAGGTTAAGGCCAATCTGGAGAAGCGCGTCGAATCGATGAACATGATGGACAAGATCTTTCGCGTGCTTGTTCCGATGGAAGAAGAAGTAGTCAACAAAGACGGCAAGAAGAAAACCGTCATGCGCAAAGTGTATCCCGGTTATGTTCTTGTAGAGATGATCCAGACGGACGATTCCTGGTATGTGGTTCGCAACACGCCGGGAGTGACTGGTTTTGTCGGTTCTACAGGTTCCGGTTCCAAGCCGATTCCACTGTTGCCGGAAGAAGTGGATTCTATTCTGAAGCATATGGGAATGGAAGAGCCTAAGCCGAAGATTGACTTTGACTTGAAAGAGACGGTTCGTGTTAAAGTGGGTCCTTTTGCCGATTTTGTGGGATCCGTTGAGGAGATTTTGCCTGACAAAAGTAAGCTAAAGGTGCATGTAAACATGTTTGGAAGAGAAACCCCGTTGGAGCTTGACTTCCATCAGGTGGAGAAACTGTAGAGAACCCGGCCGGGTGCTCTTCGCTTGTTCTCTTCTTCTCATAAGGTTATGCCAGGTCTATCTGGATTGGGATAGGCCTTCATTGGTGGGAGGGAAACATCCCGTTAGACCACACTACGTGCAAGGAGGTGTCTCACATGGCAAAGAAGGTAATCAAAGTCGTTAAGCTGCAAATTCCCGCTGGTAAAGCTAATCCGGCTCCGCCAGTAGGTCCGGCTCTAGGTCAAGCAGGTGTCAACATCATGGCATTCTGTAAGGAATTTAACGCTCGTACGGCCGATCAGGCTGGTTTGGTTATTCCGGTAGAGCTGTCTGTTTTCGAAGACCGTTCTTTCACGTTCGTAACCAAAACTCCTCCGGCAGCCGTACTGTTGCGTGTAGCAGCAGGAATCGAGAAAGGCTCCGGCGAGCCTAACAAGGTTAAGGTAGCAACGGTAAAACGCGACAAAGTTCGTGAAATCGCCGAATCCAAAATGGCTGATTTGAATGCTGCATCGGTGGAAGCCGCTATGCGTATGGTAGAAGGAACTGCCCGCAGCATGGGAATCAAGATTGAAGATTAAGATTTACCGAATGCTTCCCGCAATAATGAATGCAATAAGTGGCGGTAATTATCCGCATAACCGTGGGAGGATTATCCGTTAATACCACGAAGGAGGAAACCAAATGCCTAAACATGGTAAGAAATATTCGGAGGCAGTCAAGCTGGTTGATGCAGATGCTCAATATGAGCCTGCGGAAGCTGTTGCTCTTGTGAAGAAGATGGCCTCTGCTAAATTTGATGAGACAGTAGAAGTTGCCGTGCGTCTGGGAGTTGACCCCAAGAAGCAGGACCAAGCGGTTCGTGGCGTAGTTGTTATGCCGCACGGTACGGGTAAAACCAAGCGGGTTTTGGTTTTTGCCAAAGGAGAGAAAGCCAAGGAAGCCGAAAGCGCCGGCGCTGATTTTGTAGGCGATCAGGACATGATCAACAAAATCCAACAAGGCTGGTTCGAATTCGATGTCTGTGTGGCAACTCCGGACATGATGAGTGAAGTAGGGAAATTGGGACGGTTGCTCGGGGGGAAAGGTCTGATGCCGAACCCGAAAGCGGGAACCGTAACCTTCGACGTAGCGAAAGCTGTCCAGGAAATCAAGGCCGGTAAGATTGAGTACCGTCTTGACAGAGCAGGACAAATTCATGCGCCTGTAGGGAAAGTTTCTTTCGACGAACAGAAGCTGACCGAGAACCTGCGTGCATTAGTCGAAGCACTGGTCAGAAGCAAGCCTGCTGCGGCTAAAGGGGTTTACTTGAAGAGCGCAGCGATTTCGTCCACTATGGGGCCGAGCGTGAAATTAAACCTTCAATCTTTTAGATAAGCGGTTGACTTCAAACAGTCATCTATGCTACTCTAAGTGAGGTTTTCTGAAATTGAATATGCTGCCGTAGACAGCAGGTGCTTATTGCAAGCTTAATTTCCTGCCGAGGTGTTATGATATAGTTTCGTATTTCGTTACGGAATCTCGAATCATCATGCCTTCGTACTGTCTGCGAAGGCTTTTCTATTTGTAACGCTCCATCCTAGCAACTAAGTACCAGGAGGTGTAACAGATGGGTAATGCAAAAGTTCGTGAACAGAAACAACAGCTGGTTTCCGAGGTGGTAAGCAAGCTTCGCGAAAGCAGTTGTACGATCGTAGCAGACTATCGCGGTTTGAATGTGGCCCAGGTAACCGAGCTTCGTAAGCAGCTGCGTGAAGCGGGAGTGGAATTCCAGGTCCTTAAGAATACGTTGGTACGCCGTGCTACGGCAGAAGCTGAACTGACGGAGCTGGACACCGCTCTGACGGGACCAACAGCGATTGCATTCAGTAAAGAGGATGTCGTCGCACCTGCCAAGATTTTGTCCGATTTTGCCAAGAAGAACGACAAGCTGAGCATTAAAGCGGGTATTGTCGAAGGCAGAATCGTAGACATCAGCCAGATCAAGGAACTGGCGGATCTTCCTTCCAGAGAAGGTCTTCTGTCCATGTTGCTCAGCGTGCTTCAAGCACCTGTCCGCAACTTCGCGCTTGCAGTTAAAGCTGTGGCGGAGAAGCAGGAGAGCGGAGCGGAAGCTTAAGCTGACGGAAGAAACGATAAGGATAAGATATTATACTATATTGGAGGTTTAACCATGAGTAAAGAGCAAATTTTAGAAGCCATTAAAGGCATGTCCGTTTTGGAACTGAACGACCTGGTTAAAGCAATTGAAGAAGAATTCGGCGTAACGGCTGCCGCTCCTGTAGCGGTTATCGGCGGAGCCGGTGCTGCTGCTGAAGCTGAAGAGCAAAGCGAATTTGACGTAATCCTGGCTAATGCCGGCGGATCCAAGATCAACGTTATCAAAGTGGTTCGCGAAATCACTGGTCTTGGCCTGAAAGAAGCTAAAGATCTGGTTGACGGCGCACCGAAGCCGATCAAAGAGAAAGTATCCAAAGAAGATGCTGAAGCTATCAAAGCTAAGCTGGAAGAAGCAGGAGCAACTGTTGAAGTAAAATAATGCAGTTTCCTATATGGACCCTTTGAAGTTTGTTCTTCAAAGGGTCTTTCCTTAGTCGGCGTGGATGCGGTTATCCCGGATCGGCACCGGATTTGGAAATAAAGGGATGAACTAATCACCGATGCAGGGAGGAATTTAGATGTCCGATCACTACTATACGCCGAAACCGGTCGCCGCTCACGATTTGCGAATGATTAGACAAAGCCTGCGGGGCCGGGATTTTCAATTTGTTACGGATGCCGGGGTCTTCTCGAAGAACGCGATTGATTTCGGAAGCCGATTGCTGATCGAGTCGGTGGAAGTTGCGGAAGATGCCAAGGTGCTGGATGTCGGCTGCGGCTACGGTCCGATCGGTATCGCTGTGGCGGCAGAGGTGAGCCTTGGATCGGTGACGATGATCGATATTAACGAGCGCGCCGTTGAGTTAGCTCGTGAGAATGCAAGACGTAATGGCTTGGCCAACGTTAAAGTTATGCAAAGCAACATGCTGGAACAGGTATTGGATGAACGGTTTCATTGCATTCTGACGAACCCTCCCATACGTGCGGGCAAGGCGGTCGTTCATCAAATTTTCGAACAGGCGTATCATTGTTTGCTTCCTTCCGGACAGTTGTGGGTGGTTATTCAGAAAAAGCAGGGAGCTCCTTCCGCTAAGCTGAAGCTGGAAGAAATGTTTGGTCAGGTGGAGGAAATAACCAAGGATAAAGGGTACCGTATATTTAAAGCGACCAAAACCGTCTGATAACAAATGGTTTTCGGTTGAGTCGGGTTAGAAAGGTTTAAATGGAGCATTTGAAAATCTGTAGTTATTTTCATGGATCGCCGTTTAAAGAAAAGGAGTAGTTATGAAGTCTTTTTTGCTTCCTTCATTGACTCTACTCTCCAGATATGTTATTATTATAAAATGTCAGCATAAAATAGGCTTTATGTCTTTAGTTAATTAAAATGTCAAGCATTTTTTATCTTCTACAGAATTGCGGAAGAGAGGTGCGATATTTTTTTACCCAAAGGACAAGAAATGGAAAGATTTAGTCCAATCTGTCGTTTTGAAGATTATGGGATATTTACTAAGGGCATAATGAAATACAGAGAGAATTACGACTGGGCTTTTTTGGAAAAAGTTCAAAAAGGAAGGCTTCTAATGAAGCTTTTTCTAGTTTATTCCATCGGAAAGGTTTTGTTCATCAGATGTTCGTGAACGACTTTCCGATGACCGCTTAAGAGGGACTTAAATAATGAGTAGTATTTTTGCCCGCGGTAGAATTTGTAGGTATCTGCTTTCCGGACGACTTCAAATTCTATTTTGATGTTAAGAAAAGCTCTGTTGAAGCTATATCGAGGGCGGTCGTTCCTCTATACTACAGCTTTTCTCGACAACTCGAAAGGGGTTCGCCTTAAATTAAGCGGATCTGAAATTCGGGAGCGGTCAATTTCCTCTAGTGCGGTCGCTCATCCTCGAAATACTCCGAGAGGAGTTTTCCTATACAGCGGAAGGGTTAAGGATTCAGAGGGATCCGGAGCAGTTCTTTCCGCGTTAACCGCTTCTCATGCGGCCGCTTTCTACTGCGAAAGGGGCCTCGTTAGATGTCTTTTCGCTATATAAGAGACTATGCTTCATTCGCTCCAGATTTGACCGTCTTATATAGCTTGGTGAGCGGAGTTGTTCTCTATGAACAGGCTCCGGAAGTTTTAGCAACATAATTTGAGTAGTCACGAGGGGTGAAGAATGTTGGCGGGTCATCTTGTTCAATATGGTCGACGCACACGCAGGTCGTATGCACGTATTAATGAAGTGCTGGAGATTCCTAACCTGATCGAAATTCAACAGAAATCATACGATTGGTTTCTGGAGGAAGGCCTTCGGGAGATGTTTCAAGACATATCGCCAATTCAAGATTTCACGGGAAACTTGGTTTTGGAGTTTATCGACTATAGTTTGGGCGAGCCCAAATATACGGTCGACGACGCCAAAGAGCGGGATGTCACTTATGCAGCTCCTCTCCGGGTGAAGGTCCGTCTTATTAACAAAGAGACGGGTGAGGTTAAGGAACAGGAAGTGTTCATGGGGGATTTCCCTCTGATGACGGAAACAGGCACTTTTATTATTAACGGGGCGGAACGGGTAATCGTCAGTCAGCTAGTACGCTCCCCTAGTGTCTATTTTAGTACGAAAGTTGATAAAAACGGCAAAACCACCTATACGGCTACGGTTATTCCCAACCGGGGGGCCTGGTTGGAGCTGGAAACAGACGCCAAGGATATCATCTATGTGCGGATTGACCGGACTCGGAAAATTCCGGTAACCGTTCTGCTGAGAGCTCTTGGTTTCGGCACGGATGCCGAAATACTCGACCTCCTCGGCGAAGATGAGTACATCCGTAATACGCTGGACAAGGATAATACGGATTCCACGGAAAAAGCTTTGATCGAAATCTATGAGAGATTGCGTCCCGGCGAGCCGCCGACGTTGGATAACGCCAAGAGCTTGCTCGTAGCCAGATTCTTTGATCCGAAAAGATACGATTTGGCTAATGTCGGACGTTACAAGATCAATAAGAAGCTTCATATCAAGAACCGTCTGTTCAACCAGCGCCTTGCTGAAACGCTGTTCGACCCCGAAACGGGTGAGATTATTGCAGAGACGGGCCAAATGCTTGACCGCAGACTCCTGGACAAAATTCTTCCTTATTTGGAAGAAGGCGTCAATTTGAAGGAGTTTCCGGTAAATGGCGGGGTAACCGAGTCGGATGATATTCCGCTGCAATGCATTGACGTATTCTCCCCTTATGAAGATGGCAAGGTCATCAAGGTCATCTCCAACGGGAATATTGATAAATCAGTAAAGCATATTACGCCTGCCGATATTATTTCCTCCATTAACTACTTTATTAATTTGCTTCATGGTATCGGCAGTACGGATGATATTGACCATCTGGGCAACCGCCGTCTCCGGTCTGTCGGAGAATTGCTGCAGAACCAGTTCCGGATCGGTCTGTCCCGGATGGAACGTGTTGTGCGGGAGCGGATGTCCATTCAGGATGCCAATGTCATTACGCCGCAAGCGCTGATTAACATTCGTCCGGTGATCGCTTCGATCAAGGAGTTCTTCGGCAGCTCTCAGCTGTCCCAGTTTATGGACCAGACGAACCCGCTGGCTGAGCTGACGCACAAGCGCCGTCTCTCTGCTTTGGGACCTGGCGGATTGACAAGAGAACGCGCCGGGCTGGAGGTTCGGGACGTTCACCACTCTCACTATGGACGGATGTGTCCGATTGAGACGCCGGAAGGACCGAACATCGGTCTGATCAACTCTTTGTCAACCTTTGCGAGAATCAACGAATACGGCTTTATTGAGGCTCCGTATCGTTGGGTGGATCCGCAAACGGGAGTCGTCACGGACAAGATTGCCTATCTGACCGCCGATGAGGAAGATAATTACGTTATTGCTCAGGCGAATGCGGAGCTGTCTCCGGAAGGTACGTTCGTGAACGAGAACGTAATTATCCGCTATAAGGATGATATTCTGACTCTTCCGCGCGATCGGGTTGACTATATGGACGTTTCGCCTAAGCAGGTTGTATCTGTAGCGACGGCGTTGATTCCGTTCCTGGAGAACGACGACTCGAACCGTGCGCTGATGGGTTCGAACATGCAGCGGCAAGCGGTGCCTTTGCTCGTTCCGCAAGCTCCGTTAGTCGGAACCGGTATGGAGCATAAAGCGGCTAAAGATTCGGGAGTCTGTGTCGTTGCCAAGCACGATGGTGTAATCGAGAAAGCTTCCGCGAATGAAATCTGGCTTCGCCGCCAGGAGACCATAGATGGCAAGAAGGTAAGCGGAGATCTTATCAAGTATAAGCTGCACAAATTTTTCCGCTCTAACCAAGGGACTTGCATCAACCAGCGGCCGCTCGTCAAGCGCGGGGATATCGTCAAAGTCGGAGATATTCTGGCGGACGGTCCTTCCACCGAGCAGGGCGAATTGGCTCTCGGCCGTAACGTTGTCGTAGCGTTCATGACATGGGAAGGCTATAACTACGAGGATGCCATTCTGCTGAGCGAGAAACTGGTTAAGGAAGACGTGTATACGTCTATTCATATTGAGGAATACGAGTCCGAGGCGCGGGATACCAAGCTCGGACCGGAAGAAATCACCCGGGATATTCCTAACGTCGGAGAAGAGGCGTTGAAGAATCTGGATGAACGGGGAATTATTCGGGTCGGTGCGGAAATTGGCGCCGGGGACATTCTGGTCGGGAAAGTCACTCCTAAAGGGGTAACGGAACTGACTGCAGAGGAGCGCCTGCTGCACGCGATCTTCGGTGAGAAGGCACGTGAAGTCAGAGACACCTCCTTAAGAGTGCCGCACGGAACAGACGGAATCGTCGTTGACGTTAAAGTGTTTACCCGGGAGAATGGCGATGAGCTGCCTCCTGGAGTCAACCAGCTTGTACGGGTATATATCGCTCAGAAACGGAAGATTTCCGAGGGCGACAAGATGGCCGGACGTCACGGGAACAAAGGGGTTGTGGCCCGGATTCTGCCTGAGGAGGATATGCCTTTCCTGCCGGACGGAACGCCTGTAGAAGTTGTTCTGAACCCTCTTGGGGTTCCTTCCCGGATGAATATTGGTCAGGTTCTGGAGGTTCACCTCGGGATGGCAGCCAAACTGCTCGGCATTCATACCGCGAGCCCTGTTTTTGATGGAGCCACCGAGTATGACGTATTCGATACGATGGAAGAAGCCGGAATGCAGCGGAACGGTAAGACCATTCTCTACGACGGACGGACAGGAGAGCCGTTCGAACGCGAGGTCACCGTTGGCGTCATGTACATGATCAAGCTGGCGCACATGGTCGATGATAAGATCCATGCCCGTTCCACAGGGCCATACTCCCTGGTTACCCAGCAGCCGCTGGGTGGTAAGGCGCAGTTTGGCGGACAGCGGTTCGGTGAGATGGAGGTATGGGCGCTGGAGGCTTATGGCGCGGCCTATACCCTTCAGGAAATCCTTACGGTCAAGTCCGATGACGTGGTCGGCCGGGTGAAAACCTACGAATCCATTGTCAAAGGCGAGAATGTGCCGGAGCCAGGTGTTCCTGAATCGTTTAAAGTATTGATCAAAGAGCTGCAAAGCTTGGGTATGGACGTCAAGATCCTGACTGAGAACGAAGAAGAAATCGAAATGAAGGAAATAGATGATGAGGATGACACGGGCAGTGACAAGCTCAACCTCAATCTGGAAGGAGCTGAACTGGGCGTAGAATAGCCCGGTTTCAGCTTTGGACGACACACGGTCGCTAGTTTGAAGAGTAATGCACATTTCTAAGGAGGGTTGCTCCTTGATCGACGTTAACAACTTTGAGTATATGAAGATCGGATTGGCATCGCCTGAGAAGATTCGTTCCTGGTCGCGAGGGGAAGTCAAAAAGCCGGAGACGATCAACTACAGAACGTTAAAGCCCGAGAAAGAAGGGTTGTTCTGCGAAAAGATCTTCGGACCGACCAAGGATTGGGAGTGTCATTGCGGTAAATACAAGCGGGTCCGCTATAAAGGAGTCGTCTGTGACCGATGCGGTGTAGAGGTCACCCGTCAGAAGGTTCGCCGTGAGCGGATGGGCCATATTGAGCTGGCTGCTCCTGTCTCCCACATCTGGTATTTCAAGGGCATTCCGAGCCGGATGGGCCTGGCTTTGGACATGTCGCCGCGTTCCTTGGAGGAAGTGATTTATTTCGCCTCCTATGTCGTGACCGATCCGGGAGATACGCCGCTGGAGAAGAAGCAGCTGCTATCGGAGAAGGAATACCGCAGCTACCGCGAGAAATACGGATATGCTTTCCAGGCGGGAATGGGTGCCGAAGCGATCAAGAAGCTGCTTCAGGACATCGATATAGAGAAGGAATTAGATTCTCTTAAAGAAGAACTCAAGACCGCTCAGGGTCAGCGCAGGAATCGTGCGATTAAACGTCTTGAAGTCATTGAGGCTTTCCGCAACTCCAAGAACCTGCCTGAGTGGATGGTCCTCGACGTGCTCCCGGTTATACCGCCGGAGCTTCGTCCGATGGTTCAGCTCGATGGTGGCCGCTTTGCGACTTCCGACCTGAACGATCTGTATCGGCGTGTTATTAACCGGAACAACCGGCTTAAGCGCCTGTTGGATCTGGGTGCACCAGATATCATTGTTCAGAACGAGAAGCGGATGCTGCAGGAAGCGGTCGATGCCCTGATCGATAACGGCCGCCGCGGGCGTCCCGTAACCGGGCCCGGAAACCGTCCTCTGAAATCCTTAAGCCATATGCTTAAAGGAAAGCAAGGCCGTTTCCGTCAGAACCTGCTTGGTAAACGGGTAGACTATTCGGGCCGTTCGGTTATCGTTGTAGGCCCGAGCCTGAAAATGTATCAATGCGGATTACCTAAAGAAATGGCGTTGGAGCTGTTCAAGCCGTTCGTCATGAAGGAATTGGTGAACAAAGGGCTGGCCCATAACATTAAAAGTGCCAAGCGGAAGGTAGAGCGAAGCAGCGCGGAAGTGTGGGACGTTCTGGAGGAAGTAATCAAAGAACACCCAGTTCTTCTGAACCGTGCGCCTACGCTGCACAGACTTGGAATTCAGGCGTTCGAGCCTATTCTCGTAGAAGGACGTGCCATTAAGCTTCACCCGCTCGTATGTACGGCTTACAACGCTGACTTTGACGGTGACCAGATGGCGGTTCACGTTCCGTTGTCTGCAGAAGCTCAAGCGGAAGCCCGCCTTCTGATGCTGGCATCCGGCAATATTCTTAACCCGAAAGACGGAAAGCCTGTCGTTACTCCGTCTCAGGATATGGTATTGGGAAGCTTCTACTTGACGATGTCTAATAAGGAAGCCAACGGGGCGGGTATGATACTGGCATCCGTTCATGAGGCCGTCTCGCTGTATCAGCGCGGAATTGCGTCTCTGCATGCGGTTGTCGGGATTCCGGCCAAGGCCCTTAATAAGACATCATTCACGGAAAAGCAGCAAAATGCTATGCTGATTACTACCATCGGGAAAATTATATTCAATGAAATCTTCCCGAGTGATTTCCCATATATCAACGAAGCCTCCAAGGCTAACTTGCTGAATGGAATATCCGACGAGCACTTCGTGTTCGACAAAGGCGTGGACATCCGCGAGCGCATCATGCAGGCCGAGGAGAAGCCGGCTATAGGCAAGGAATACCTCGGAGCCATCATTGCGGAATGCTTCCGCCGCTACCATACGACGGAGACTTCCGTAATCCTTGATAAAATCAAGAGCCTGGGCTTTACTTACTCGACTCGCGCCGGTATTACCATTGCCGTGGCGGACGTAACCGTGCCTCAAGAGAAAGACCAGATCATCAAGGCATCGGAAGAGAAGGTACTGACCGTCACGAACCAATACCGCAGAGGTCTGATCACCGATGAAGAACGGTACGACCGCGTCATCGGCATCTGGAGTAAAGCCAAGGATGACATTACAGACATCCTCATGAAATCGCTGGATAAATTCAACTCCATCAACATGATGGTTGAATCCAAAGCACGGGGTAACAAATCCCAGATTACCCAGCTCGGCGGAATGCGCGGCTTAATGGCTAACCCGTCCGGACGGATCATCGAGTTGCCGATCAAGTCCAACTTCCGGGAAGGACTTACCGTTCTGGAGTACTTCATCTCCACGCACGGTGCCCGGAAAGGATTGTCGGATACGGCGCTTCGTACCGCAGACTCGGGTTATCTGACACGCCGTCTGGTTGACGTGGCTCAGGATGTTATCGTCCGTGAAGAGGATTGCGGCACGGACAAAGGTCTTGTCGTCACCAAAATTCAGGACGGTAAAGAGGTCATCGAGGATCTGTACGACCGGATTGAGGGAAGGTATTCCTTCGAGACGGTAAGACATCCGGAAACCGGTGAGATCATTGTCGGACGGAACGAGATGATCACGGCGTCCATTGCCGATCAGATCGTACGTGCCGGGGTGGAGAAGGTGCAAATCCGTTCGGTGCTGAGCTGCCGTGCCAAGCACGGAGTATGTAAGAAATGCTACGGACGCAACCTGGCAACAGGTCAGTTCGTTGAAATAGGTGAAGCTGTCGGAATTATCGCCGCACAATCGATCGGGGAGCCTGGAACGCAGCTGACGATGCGTACGTTCCACACCGGGGGAGTAGCCGGAGACGATATTACCCAAGGTTTGCCGCGGATTCAGGAGCTGTTCGAGGCCCGGAATCCGAAAGGTCAGGCGATCATCACCGAAGTCGACGGCGTGATCAAGGATATCCGCGAAGCCAAAGATCGCCGGGAGATTGAAGTCCAGGGCGAGGCGGAGACCAAGGTGTACTCCGTAACCTTCGGTTCCCGAATCCGGGTAACGAAGGGACAGACGGTGGAAGCCGGAGACGAGCTGACGGATGGCTCGATCGATCCGAAGGATATGCTGCGGATTAAAGGAATACGCGGCGTTCAGAATTATATTCTGCAAGAAGTTCACCGCGTATACCGGAACCAAGGCGTTGAAATCAACGACAAGCATATCGAGGTTATGATCCGCCAGATGCTGCGTAAGATCCGTATCGTCGATTCCGGAGATACACCGCTCTTGCCGGGTTCGTATGTGGATATCCATGAATACGAAGCGGCCAACCGTGAAGCGCTGCTTAACGGGCTTGAGCCTGCAGTGGCCAGACCCGTACTGCTTGGAATCACCAAGGCTTCGCTGGAGACCGACTCCTTCTTGTCGGCCGCATCCTTCCAGGAGACGACCCGTGTCCTTACGGATGCCGCCATCAAGGGCAAGGTGGACCAATTGCTCGGTCTTAAGGAGAACGTCATTATCGGTAAGCTGATTCCTGCCGGAACAGGAATGGCGCGGTACCGGAATGTACGCATCCTGGATCCGAATGCGCCGGTAACGGAGCCCGAAGGCGATGAGGCTGTAGAGAACGGTTTGGATCCCGAAGCGGGCAGCGAGGTTGCATTGAGCCAGAATTAATACTTCCAGATAGTCAAGAAAGTTCATGAAATTACATGCATGAACTTTCTTGACACAGTTTTTTTGAAGTGATATTATATCGGAGTGTGCCTATTTGATCTCACCTGTACTTTGGAGGATACGAGTTAATCATGTCTTATGATAAAGTTAAGCAGGCAAATCATTTAATCGTTGGCACCAAGCAAGCGACAAGGATGGTGGAGCTTGGTAAAGCCGAAGAGGTCATTATTGCCAAGGACGCCGATCCGCGCATAACAACGAAAATGGTAAACCTCTGCAAAAAAATGGGGGTTAAAGTAACCTATGTCGATTCTATGAAAATGCTTGGAAAAGCATGCGGGATCGAAGTGGGTGCTGCCATGGCTGCAGTGGTGAATGAAGGATAGATATGTTTTTGTTAACGGAAGGCCTTATATGAAGCACACCGGAAACGGAGTGTTTCATGGTGTACTTCTGCGGGCAAAAACTTTCCTTTGCTTTTTTATGATTCACCTGGATCTGTGGGCTTGCTGCAAGGAAGTAGAAAGTATAAAGGAAGGAGGTGCGATGAATGCCAACAATTAACCAACTAGTTCGCAAAGGCCGCAAGGCGAAGGTTTACACTTCGAAATCTCCGGCCCTGCAAAAAGGGTTTAACGCGCTGAAGAGAGAGGAAACAGATTTGAACGCCCCTCAAAAGCGCGGAGTTTGTACTCGTGTGGGCACGATGACACCGAAGAAACCGAACTCCGCCCTCAGGAAATATGCCCGTGTACGCTTGAGTAACCGTGTAGAGGTAACCGCCTATATTCCGGGAATCGGGCACAACCTTCAAGAGCACAGCGTTGTTCTGGTGCGTGGAGGTAGGGTTAAAGATCTTCCGGGGGTACGTTACCACATCGTTCGCGGAGCATTGGATACCGCAGGTGTAGCCAACCGGATGCAGGCTCGTTCCAAATACGGAGCGAAGCGTCCTAAGGAGAAGAAATAAACCGGACTCGATCCGATAAATGGATGAAGAATGTAACGAAAGGGGGATAACTATGCCACGTAAAGGACCAGTTCCACGCAGAGACGTATTGCCGGATCCGATTTACAACAGCAAGCTGGTAACCCGTCTGATCAATCGTATTATGATCGACGGTAAGAGAGGTACGGCACAAAGAATTCTATATGATGCTTTCAACGCGGTTAAAGAACGTACCGGCAAAGAGCCAATGGAAGTTTTTGAACAAGCGCTGAAGAACATCATGCCTGTATTGGAAGTAAAAGCCCGTCGTGTCGGGGGTGCCAACTACCAAGTACCTATCGAAGTAAAGCCTGAGCGCCGCACTTCGCTTGGTTTGCGCTGGTTGGTGCATTACTCTCGTCTTCGCGGCGAGAAGACAATGCAGGAAAGACTGGCTGCGGAAATCATCGATGCCAGCAATAACTCCGGTGCTTCGGTTAAGAAGCGCGAAGATACTCATAAAATGGCTGAGGCTAACAAAGCTTTTGCTCATTACCGCTGGTAGAATTCCAAAAATGGCAGCATATTAGAAAGGAGACGAATGACTATGGCAAGAGAGTTCTCCTTACAAGATACACGAAACATCGGGATCATGGCGCACATTGACGCCGGTAAGACTACCACGACGGAGCGGATCCTGTTCTACACGGGTCGTACCCACAAGATTGGGGAGACCCACGAGGGTTCCGCTACTATGGACTGGATGGAGCAGGAGCAAGAACGTGGAATCACGATCACTTCGGCGGCGACGACAGCCCAGTGGAAAGGTCACCGCATCAATATTATCGACACGCCTGGTCACGTAGACTTCACCGTTGAAGTTGAACGTTCGCTTCGTGTACTGGATGGAGCAGTTGGTGTGTTTTGCGCCAAGGGCGGCGTAGAGCCCCAATCTGAAACCGTATGGCGTCAGGCAGACCGTTATGGCGTTCCGCGGATCGCATATGTTAACAAGATGGACATTATCGGTGCAAACTTCGATGGTGTTATCGAACAGATGCGTGAAAGACTGCAGGCCAACGCTGTTGCAATCCAATACCCTATTGGTGCGGAGAGCGAATTTGTTGGTATTATCGACCTGATCGAAAACTGCGCCTACATCTATAAAGATGACAAAGGGCAGGAAATTGAGAAGGTTGAAGTTCCTGCAGAGTATCAAGATAAAGTTGAAACGCTTCGTGGAGAATTGATAGAGAAAATCGCCGAGCTGGATGAAGAACTGACGATGAAATACCTGGAAGGGGAAGAAATCAGCGTAGATGAGCTGAAGGCTGCTCTTCGCAAGGGAGTAATCGATGTTAAGATCACTCCGGTTCTGTGCGGATCCTCTTACCGTAACAAAGGTGTTCAGTTGATGCTTGACGCTGTCGTAGCTTATCTGCCGGCTCCTACCGATGTTCCGGATATTACGGGGCATTTGGAAGACGGAACCGAAGCTACCAGAAAGTCCTCCGATGATGAGCCTTTCGCAGCGCTTGCGTTCAAAATTATGACTGACCCGTATGTAGGTAAACTGACCTTCTTCCGTGTTTACTCCGGTATTCTGAATTCCGGTTCCTATGTGTTGAACACAACCAAAGGAAAGCGCGAAAGAGTGGGACGTATCCTGCAAATGCACGCTAACAGCCGTCAGGAAATTACCGAGGTTCATGCCGGTGATATCGCGGCTGCCGTAGGTTTGAAGGATACAACTACAGGGGACACCTTGTGTGATGAGAAAAATCCTGTTATTCTGGAGTCAATGACCTTCCCAGAGCCTGTTATTGACGTAGCTATCGAACCGAAGACGAAAGCCGACCAGGACAAGATGGGTATTGCTTTGTCCAAGCTGGCTGAAGAAGACCCGACTTTCAGAACGCACACCGATGAAGAAACAGGGCAGACGATCATTTCCGGTATGGGTGAGCTTCACCTGGAAGTTATCGTTGATCGTATGCTTCGCGAGTTCAAGGTGGAAGCGAACGTAGGTAAGCCTCAGGTAGCCTACAGAGAAACCTTCCGCAGTGCGGCTAAAGTCGAAGGTAAATTCGTACGTCAGTCCGGTGGACGCGGTCAATACGGACACGTATGGGTTGAGTTCGAGCCTCTTGAGCCGGGAACTGGTTTCCAATTCGAGAACAAGATTGTCGGTGGAGCCGTTCCGAAGGAGTACGTCGTTCCTGTTCAGGCAGGAATCGAAGAAGCTATGAAGAACGGGGTTTTGGCCGGATATCCGCTGGTTGACATCAAAGCAACACTGTTTGATGGTTCCTACCATGATGTTGACTCTAGTGAGATGGCGTTCAAAATTGCCGGATCTATGGCGCTCAAGGCAGCCAAGGATAAGTGTAATCCTGCCATCCTTGAGCCTATCATGAAAGTGGAAGTCACTGTACCGGAAGAGTATATGGGAGACGTTATGGGAGATTTGAACTCCCGCCGCGGACGCATTGAAGGAATGGATGCACGCGCAGGAGCCCAAGTCATTCGCGCCAAAGTACCTTTGGCCGAAATGTTCGGATACTCCACGACTCTCCGCTCCCGTACCCAAGGTCGCGGGGTTTACTCTATGGAAATTTCCCATTATGAAGAAGTGCCTAAATCTATCGCCGATGAAATCATCGCTAAGAACAAAGGCGCCTAATATATTTAATTTTAAGGAGGCTTATTAAACATGGCAAAAGCAAAATTCGAACGTACAAAACCGCACGTTAATATCGGAACTATCGGTCACGTTGACCATGGTAAAACAACTTTGACAGCTGCCATCACAACTGTATTGACAAGGAAATACGGCGGCGGAGAAGCATTCTCCTACGATCAAATCGACAAAGCTCCTGAAGAGCGCGAGCGCGGTATTACGATCTCTACTTCCCACGTTGAGTATGAGTCCGCTAACCGTCACTATGCTCACGTTGACTGCCCTGGACACGCCGACTATGTTAAAAACATGATCACCGGCGCTGCCCAAATGGACGGAGCTATCCTGGTTGTATCCGCTGCTGATGGTCCTATGCCGCAAACTCGTGAGCACATCCTGCTCTCCCGTCAGGTTGGCGTACCTTATATTGTAGTCTTCCTGAACAAATGCGACATGGTAGAAGACGAAGAGCTTCTCGAACTGGTTGAAATGGAAGTTCGCGATCTGCTGAGCGAATATGAATTCCCTGGAGATGACACTCCGGTTATCCGTGGTTCCGCACGTGAAGCTCTGCAAAATCCGGACGGAGAATGGGCTCAGAAAATCGTCGAGCTGTTCGAGCAAATCGACACCTACATTCCGACTCCTGAGCGCGACACTGACAAGCCTTTCTTGATGCCTGTCGAGGACGTATTCTCCATCACCGGACGCGGTACGGTTGCTACTGGCCGTGTAGAGCGTGGAACAGTTAAAGTGGGCGACGAGATCGAAATCGTTGGTCTTGTAGAAGAAACTAAGAAATCCGTTGTAACCGGAGTAGAAATGTTCCGTAAGCTGCTTGACTCCGCTCAAGCCGGGGACAACATCGGTGCTCTTCTCCGCGGTGTGGATCGTAAAGAAATCGAGCGCGGCCAAGTTTTGGCTAAGCCTGGTTCCGTTAATCCGCACACCAGCTTCACCGCTCAAATCTACGTACTGACTAAAGAAGAGGGCGGACGTCATAAGCCTTTCTTCACCGGATATCGTCCTCAGTTCTACTTCCGTACAACGGACGTAACAGGAATCATCACTCTTCCGGAAGGAACCGAGATGGTTATGCCTGGGGACAACATCACCGTTACCGTTGAACTGATTGCTCCGATCGCTATCGAGCAAGGAACCAAATTCGCTATTCGCGAAGGCGGACGTACAGTAGGTGCCGGTGCGGTTGCTACAATCGTGAAGTAATAATGCAATTATGAGAACCTTCATCTTAATAGGTGAAGGTTCTCTTTGCGATTTAAGAAGAGGAAGAATTCAAGCCGACGTAGAGGCTGCATAAGGCCTATAGCCCTTAATGCTTTGGTTGTTTCTATAAAAGAATAGCGTTTGAGTAAGTTTTTTTGAAATTTTCTTGATTTCTTGCTGGGTTTTTAATATAATAGTGAACGTTGGTCTGTGACGTTGCGATGATGTGAGAGGTTGCTGACACACCCGGCCCCTTTGCCATGGACGGTGTTCAGGAGATTTTCACGGAGTATGTCCGATTATAATTTGGGCGAAAGAAGGAGGGACTACTATGGCAAAGCAAAAGATTCGTATTCGCTTGAAAGCATACGATCACAGAATTCTTGATCAATCCGCCGAGAAAATCGTAGAAACGGCAAAACGTTCGGGAGCAGGTGTATCCGGACCGATTCCGCTTCCTACCGAGAAGCAAATCATCACGATTCTGCGTGCGGTTCACAAGTACAAGGATTCCAGAGAGCAATTCGAAATGCGTACGCATAAACGTTTGATTGACATTGTCAACCCGACGCCGCAAACGGTCGATGCGCTCATGCGTTTGGACTTGCCGTCCGGTGTGGACATCGAAATCAAGCTGTAGAATAGAAGATCGAAGCAACGAGTAACGAATATTTCATTTCAGAAGGATTGTAAAGGAAAAGAGGTGTCAACATGACTAAAGGTATCTTAGGTAGAAAACTGGGGATGACTCAAGTATTTACACCGGAAGGTGTAGTTCTGCCCGTAACGGTAATTCAAGCCGGCCCTTGTGTTGTTCTGCAGAAGAAAGACGTGGAGAACGACGGTTATGAGGCGATTCAGATCGGTTTTGAAGATAAGAAGGAAGTTCGCGCCAACAAGCCTGAGTCAGGCCATGCCAAAAAAGCGAACACAGCACCTAAGCGCTACATTAAAGAATTTCGCGGAGTTCAGTTGGCAGATTATGAGGTAGGACAAGAAATTAAAGTAGATCTGTTCAGCGAAGGCGAATTCGTAGACGTAACTGGCACTTCGAAAGGTAAGGGATTTGCCGGATCTATCAAAAGACATGGACAGCACAGAGGGCCTATGTCTCACGGTTCCCGTTATCATCGCGGACCGGGTTCGATGGGATCGATTCAAGCCAACCGTGTTCCCAAAGGCAAGAAATTACCGGGACATATGGGTCAGGAAACCGTTACGCTGCAAAATCTGCAAGTCGTTAAAGTGGATGCGGAGCGCAATGTAATTCTGGTTAAAGGATCTATTCCAGGACCTAAAAATAGCTTCGTCAGCATCAAATCTTCGGTTAAGAAGTAATTTTGCGAGAAAGGAGGATTCATCATGCCAAAAGTAGCATTATACAACGTTAGCGGAGCTCAGGTTGGTGAAGTTGAACTGTCCGATGCCGTATTCGGAGTTGAACCGAATCAACACGTGCTTCATGAAGCTGTTGTTATGCAGCAGGCTTCCCAGCGTCAGGGAACGCACAAGGTTAAAGGTCGCTCCGAAGTAAGAGGCGGAGGACGCAAGCCTTGGAAACAAAAAGGAACTGGTCGCGCTCGTCAAGGCAGCATCCGTGCGCCGCAGTGGAAAGGCGGAGGTGTTGTATTCGGCCCGACTCCACGCAGCTATGGATACAAATTGCCTAAGAAGGTTCGCCGTTTAGCAATCAAATCAGCTCTTTCTTCTAAAGTGATCGAGAACGAGATTATTGTGTTGGATCAACTTCAAATGAATCAGCCTAAAACGAAGGAATTCGCAGCTATTCTGAAAAATTTGAAGGCCGATCGCAAGGCACTGATCGTCGCTCCGAGCTTCGATGAAAATGTGGCATTGTCCGCTCGTAATCTCCCGGGAGTTAAATTTGTAACTGCTGAAGGAATCAACGTATTGGACGTATTGGTTCACGACAAACTCATCATTACGAAGGAAGCGGTTGAGAAAGTAGAGGAGGTTCTTGCGTAATGAAAAATCCTCGTGACATTATCAAGCGTCCGTTAATTACGGAACGTTCTGCAGATATGATGGCCGAGAAGAAATACGTGTTTGAAGTGGATATTAAGGCCAACAAAACGCAAATTCGGCAGGCGATTGAAGAAATTTTCAAAGTGAAAGTCCTTAAAGTCAACACTTTAAGAATGCCCGGCAAGCCGAAGCGCTATGGCCGTTTCTCCGGATACAGACCGGATTGGAAGAAAGCTTTTGTTACCTTAAGCCCGGACAGCAAAGAACTTGAGTTCTTTGAAACGGTCTAAGGCCATTTTGTGAAGATAGGAGGGAATCCGAATGTCATTTAAAAAATACAAACCGACATCTCCGGGAAGACGCGGTATGAACGTATCTACCTTCGAAGAGATTACGACAAGCACGCCTGAGAAGTCTTTGCTGGCTCCGCTGAGCAAGACGGCAGGACGGAACAACCAAGGTAAAATTACGGTTCGTCACCATGGCGGCGGACATAAGCGTAAGTACCGGATTATCGATTTCAGACGGAACAAAGATGGAATACCTGGACGCGTTGCTACGATCGAGTACGATCCGAACCGGACAGCTAATATTGCCTTGATCCACTATGCAGACGGAGAGAAGCGTTACATTCTTGCCCCACAAGGTTTGAAGGTGAACGATGTAATCGAGTCCGGAGCAGCTGCGGATATCAAGGTCGGAAACAGCCTTCCACTGGAAAATATTCCGGTAGGTACGCTTATCCACAATATCGAATTGAAGCCCGGCAAAGGCGGACAGCTCGTTCGTGCTGCTGGAACAGAGGCTCAGCTTCTTGGTAAAGAAGATAAGTACGTAACTGTTCGTTTATCTTCTGGAGAAGTACGCCGCATTCTCAAGGTTTGCCGCGCAACGATCGGTTCTGTCGGCAACGAGGACCATGAGCTGCTCAAAATCGGTAAAGCCGGCCGCTCCCGTTGGTTGGGCAAACGCCCGGTAGTCCGCGGGGTAGTTATGAACCCGAACGATCACCCTCACGGTGGTGGTGAAGGTCGTGCTCCAATCGGACGCAAATCTCCGATGTCTCCATGGGGTAAACCTACGCTTGGTTACAAAACCCGTAAAAAAGGTAAAGCTTCTAGTAAGTACATTGTACGTGGACGTACGAAATAATATTCAGATCCGTAAGGTTGGATGAAGGGAGGAACAGCTATGGGTCGCAGTTTGAAAAAAGGACCGTTTGTGGACAGCTATTTGCTTAAGAAGGTTGAGGAAGCCGACAGCACAAGCAAAAAAGTAGTGATCAAGACCTGGTCTCGCCGCTCCACCATTTTCCCTCAATTTGTCGGACATACTTTTGCCGTATACGATGGCAGAAAGCATGTGCCTGTGTATGTAACGGAAGACATGGTTGGGCATAAGCTCGGTGAATTTGCTCCAACCCGGACATACAAAGGGCATACGGACGACGACAAAAAAACCGGCAGACGCTAATAGCCGGAATCAGTAAGCGATATGTTTGAGAGGAGGTAGACTCATGCAAGCAACTGCAAGTGCAAGATATATTCGCATTGCTCCTCGTAAAGTTCAATTGGTTATCGATCTGATCCGCGGCAAGAACGTGGGAGAA
This sequence comes from Paenibacillus sp. SAFN-117, assembly GCF_051966115.1. Classification (NCBI taxonomy): domain Bacteria; kingdom Bacillati; phylum Bacillota; class Bacilli; order Caryophanales; family Paenibacillaceae; genus Paenibacillus; species Paenibacillus sp. SAFN-117. Next base: position 39,807 of record NZ_JBQCLK010000044.1, read on the forward strand.
GCTATCGCTATTTTGCGTCATACGCCTAAAGCCGCTTCTCCGGTCGTGGAGAAAATTTTGAACGCAGCGATTGCGAATGCTGAGCATAATCATTCCCTGGATCCGGAGAAGCTGTATATCGCTCAAGCTTATGTAAATCAGGGTCCGATCATGAAACGTTTTCGGCCGCGTGCTATGGGACGTGCTAGCCGTATCAATAAACGCACAAGCCACATTACGTTAGTGGTATCTGAAAAATAAGGAGGGATACATGTGGGTCAAAAAGTAAGTCCGGTCGGATTGAGAATAGGCATCATTCGTGATTGGGAATCCAAATGGTACGCAGATAAAGACTATGGCGATCTGCTCCTGGAGGATGTCAAAATCCGCGAATATCTTAAAGGTAAGCTGAAGGATGCTTCTGTTTCCCGTATTGATATCGAACGTGCTGCTAATCGGGTGAACGTAACCATCCATACGGCTAAACCAGGAATGGTTATTGGTAAAGGCGGTTCCGAGGTAGAGAATATCCGCGCCTACATTGCCAAATTGTCTAACAAGAAGGTCCACATCAATATTACAGAAATTAAAAATCCTGAGCTGGATGCAACATTGGTTGCAGAAAGCATTGCACAGCAACTCGAGCGTCGCGTATCTTTCCGCCGGGCTATGAAGCAGGCTATTCAAAGATCGATAAGAGCAGGCGCTAAAGGAATCAAGACGTCTGTCAGCGGACGTTTGGGCGGGGCGGAAATCGCTCGTACGGAAGGCTACAGCGAAGGTACCGTGCCTCTGCACACTCTGCGTGCGGACATCGACTACGGAACTGCTGAAGCTCATACCACTTACGGACGGATCGGTGTGAAGGTATGGATCTATCGTGGAGAGGTTCTTCCGCCAGCTAAGAAGAAGGCTGAACAGGAAGGAGGAAACTAATCATGTTAATGCCTAAACGTGTTAAACACCGCAAGGAACATCGCGGTAAGATGAAAGGCAGAGCCAAGGGCGGGACGGAAGTCACTTTCGGCGAATATGGCCTGCAGGCTATGGAGCCGTCCTGGGTTACCAACCGTCAGATTGAGGCTGCCCGTATTGCCATGACCCGTTACATTAAGCGTGGCGGTAAAGTATGGATTAAAATTTTCCCTTCCAAGCCGATCACCCAGAAGCCTCTTGAGGTGCGGATGGGTAGCGGTAAAGGAAGCGTAGAGAAATGGGTTGCAGTTGTTAAACCCGGTAAAATTTTGTTTGAATTGGCCGGAGTAAGCGAAGAGGTGGCTCGCGAAGCGATGCGCCTGGCTGCTCACAAACTGCCGATCAAAACAAAGTTTGTGAAACGTGATGAATTGGGTGGTGAAGCAAATGAAGGCTAGTGAATTTCGCAACTTAACCACTGAAGAGATCGAGCGCAAAATTTCCGGTTTCAAGGAAGAACTGTTCAACCTCCGTTTTCAACTGGCTACCGGCCAACTGGATAACCCGTCTCAAATCCGTAAAGTGCGCAAAGAAATTGCACGTGCCAAGACCATTTTGCGTGAAAGAGAACTCGGCATCAGCTAAGCTGAACCAGAGAGAAGAAAGGAGGATCCTTCATGAGTGAACGTAACGAACGCAAAGTTCAAATCGGTAAAGTTGTCAGCGACAAAATGGATAAAACCATCGTTGTAGCTGTAGAAACTTACAAGAAGCACTCCCTCTACCACAAGCGTATTAAATATACGAAGAAATTCAAGGCGCATGACGAGAACAACCAAGCCAAGATCGGCGATGTGGTTAAAATTATGGAAACCCGTCCGCTGTCCAAAGACAAGCGCTGGAGACTGGTTGAAATCGTAGAGGAAGCTGTAGTCATTTAAGCCGTTGCTATATAGATTTTTTCGGAAATAGGTTGAAAGGAGGTCGCTGGAATGATTCAACAACAAAGCCGTTTAAGCGTAGCCGACAACTCTGGTGCGAAGCAATTGATGTGTATTCGCGTACTTGGTGGAACAGGACGCAAGTTTGCCAATATTGGTGATTTGATCGTCTGCTCCGTCAAAGAAGCAACACCAGGCGGCGTTGTCAAAAAGGGTGATGTAGTTAAGGCGGTTATCGTTCGTTCTAAGCGTGGTGCTCGCCGGAAAGATGGTTCTTACATCACTTTCGATGAGAACGCAGCTGTTATCGTCAAAGAAGACAAAAGCCCTCGCGGAACCCGTATTTTCGGGCCGGTTGCCCGGGAGCTTCGTGATAAAGACTTCATGAAGATTATTTCGTTGGCGCCTGAAGTTATTTAATTGGGCCGCTGGCGTAACGCAGTTAGAACCATCCGTTACTTAGGAGGTGTACTTGAAAATGCCGAAAGCTAAACAGCTTGAATCCCATAATAACAAATTGCACGTCAAAAAAGACGATACGGTATTTGTTATTACCGGTAAAGATAAAGGCAAGAAGGGCCGTGTCATCGCAGCTTATCCGCGTCAGAACCGCGTGTTGGTGGAAGGCGTGAACATGGTCAAGAAGCATTCCAAACCATCCCAGCAAAATCCGCAAGGCGGAATCATCGAACAGGAAGCTCCGATTCATGTTTCCAACGTGATGCTGCTGGATCCGAAGAGCGGACAACCGACCCGTATCGGATACAAAACGCTCGACAATGGCAAAAAAGTCCGGATCGCGAAAAAATCCGGAGAAGTTATTGATTAAGTTTAGTGCGGAAAGGAGGTACATGTCAGCATGGCAGCTAGATTAAAGGATCGTTATCTGAATGATGTTACCCCTGCATTGATGCAGAAGTTTAATTACACGACCGTCATGCAGGTTCCTAAAATAGAGAAGATTGTCATCAATATGGGCGTGGGCGACGCTGTGGCTAACTCCAAGGTTCTGGACAGCGCAGTTGAGGATCTTCAGCTGATCGCCGGTCAGAAGCCTGTTATTACAAGAGCAAAGAAATCTATTGCAGGTTTTAAATTGCGTGAAGGAATGCCGATCGGAGTTAAAGTAACCCTGCGCGGTGAACGCATGTACCATTTCCTGGATAAGCTGTTTAACGTAGCTCTTCCACGCGTACGTGACTTCCGCGGGGTGTCGAACAAGGCATTCGACGGCCGCGGCAACTATACGCTTGGTTTGAAGGAACAGCTCATTTTCCCGGAAATCGATTATGACAAAGTAGACAAAGTTCGCGGTATGGACGTAGTTATCGTAACAACCGCCAAAACGGATGAAGAATCCCGCGAATTGCTTGCTCAATTGGGTATGCCTTTCGCCAAATAATTCCAACTATTGGAGGTGGAAAGTAAGTGGCAAAAACCTCGATGATCGTAAAGCAACGCCGTAAACCGAAATTTCAGGTTCGTGCATATACCCGTTGCGAGCGTTGTGGTCGTCCGCATTCCGTTCTGCGCAAATTCAAAATCTGCAGAATATGTTTCCGTGAATTAGCATACAAAGGCCAGATTCCTGGCGTCAGAAAAGCAAGCTGGTAATCACCCTAGTTCGGGAAGGAGGTTCGCAATATGGTAATGTCTGATCCGATTGCAGATATGCTTACTCGCATTCGCAACGCTAATACAGTTCGTCATGAAACTGTGGAAATTCCCGCTTCCAAGATCAAGAAGGAAATTGCTGAAATCCTGAAAAGAGAAGGTTTCATCCGCGACGCGGAATACGTTCAGGATAGCAAGCAAGGAATTATCCGCCTGTTTCTGAAATATGGTCCGAACAACGAGCGCGTTATTACCGGGCTGAAAAGAATCAGCAAGCCGGGATTGCGCGTATATTCCAAAAGCCAAGAGATTCCTAAAGTATTGGGCGGTCTGGGTTTGGCGATCATTTCCACGTCTCGCGGTGTGATGACGGATAAGGAAGCACGTCAGGCCAACGCAGGCGGAGAAGTTCTCTGCTACGTATGGTAATGTTTTTATCGTAAACGAATGGAGGTGCACACATGTCTCGAGTTGGACGCAAACCGATTGCTGTTCCAGGCGGCGTTACAGTGACTTTGGACAATTCCGTAATTACGGTTAAAGGTCCTAAAGGAACATTGACCCGCGAACTGCATAAGGAAATTAATGTAAATATTGAAGATAACACTATTCTGATCGAACGTCCTTCAGATAATAAATTGCATCGTTCCCTGCACGGAACTACCCGCACTGTGGTAGCGAATATGGTTAACGGTGTAACGGAAGGATACGCGAAAGCGTTAGAGCTTGTCGGGGTCGGATACCGCGCTAACAAAAGCGGCAACAAGCTTGTGCTGAACGTTGGCTACTCCCATCCGGTTGAGATCGAAGCGGAAGAAGGAATCGAGTTCGAAGTTCCTTCCAATACGAAAGTGATTGTTAAAGGTATCGATAAAGAGCAGGTTGGCGCTACAGCGGCCAAAATCCGCTCTATTCGTAAGCCTGAGCCTTACAAAGGCAAAGGAATCAAGTATGAAGGCGAACGGATTATCCGCAAGGAAGGTAAAGCCGGTAAGAAGAAGTGATTTCTCTGAAGCGTGTTAAGGGAAATGGAAAGGAGTGACAACCGAATGATTACTAAATCCGATAAAAATCAAGCCCGCGTGAAAAGACACCTTCGTGTCCGCAAGAAAATTGAAGGGACGACGGAACGTCCTCGCCTGAACATTTTCCGTTCCGAGAAGCATATGTACGCTCAAGTTATTGACGATGTTAAAGGCGTTACGATCGCAGCGGCCTCTACATTGGATAAAGAATTGAAGATGGAGAACGGCGGCAATGTCGAAGCGGCCCGCCAAGTAGGTGCCTTGATTGCCAAGCGTGCCAAAGAGAAAGGCATCGACAAAGTAGTATTTGACCGCGGTGGTTATCTGTATCATGGTCGCGTACAGGCTCTGGCCGATGCGGCACGGGAAGCAGGATTAGAATTCTAACCGCGAATTCACTTAATAAGGAGGTAATAGAACTTGCGTGTAGATCCCAACACTTTAGAACTTAAGGATAAAACAGTTCACATCAACCGTGTTGCTAAAGTAGTTAAAGGTGGTCGTCGCTTCAGCTTCAGCGCTCTCGTTGTTGTTGGCGACGAGAAGGGCTGGGTTGGCGCCGGAATCGGTAAAGCTTCTGAAGTCGGCGATGCGATCCGCAAAGGCATCGAAGACGCCAAGAAGAATCTGGTCTATGTTCCGCTGGTCAACACTACTATTCCGCACTTTGTAATTGGACGGTTCGGTGCGGGTAAAGTTTTGATGAAGCCGGCAGCAGAAGGTACCGGAGTTATTGCCGGAGGACCTGTTCGTGCGGTGCTCGAACTGGCAGGCGTAGGCGACATTCTGACCAAGTCTTTAGGATCTTCCAATCCTATCAACATGGTCAACGCCACTTTGGAAGGCTTGCAGCGTTTGAAGAAAGCAGAAGACGTTGCTAAACTTCGGGGTAAAACTGTAGAAGAGTTATTAGGTTAGGAGGGGAAACGATGACCAAGCAATTAGCAATCACCCTCAAGCGCAGTTTGATCGGACGTCCGGAGACCCACCGCACAACGGTTAGAACTTTAGGTCTGCGTAAACTGCACCAGACTGTTGTTCAACCGGATAACGCGGCTATTCGGGGCATGGTGAATCAAGTTAGCCATTTGGTTGAAGTTAAAGAAGTCGAGGCTTAAGAATCCGTTCGGATGACATTCCGGCTTCAACATAACAGATTGCAAAAATTATAAGGAGGTGCACACGATGAAATTGCATGAACTTACTCCTGCAGCCGGCTCCCGTCATGAGAAAAAGCGTGTTGGTCGTGGTATTGCCAGCGGTAACGGAAAAACTGCAGGCAGAGGTCATAAGGGGCAGAAAGCCCGTTCCGGCGGCGGTGTACGTCCTGGATTCGAGGGTGGACAAAACCCGCTGTTCCGTCGACTTCCAAAACGCGGTTTTACGAACATTTCGCGCAAGGAATATGCAGTGGTTAACCTCGACCGCCTGAATCAATTTACAGAGGGCGCTGAGGTGACACCAGAGGTTTTAGTGCAAGCCGGTATTGTTAAAAATACTCTGAGCGGCATCAAGATCTTAGGGGAAGGCGAACTGACCGTTAAGCTGACAGTTAAAGCCAATAAGTTCTCTAAATCTGCGGTGGAAAAAATTGAAGCTGCCGGTGGTAAAACCGAGGTGATTTAATGTTAAAGACCATATCAAACATCATGAAAGTAGAGGATCTTCGCAGAAGGATCCTGTTTACTCTTCTCGTTCTGATTGTCTATCGGATTGGTGCGTTTATTCCAGTGCCCAATATCGATACTGACATTTTATCAGCTACTGACCGGCAGCAAGCAGATATATTCGGGCTGTTAAATACTTTCTCAGGCGGCGCCTTGTTCCAATTCTCCATTTTCGCCATGGGTATTTTTCCATACATTACAGCGTCCATTATCGTTCAGCTGTTGTCTATGGATGTTGTCCCCAAGTTTGCGCAGTGGGCTAAAGAAGGGGAAGCGGGACGCAAGAAGCTTACTCAATTTACAAGATACGGAACGATCGTACTTGGGTTGATCCAGGCTTTCGGAACTTCGGTTGGATTTAACAGCTATTACGGCAATCTGGTCATCGATCCGAGCTTCACAACCTACGCGATGATCGCTATCGTATTGACTGCAGGTACTGCTTTCTTGATGTGGTTGGGTGAACAAATTACCGAGCATGGGATCGGAAACGGGATTTCCATCCTTATCTTTGCCGGTATTGTAGCAGGAATTCCGACTCACGGACGCGCAATCTATCTTCAGCTGTTCGTTGACGCAGGAGATGCGCTGTTCCTTAATATCATTAAATTTATTGTTATCCTTGTTGCGATTGTCCTCATTATTGCCGGGGTTATTTTCGTTCAACAAGGTGTGCGCAAAATCCCTGTACAGTATGCCAAACGCGTAGTTGGGCGTAAAATGTACGGCGGTCAGTCGACTCATATTCCGCTTAAAGTGAACGCAGCAGGGGTTATTCCGGTCATCTTCGCGATGTCGCTGCTGATGTTCCCAGCTACGATTGCACAGTTCTGGAGTGGAAATGTCGTCGCCAATTGGATCATCGAAAATCTGTCCTTCACCGCTCCGCTCGGTATGGTTCTGTACGTTCTGTTGATTATCGGATTTACATTCTTCTATACGTTCGTACAAATTAACCCTGAGCAAATGGCGGACCAAATGAAGAAAAACGGCGGATACATTCCTGGGATTCGTCCAGGTAAGACGACCTCGGTTTATTTAACGAGAGTAATGACAAGAATTACATTATCGGGTGCCATATTCCTGGCGGCTATCTCCATTCTCCCTATGCTGTTCGGAGGATTGGCCGGTCTGCCGGAATCGGTGCGAATCGGTGGAACTTCACTCTTGATCGTAGTCGGAGTTGCGCTTGAGACTATGAAACAAATCGAAAGCCAGCTGATCAAACGTCACTACAAAGGGTTTATCAACAAATAAGAAGCTTTGCATTCGCATTGCAGGCTAGCGATAAGTAGACTGGATTCATCGCTTTGTCTGTCACCTTCGGGGAGGTTAAAGCGAAGTGAACATTTTATTTATGGGTCCTCCCGGGGCGGGGAAAGGGACTCAAGCGGAAAGAATCGTCAGCGAGTTCGGGATCCCTCACATTTCTACCGGAGACGCTTTTCGTTTGGCCAAGAGCCAGGCTACACCGCTTGGCTTGGAAGCCCAGAAGTATATGGATCAGGGTCTCCTGGTGCCGGACGACATAACGATCGGCATTGTGAGGGACAGACTGATGCAGCCGGATTGTGAACAAGGATTTCTGCTGGACGGGTTTCCAAGAACGACGGCCCAGGCCGAAGCACTTGATGAAATCATGGAGTCCATGGGAAGAAAACTGGATCACGTCATTGATCTGCAAGTCGATCGCAACCTGCTGTTGGCGAGATTGACCGGTAGAAGAATTTGCAAATCCTGCGGAGCTACTTACCACGTTATGTTTAATCCGCCTCAGGCGGAGGGAACATGCGATAAATGCGGCGGCGAGCTGTATCAGCGGGCCGATGATAACGAGGAGAAAGTAGGTACCCGGTTGGATGAATATACCAACAAGACGGCACCTCTGCTTGATTACTACCGGGCTAAAGGTATTTTACGTCAAGTTGACGGAGAGCAGGAAATTGATTCGGTTACTGCAAACATCCATTCTCTGCTAAGAGGGAATGCCTGATGATTATTTGTAAGTCCGAATACGAGTTGGATTTAATGAGGGAAGCAGGTCGGATTGTGGCGGAGACCCACCGATTGCTTTCCAAAGAGATCCGACCTGGTGTGACGACCAAAGAATTGGATCGGATCGCGGAAGAATTCATTCGCAGTCAGGGTGCGACACCATCTTTTAAAGGCTACAACGGTTTTTCCGGCAGTATCTGTGCTTCAGTCAATGAAGAGTTGGTACATGGAATACCCGGACCCAGAAAACTAAAAGAAGGCGACATCATCAGCATAGATATCGGAGCACAATATCAAGGCTATCATGGCGACTCTGCATGGACCTATCCGGTAGGGGAGATCTCTTCAAGCGCTCAGAAATTGCTGGAAGTGACCGAAAAGGCTCTATATGATGGACTTGCAGAAGCCAAACCGGATGCTCGCCTGTTCACAATTTCACATGCTATTCAACGCACGGTTGAAGCGGAAGGGTTCTCCATTGTCCGGGAATATGTCGGTCATGGAATCGGGGCCAGCCTGCATGAAGAGCCGCAAATACCGAACTACGGACTTCCTGACCGAGGGCCTCGCCTGAAGCCCGGTATGGTCTTGGCCATCGAGCCGATGGTAAACATCGGCGAACGGTATGTCAAAACATTGGATGATCAATGGACGGTTGTGACGGTAGACGGATCTCTCTGTGCTCATTTCGAGCATACTATCGCGATTACGAACGATGGGTACGAGATCCTGACTAAATCGGAAATGTAGGTGATGAGCGTGGAGGTATCCGATCATCCCCGGCTTGGGCAAATTGTACAGATCCTGAAAGGAAGGGACACTGGAAAATTCGGGATTATCATACAAATCGTCGATGACCGTTTCGTTCTTATCGCGGACGGCGATAAGAGGAAATTCGATCAGCCAAAGAAGAAAAACCTGCTTCACCTTAAATTGCTAGAAGCGGTAAGCAGTGAGGTTGTGGATAGTTTAACGGAAACCGGTCGTGTGACCAACGGAAAACTGCGATATGCACTGAGCAAGTTTGTGGAAGAGCAACAAGCCTCAGTTCATGAGAAAGGAGAATAACGGTGGCCAAAGAAGATGTTATTGAAGTTGAAGGTACGGTAGTAGAACCTCTCCCGAATGCCATGTTTAAAGTGGAATTGGAGAACGGTCATAAAATTTTGGCTCACGTATCTGGTAAAATTCGAATGCACTTTATCCGGATTTTGCCTGGAGACAAGGTTACAGTCGAGCTTTCCCCTTATGATCTGACAAGAGGACGCATTACGTACCGCTTTAAATAAGTCGGCATTCCTGTTAGTGACGCATGAGATAGATGAGGTTATGCATATGAAGTATGGTTTTGCTCAGGCAAAACCCCAAAGCTCAAGCTTACGAAGTAGGTTTTGCTAAGACAAAACCAATAGGAGGTAACCACAATGAAGGTTAGACCGTCGGTTAAACCTATATGCGAAAAATGCAAAGTCATCAAGCGTAAAGGTAACGTTATGGTGATTTGCGAAAATCCGAAGCATAAACAAAAACAAGGTTAAGGAGGTGCATTCAATCAATGGCTCGTATAGCTGGAGTAGACTTGCCTCGTGATAAGCGGGTGGAGATTGCCCTTACCTACATTTTTGGAATTGGCCGCACCACTTCGCAGAAAATTCTGAGCAGCACCGGCGTTAATCCGGATACTCGTGTCCGTGATTTAACGGAAGATGAAGTCAGCAAACTGCGTGACGCAATTGACAAGACGGTGAAAGTGGAAGGTGACCTTCGCCGTGAAATTTCTCTCAACATCAAGCGTTTGATTGAGATCGGATCTTATCGGGGAATTCGTCACCGTCGCGGACTTCCGGTTCGTGGTCAACGGACTAAGACGAATGCACGTACGCGTAAAGGTCCTCGTCGTACCGTAGCTAACAAGAAGAAATAATAAGGGGGGATAAAGACGAATGGCTAAACCTAAAACAAAAGTAACCCGTACAAAACGTCGTGACCGTAAAAATATTGAATCTGGAGTAGCTCATATCCGTTCCACATTTAACAATACGATCGTTACGATTACGGACCCGCACGGGAACGCTATTTCTTGGGCAAGCTCCGGAAACCTTGGATTTAAAGGCTCCCGTAAGAGTACTCCTTTTGCAGCACAAATGGCAGCCGAAGCCGCAGCCAAAACTGCTATGGAGCACGGTATGAAAACTGTGGAGGTTATGGTTAAAGGTCCTGGCGCCGGACGTGAAGCTGCAATTCGTTCCTTGCAGGCTGCAGGTCTGGAAGTCAACATGATCAAAGACGTAACTCCGATTCCGCATAACGGTTGCCGTCCTCCTAAACGTCGTCGTGTCTAATTAAGGATCGAAAACTAGTATAAATATCCGTAACATGTGAATAATGGTGTTGAAGGATAGGAATACTAGATGTTTTTATCGGTTATCGGGTATCCAGTGGAAACGACGTTTCGAAGGAGGGTAAATTTAATGATAGAAATTGAAAAACCAAAGATTGAGACCGTGACAGTAAACGAAGAAGGCACATACGGCATGTTTGTGGTTGAACCTTTGGAACGGGGTTACGGGACGACGCTTGGCAATTCTTTACGTCGTATTTTGCTCTCTTCTTTGCCGGGAGCTGCTGTTAACTCCGTTCAAATCGAAGGTGTCCTTCATGAGTTCTCGACCATTCCCGGTGTAATGGAAGATGTTACGGAAATTATCCTAAACCTCAAAGGACTATCGTTAAAGATTCATTCCGACGAAGAGAAAGTACTGGAAATTGACGCGGATGGCGAAGGAGTAGTCACAGCTGGAGACATTCGCGCGGACAGCGATGTAGAAATTTTGAACCCGGACCTTCATATTGCTACTTTATCGGCTGACGCACGCCTTCATATGCGAATCAATGCCAATCGTGGCAGAGGGTACGTACAGGCGGACAAGAATAAGCGTGAGGATCATCCGATCGGTGTTATCCCGATTGACTCGATCTACACTCCAATTACCCGCGTCAACTACAGTATTGAGAACACTCGTGTTGGTCAAGTTACTAACTACGATAAACTTACCCTCGAAGTATGGACCGATGGCAGTATTCGTCCGGAGGAAGCGGTTAGTCTCGGAGCCAAGATTTTGACCGAACATCTTATGCTCTTTGTTGGCTTGACGGATGAAGCCAAAGATGCTGAGATCATGATAGAGAAAGAAGAAGACAAAAAAGAAAAAGTATTGGAAATGACCATCGAAGAGTTGGATCTTTCCGTTCGTTCTTACAACTGTTTGAAACGTGCGGGAATTAATACCGTTCAAGAGCTGATAACCAAGACGGAAGAGGACATGATGAAGGTCCGCAATCTTGGCCGCAAATCTCTGGAAGAAGTTCAGGAGAAGCTCGACGAATTAGGATTAAGCCTTCGATCGGAAGATTAAATTTCCCATTAGAAGGAGGGAACAACATGGCATATCAAAAGCTGGGTCGTGATTCCAGTGCGCGGAAAGCCTTGTTCCGTGATCTGGTGACCGACTTATTCATTCAAGAGCGCATCCAAACGACAGAGGCTAAGGCGAAAGAGGTTAGATCCATCGCGGAGAAGCTGATCACTCTGGCTAAACGCGGAGATCTTCATGCTCGTCGCCAAGCAGCCGCCTACGTTCGCCGTGAAGCGGCTAACGATGAGCAGGACGCCATTCAAAAGCTGTTTACTGAATTGGCCACCCGCTATTCCGAGCGTCCAGGCGGATACACACGTATCCTGAAGCTGGGGCCTCGTCGCGGAGATGCTGCTCCTATGGTTTATTTGGAACTGGTGGATCAAGCTTAACGACTGGATAGGAAAGGGTGGACAGAATCTCTGATTCTGCTGAAGCCCTTTTTTTGTATCGTTCACGCGATTAGGTGAGGAACAGGAGCATATCGTGAGAAACATTAAGATGCAGGTAAGCTACGATGGTACAGCCTATTGCGGATATCAGATTCAACCGGATCAGGTGACTATTCAGGGCAAGCTGGAAGAAGCCGTCTCCATCCTTACCGGTGAAGAGGTTCATATTACCTCTTCCGGTAGGACGGATGCGGGGGTTCATGCGCGGGCCCAGGTCATTAACTTCTTAACCAGGTCGGCCATCCCGATCGAACGCTGGTGCCTTGCGATCAATTCCAGACTTCCTGACGATATTACCGTTCATACTGCCGAAGAAATGCCTCTTAATTTCCACGCCAGACACGATGCCAAACAAAAGACCTACCGCTACAGCATTCATAGGAGCCGCTGGCCGGACGTCTTCCACCGGAAGACACGCTTGCATCACCCTTCATTGCTGGACATCGATGCTATGAGAAGGTCCCTTCGCTACTTGGAAGGGGAGCACGATTTTACTTCCTTCTGCTCCACCCGGACTTCGGTTGAATCACACGTGCGTACCATCTTCTCGACCAGCGTGGAGTATAGGCCGGAACCGATGCTGGGAGATGGTGAGGCAGGTGTGATTCATATTTATATCACGGGGAACGGTTTTCTATTCAATATGGTGAGAATTATCGTCGGGACCGTATTGGAGGTCGGCACAGGCAAGAGAAGCGAGTCGGAAATCAAACAAATTCTTGATGCCCGGGACCGTAAACTGGCAGGGCCGACAGCTATGGCTCACGGACTCACGCTATGGGAAGTCAGGTATGAATAAATCTTCATATTGCCTGCTGATTTGTACGACTTTTTCTTGCTATTCAAATCCAGGTATAGTAAGATATTAGATGGTGTTTCATAACTGGCTATCCCACGGCCCCGAGTCATGAAATGACCACCGGATAATTGAACATTAATGAATTAAATCATACAAGCTATTTCTGATGCTTAGGAGGATTAAGCAAATGAGTACCACATATATGGCTAAGCCTAACGAAGTTGAACGTAAATGGTACATTATCGACGCCGAAGGCAAGACCTTGGGTCGACTGGCCAGCGAAGCGGCCAGCCTGATTCGCGGTAAGCATAAGCCGACCTTTACGCCACATATTGATACGGGTGACTTCGTTATCATTATTAATGCCAGCAAGATTGTCCTGTCGGGGAACAAATTGCAAGACAAGAAATACTACAGACACTCGCTGCATTCCGGCGGTCTGAAAGTAACCTCGGCTCAGGAAATGCTGGCCAAGAAACCGGAGCGGATGATCGAACTGGCTGTTCATGGAATGCTGCCTAAGAACCGTCTCGGCAACAAAATGAAATTAAAGCTGAAAGTGTATGCCGGAAGCGAGCATCCACATCAAGCACAACAACCCGAAGTTTGGGAACTTCGCGGGTAATAAAGGGAGGACTCTTTCGTGGCACAAGTACAATACTATGGAACCGGTCGTCGTAAGCATTCGGTAGCACGTGTCCGCCTTGTACCGGGTGAAGGACGAATTGTTATTAATAAACGCGATCTGAATGAATATTTTGGTCTGGAAACATTGAAATTAATCGTTAAGCAACCATTGGCCCTTACCGAAACGGAAGGTAAATATGATGTGCTGGTAACGGCACATGGCGGCGGAACGACTGGGCAAGCAGGTGCTATCCGCCACGGAATTTCCCGTGCACTGCTTAAAGCAGATCCGGAATTCCGCGGTTCTTTGAAGAAAGCCGGCTTCCTGACCCGCGATCCGCGGATGAAGGAGCGTAAGAAATACGGCTTGAAAGCCGCTCGTCGCGCACCTCAATTCTCGAAACGTTAAAAAACCTTATTTTCAACCCTTTCGCCCATTTGCGTTATTCGCAAATGGGCGAAAGCTATATTAGGCACCAAAAGAAAAAGCAAAATCCACAATATAAGAAGCACATCACCCGGGTGGTGTGCTCTTTTTGTTGATAACTTCAAAATTACACTTGGTTTTTCTTTACTGGACAGTCAAAAGTTCTACAGCATTAAGAAGCGAGCGAATCGGCGTCAATATCAGTCGTTTCCTGCTTGGAT
>NZ_JBQCLK010000045.1:0-50228 GCF_051966115.1 Paenibacillus sp. SAFN-117
ATACTGGTCGCCTCCCTAAGAAATACAATAATATATTGTAGGGTAGGACTCCAGTTTCGTTAGGGGGCCGTGGAGCTATCGCAGGTTTTTAAACCAGCTACTGAAGTGAGCACTCAAAAAGATGTATTTCTGCAGGCTTTTACATAGTCACTCTGTCCCTGCCAATCTTATAGCCTGATATAAATTGTTTCAACGAACCGGAACAGTACGCAGGTAAGCCAAAGCATGGCGGCATGTACATAGGGAAGGAAGGATGTGTTGATCTTATGAAAAAGTTTTGGACAGGAGTATTATGCGGAACCGCCTTATTGGTTGCTACCGCTGCGGCATCCTCGGATACAATTCAGGCCACGTTGTTTCCCAGTAAAGTAACGATTCATAATGGCGATCAGAAGATCACTGTCGATGGTGACGAAATGATTAACTACAACAACAAAGCATATATTCCTCTTCGCACGTTTTCGGAAGCGATGGGTGCGACAGTAGATTATCAGTATCCGTCGGAAAGCACAGATGGATTGCACAAGATCGATATTTACCAGAGTGTGGCTCCGATAGAATGGACTTTAGAGCGGAAGTCTGTGGATCCATTTTGCGGAAAAGAACAACCATTCCATATCACAATAGGTGTTGATCTGATAGATGATAAACCTAGCGATCGCGCTTTTATTGTTAGCATGAATAACAACACGGATGATGACATAACTGTAGGTCCCATCGATCTAACTTTTCAAGTTCGTTCAACTGAAAGTAATGAGGTGGTATACGGTCGTCCACTGCCTTCTTTTGCAGGGGTGATTCCAAGCTCATACGAATATTTTGCGAAAGTTACATGGGATCATATCGGGATAGACGGCAAGGAAGTTCCTCCTGGACAAAGTGTTGGACAGTGATGAAGAGAAGACAGCCATCATTGAAAGACTTGGCGCCTGTAATTTGGGTTACTTTGGGATAACATTAAGATAATTCATCCCCGCGAAGAGTAACTCTAATTTCTTGGAAATTGGTTTTTAGATTAACCCGCAACGAAACGCCATGTAATTGGTATAAGGAAGGATATGTTAAGATTGTGAAGAAGTTTTTGACAGGAGTATTATGCGGCACCGCCTTACTGGTTGCTACCGCTGCGGCGTCCTCGTATACAATTCAGGCCACGTTGTTTCCCAGCAAAGTAACGATTCATAATGGTGATCAGGAGATCACTGTCGATGGAGATGAAATGATTAACTACAACAACAAAGCGTATATTCCGCTGCGGTCCTTCTCGGAGGCGATGGGCGCGACTGTAGTTTATCAGTATCCGTCGGACAGTACAGATGGTTTGCACAAGATCGATATTTATCAGGGTGTGGCTCCGATTATATGAAATCTAGTGAGGGTAGGGGTAGACCCCTTTTGTGCAGGTACTCAAACCATTCACATTACCCCCCACTACTTGGAATGGATAAATGGCAATGAAAGCCTTGATCTTGGCGTCAAAATAACCAATAATCTCGGTGAAGATATTGTTATAAACGCAATCGATCTTATTTTACAAATTCGTCCACTAGATAGCCAAGAAGTAATATACAGCCGTACACTACCGACTTTTTCAGGAGTCATTCCCAATGCTTTTTCATACGAGGCTAAATTTACATGGGACCTTACCGGGAATGATGGGAATCGAGTAGCTCCAGGGGATTATTTCGTTGAAGTGGTACGACCTGAGAATGTACGATACGAATCGCTGGATAGTGTTGAAGAGAAAACGACTCCCATTTATAAAGGGGTGGGGGGTTGTAATTTGGGGTACTTCGGGACAACGTTAAAATGATTTCCAGGGATCATACCGGGATGGACGACGGAAAAGAAGTAGCACTCTGTGATTACATTCGCTCTTCTCTTTCATCGTTGCCCATTGAACCATTGGACCATTGGAGCAAATGATGGGCCAGGCGAGGATAAAGCCAACACGTCGCAAAGACGAGCAAAAGTGCATTAAAAATCTGCCTTTTTCCAAAAAGAAGGCGAAAGACGCTCAAATGTGCAGGTCTTTTGGACGAAATGGGGCCATTTCGCAAAAATCGCTCCAAAGACCTGCATTATCGCTCTAGAATCAGGCATGTGGCGACTTTTACCCAAAAAGACCTGCACTATCGCTCTAGAATAACCCATCACGCGGCTTTTCCCAAAAAGACCTGCACTATCGCTCTAGAATCAGGCATATGGCGACTTTTACCCAAAAAGACCTGCACTATCGCTTTAGAATAACGCACCGCGCGGCTTTTACCCAAAAAGACCTGCAGTTTTGCTTGTCTTTTACACAATCCCGGCGGACAACCGGGCCTGTCCCAGAGTTCGCATAAAACTAAGCTCTCCGGTACTGAAAATCCGCAAACCGGATATTGGGACAGCTCTCTGGGCCGTATCAGGCTAAAACGTTCGGTTTTAAATGCCGATTTTTTGAGCTGCCTACGTCATTTACCGCCAAATTGAACTGGAACAACGCTCCAGAATTTGCGATATAACCGGAATGAGAGATTCCGCCATCCGGGTAAAGCCTAAATCATTGGGGTGAACGCCGTCCACGGTGCACTCGTCATAGCGCTCTCCAAGCAGCCGGTCTCCGTCGCAGAAGAATACTCTGTCGTCGCCGGCTTCATTAAGCTTGCGGACGAGCTCGGTCGCAATTCGCTTCCGTTCCATTCGGTCTTGCCGGGAGATGCTGTTCACCTGCTCCTTCGCATAAGGAATCCGCGACACGACCAGGATAGGAACGAGCCGCTGCTCTTCCCGGTAGAGGCGAAGGAACGGCTCCAGAGTCCGGCCATACAGCTCTGTCGAGCAGTTGGCTTCATAATCGACAATGAAGCAGTCCACATGGGGAATAAGCCGGATGACTCTGGCCACCTCCTCTTCCCCCTTGCCGCTGCCCGAGAACCCGAGATTGATCACTTCCCGCTGCAATCGTCTGCCGATCTGCTGAGGATAAGCAAGACCCGGACGGCTTGCGCATCCCCCTTGAGTGATCGAGGTTCCATAGAACACCAGGCGGCCTCTTGAGCTTGGAAAATCATTGGCTTCCAGGGCGGCTTCCGGAGGGAGGCCCACCATCACTTCCGTCACACTTTGGTACAGAGGAAAATTAAGCGTGACCGTACGCAGCCGATCCGGCTGATCACCTTCAAACAGCAACGACTCGTACTGCTGCTCTCCCGGCTTCATTCGGCTTGTTCCTATGTACCGCTCCTGACCGGGCTCCCCTACATAAGCATCGAAACCGATCTGGCCGGTAGCAGGCATATGATCCATCGATGCCGGCCCCCGCAGCTTAACCCGGATCGCTACCCGCTGCGCATCGGTCTTAAAGCGAATTTGTCCGCCTGCGGTACAATCCGCAAGCTTATCGACCGCTTCGGGCAAAGCATGATTGGGGTGGAGCGGCAAACGGCGGTATACCCTGTCCTGCTCCAGCCATGGGAAACCCAGCACTTTAAACGGAGCGGAAAGCGGAGAATGCCATTTCCAAGTCCCCTTAGGCTGCTTTAGCAATAAATTCGTATCCAGAAGCTGAAACAGCGTCTGACTTTCTACGGACAACCTTACCACTCTCCATATACTCCAAACAAATTTACACAGGATGGACGGCCCCCCCATCCAAGATTAAAATTCGTTATCTTTCCCTTGAATAATTACCCTTTAACAGCCCCCATCGTCGCCCCTTCCATCAGAAGACGCTGGAACAGCATAAAGATAATGACGGACGGCACCATGGCAATCGTAACTCCGGCAAACAGCGTGACCCAATCGGCGGTATATTCCATCTGCTTGTTGGCGGAATACATCTGTACCGCAATCGGATATTTCTTGGGATCGCTTAAATAGATGAAGGGTCCCATGAAATTATTGTAATATCCAAGAAACTTGAATACGGCTACGGTGACGATCCCCGGAGTGGACAGCGGAACGATGACACGCCAGAATCTCTGGAACAGCGTCGCCCCGTCCATCGTCGCACTCTCTTCCAGCTCCTTCGGCAAAGAGCTCATGAAGCCTCCGAGCAGCATTAGAAAGAACACGCTCTCCCCCAAGCTGGACAACAGAATCAAGCCGGTCAGGCTGTTGGTCAAGTCGAGCTCCCGCATAATGACATATTGGGGAACAAGCGCGTTGACCCCGGGAAGAAACAAGGACAGCATGATCAGGCTCCAAATCAGTTTTCTTCCCTTAAATTCCATACGTGTCAGGGCGTAAGCATTGAGGGTCGTAAAGAACAAGCTGACCACCAGGCTCCCGCCAACATAATAAAGTGTATTTAGAAGCGACTGTCCGAATCCGTATTGGTTCCAGGCTTTCAGATAGTTGCCCCACTTAAGCTCTGTAGGCAAAGCCCAGATATCCTGGAAAAACTCCGGATTGCTCTTCAGAGATTCGTAAATGACCCAAACCAGCGGAAAAAGAATCGTCAGCGCCCACAGGTACAGGATTATTCGCCAGACGACATCTAACCATGTCCGTTTTTCCTTCAAAATTATCCCTCCGAACCTTCAAGCGAATAGAGACTAGTACTCATAGCCCCTGTTTGGTAAAAATTTATCCATCAGCAGCTTGGCAGTGACCAATATAACGAAAAGAATCATCCCCACAGCAGACGCATAGCCGAAGTTCCTGTATTCTTCCCCGAAGGCCAAATTAAACATATAGAGCCCGATGACATCGGTAGCCCCATAAGGACCTCCGTTGGTCATGATGAGTATGATCTCGAAGCCCTTCATCGTTCCTACCACCAGGAACAGCGCACTAACGCGTATTATTGGCGATACAAGCGGAATCGTAATCCGGAACAGACGAGTCATATGCCCGGCCCCTTCGAGGATCGCTGCTTCATACAGCGATTTCGGAATCGCAAGCATGGCATTGGCGAAGATGATGACGTACAAGCCGACTCCGCCCCAGACCCATGCCGGGATAATGGCCGCAAGCGCTGTTTTGTCACTACCTAACCAATAAAAGTTACCCATGTCTATTCCGACCAGTTTAAGCATCGCGTTCAACAGGCCATAGGTGCCGTCATAAACAAATGCAAAGAGAAGTGCAACCACAACCGTGGACAATACATTCGGGAAGAAAAACAGCACCTTCAGGAAACCGTTCTCACGATAGCTTTTATGGGTGATCAAGTAAGCCAGTAATAAGGAGATAAGAACGACGAAAAGCGGAACCGTCACCATAAAAATCAGATTGTGGGTTAAGGCGCGCCAGACATATTGATCTTGAAACGCAGTAATGAAATTTGAAAATCCGACAAAGGTGGAATCTGTAAGTCCATCCCAATCCAGCATTGAATAGTAGACGGACAAAATATTCGGAAATAAAGTAAACAGCAAATACCCTCCGAAGGGCGGGATGATAGCCAGTGCGAGAAAAATATATTTCTGCGTGTTCGCGTTATCCAGCCTCATCCTTCTTCTCGAGGTCTGTGGCTTTCTTACCACGGTTGATTCAGACATCGAAGTCAACTCCTATCATAAAATGGAGAGCGGAGAGTGAGCCTCCCCGCTCATGGCAGCATTTACTTCTTCGCTGCCTCCACCGCTTTTGTCAGCAATTTCTCCGCTTCCTCCAGAATAGGCTTCGGATCCTGCTTGCCCAAAGCAAATTTCACAATATTTTCGTTCAACAGCTTCTCTGCCTGCGCCAGGTTCGGATCCGAGATGCTGACCGATCTGCTTGCTTTATACGTATGGGCTTTATTATCCGCAATGTACTTCAGAACAGCTTGAGCCGAGCTCGTAAGATTAACCGTTCGGGACGGGTCCTCCGTCAAATCCTTGCGCATAGGCAGCGCACCCGCTTCTTCCGCAGCAATTTGCTGATTATCAAGGTGAAGCAGCCAAACGATTAATTCCTTGGCCCACTTCTTGTTCAAATCCGGTTTGGCCGCCCAGATGTAGTTGAACCCTGTAGTCCCGCTTCGAATCCAAAGTGTCTGGTCTTCGCTGTCCCGGAACGGAACGGCCATATACCCCCATTCGAAATCCGCGGGTGTCGCTTCCTTCATTTCATTCTCGACGTGAGTTCCGGTCGATACCATGGCCGCCTGTCCTTGAAGCACTTGCATTTGCGATTGCGTGTGGGTTAAAGCCGGCAGACCTTCTGCAAAATACCCTAGTTTACCCAGCTCATAAAAGCGTGTCCAGGTCTCAACCGTTTCCGGACTGGTATATTGCGGCAGCGTATATGTTTTGTAATTCTCGATAAATTGTTCGGCATGTCCGTTAATATCAGCCAATTCAAAATTTTTCGCCGGTCCGAAAGCCCACGTATGATAGTTGGGATGGATGCCCGGGAACGTGATTGGAGCGATGCCGTCCGCCTTAATATCCGCTAACAGCTGCTTGAACTCCTCCCAGGTTTTCGGGTTTTGATTCCAGCCATGCTCCTCGAACAGCTTCTTGTTGTAGAACAGTCCGCCGAAGCTGGTGAAGATGGCGAATTCATACCTCTTCCCTTGAATCAACGGTGTAGATTCATACATTCCCGGCATACTCAGATCTTTCACTGTTTTATCAGGCACATCCGGAAGCTTGTAGTCCCAAATGTCGTCCATGGGCTCCAGCTTCCCGGCTTCAGCCAGCGATACAACGCCGCCGGCAGGTGCGGTATTGAACAAGTCGAACATATCTTTATCATTGCCTGCTGAAATCTTGGTGGAGAGGATCGTTTGCATATCTGATGATGCCGTAATATCTATCTTGACATTCGGATATTTCTTAGTGAAGGATTCCACTGCTTTGTCAAACCATTCACGCCCGTAACCCCCAATGAAATAACCGACTTTAAGCGTAACCTCCTCATTTTTCGGCAATCCATTCTCAGGGTATACCTCTACTTCTGCAGACTGCCCCGGACTGTTCGACGGGGATGAAGCAGGTCCCGAAGTATTCCCGTTGCCGCCGCAAGCCGCGAGCATAGTAGCCGATAGGATGGCGGCCGCTCCAGCAGACATCCATCTTTTCATTTTGGTGTTGAACATCGTTATAGCCTCCCCTTTTCATTAATAAATAAAATTGATTGACTAAATTCTGTGTTTAGTTTACTACCTGTTTGTTAATTGAATATCAATTATGAGCACGGATTATGTAAAAATAATGTTGTCGTCTCCTTCCAGCTTCACCTCCCCGCCCAATGAAATCGTTTTCAATAATTGGTGTAGTCTCATCGGTTTTTCCTTCTCGGGATTAAAACAGCGTGTGCCTTGAGCTTCCTAAAGAAAATCAGGAGGCTTATTAGCCCTGCGTTAATGCCATGTTTAGCTATAGCACCCTCAGAACTTATGCCTTCTCCCGTATCCGGCAATCAGACAACTCGCCGCCTCTGCATCAGACAATGCAACAAGCCCGAAAAACAAAGTATAAAAGTTTTCAATAGTTAATCAAATTGCTTTATTAATTGATATAATTAATAATATCGTTCTTTTTCGTATTGTCAATCCTAAATTACTGCAGAAGTTGAAACTTTTCTTTATTCCCGCTTTAGTGCTAAACTAGGGCGAGAATCTTCTGCTAATTACAAACCGTTAGCTGTTTATTTTTTGAAAAGAACTGGGAGTGTGGAAGGGGAAAATGAGGCATGAGCGACTCAGAAAAAAGAACAAGCCATATGCTTTTGAAATCAATTAATCAACAGAAAGTACTTTATCTTATTTATTCCGAAGGACCGATATCCCGTGTGGAATTAGCAGAGAAAACGGGGTTAAGCCGGCAAACGGTTACCAATATTGTCAATCGGTTGCTGAAGGAAAAGGTGATTACCGTTGGCGAACATATGGCCCTGGAGTCGGGAAGCGGCAGAAAAAGAATCGCGCTCCATGTCAACAGCGGCAAACTGTATGCCATCGGAATAGAGCTTGCAGGAAAATATATTCGAGGCTGTGTCTATAATTTGCGCCAAGAACGCATAGCCTCCTCCGAACGCACCATCGATAAATATGGATCGATCGAAGTCCTGCTTCGCCTGCTGCACGAAGTCATTGATGAACTCCTTCCCCAAGTGCCGGCCTTGGACAAGATCAAGGGCATCGGCATCAGTATGCAGGGGCTCGTTGATTCACAGAACGGCATCATCCTGCGAACTCCCGGAATAGGTGTTCACCGCTTTCCGCTTAAACAATTGCTGGAAGACAAGTATCATATTCCGGTCTATATAGAGAATGACGTCAATTTACTGTCCGTTAACGAAAATATGAACGGCTGTCTGAAAGATTCCAGGGACAATATTACAATAAAATTCGATTACGGAACGGGCGGCGCTATCGTTTCCGAGAAGCGTCTGATCCCGGGCTCGAACTTCGTGGCAGGCGAATTCGGCCATTACAAAGGCTTCTATGGAGCGGACGCCTACCCTTGCCACTGCGGAAGAAGCGGTTGCCTTACCACCCTGGCCTCTATTAGCGGTCTTAGCGTATCTATGAAGTGTACACTTGAACAGTTTGCGGAAGGTGTACGTAACGGCGATCCCAAGATGCTTCGCTTGTACGAACTCGTGATCGAGGGAATTTCTATCGCAATTACCAACATCATCACCTTTATTAATCCCGATAGCGTGCTGCTGTCGGGCAGGGTACTGCGTACTATAAGCCCCTATATGATCCCTGAGATCAGAGCAAGGGTAATCAAGCAGCTGCCTGTTACCGTCAACAATGTCCGGATCATGCATCTGGAGGACAAACCGGATGAGACCAAGCTGGCGGCCGGCCTTGTCATTAAGCGGGCTTTTGAAATTCCGCTGGATACCCTGTCCCTATAGGGTTGTATTGGCTAATAGCCTCTTTGGCAGGGAAGGGGTTGTCTCATAAGTCAAGCTATGATTTTTCAAGCCCCACCTAGAGTTAAATTTGGCTGCTATAAAAGGACCCCGTTCCCACTCAAAGTGGGATTTGAGGTCCTTTTTGCTTCGTTTTGGGATGTTCCCTTTTTTGTGCGAACACTTTTGGAACAGCCCCTTCTTATCCTTTCAATTCTAGCTGCCCCACACCTGAATTAACGACTGACTCCTTGAATGAAGCGTTCGTTTGGCGGCTTCCGTCACATAAGGAGCCATGGACTTTTTGTTCAAGTGCTTCTGGAAGTCCTCCAGCTTCTTAACCGCCTGATCCGCTGATCCCTTGTCCCATTGATGCCTGGCTTGCTTGATCGATTGCGACAGTTGATTGGCCAGCGGGTCGCTCACCTCTCCCGAAGCGATATACTGATTGAGGATACTTTCCAGAACGGCAATATCCATCCGGCTGGTAGTGACTACTAGAGGTTCGCTTGGCTGGGAAACGCCCAGTGTCGGATGCTCCGCAACGACGGTGAGGCGATACTCCGTATCCGGCTCCAGCCCCTCTACCCGATATACCGATTCCGTAACCGTAGTTATCCACCTGTTATCCGCATAAACCGAATAGGTCACTGCCGCCCCGTCACGGAGATCTACTTGGTCCCAGCTTAAATCCAGGCCCGTTGCCGTAATATTGTGAGCCCGAAGTCCTGTCGGCGCCGCCAGAACGGCCTTCGTGCGGAAATTCCACAAGTCGGAAACCGTTCGGCCCCCGAACTGATCTTTGGCGATAACATACCAGTAATAGACTTGATCGCCGGACAGCCCGTTCCACGTCATCTGCACGCTATCCCCGCTTTCCGCCTGCACGGTGCTTCCAATTTGCTCATCTGTGAACACCTGAACCACGAAGGAATCGGTCCCTACCCGTTTCAGTTGCGGAGTAAGCTCCATCGCGAGTGTCCATTCATCCTTCTCCGGCTCATAATGATTGTAATCATCCAGCTCGGGAGAATAGGTATTCACATACACCAGCTTGTTTTTCGTATCGAAATGCAGCAGCTTGAGATATCCCGAGCCGCCTTCTCCGATCCCTTGGTAATCGGCCAGCATTTGGTGTACCGTTCGATCTGCTATACCATCCCCATCATCGTCAATCTCATCGCTCCTCACAGCGCTTCCCGTGAAGTGACCGCTTATCACCAGCTCTACGTTCGGATTCGGCACCACTACCTCATTGTACAATCTATTGCCTGTAGCGGAGCGTTCCGCTTTCGCCGTCAAATATTCATGAGTGACAATCACTGCCTTGCGCTCGGGAAACTTCTTGATCGCCTGATCCGTCCACTTCAGGACACTGTCATTCAGCCCCCAGCCGACATAAACGATAATGTAATCATTGCCTGCGGCCGAGATGAGATCATAGTGTGCGCGATTATTCTCGTAAGATTCTCCATAATAAGGCATGTCCTTGAAGCGGTCGGCGCCAAAATATTTTCCAAACAGCGAATAATCGGGTTCGCCGCCCGTTACGCCCCCATCAAAAACATCGTGGTTCCCGGCAGCAACGCCATAAGGAATACCCGCATCCTCCAACACCTTCATGAAGCGATCCGCCCGATCCCACTGATCCAGATTGGGGGTTGTATTCACAATATCTCCGACATGAGCGACATAACGAATTTTCATCGCATCCTTGTTGTCACGAATCCATTCCACCTGGGATTGGAAATACTTCGGATAAATTTCCGCATACATTTGGGTATCCGGCAGAACGACAAATGTATAATCATATTCGTCAGCAGACGGAATCAGATCCTGAACCATGGCTTGAATACGACCTTCATTTACATAAGGACCTGCATCAATAGTTGCCGCCAATGTGAAATCGTCGTCGGATTGAGCAATGAGAGAGGCTAGCGGCTGCCACTCATTCGCTTCGTAATTCCAGGCATACATGGTCACTTTACGTCCTTCCAGCGAATGGCCTTCCCACTGCAGCTCTATGGAATCGCCGGCTCCAATGTCGTCCCCTACCTCAACCTCAAAGCGATGATAGGGAAAGTGGGTGATAGAGTCCGTTGTAACGTACTCGTCATCGGAAGCGGCCAGCTTAGCCTTCTCCTCAGCGGAAAGCAGTGTTTCTCCGTGAGAAACTATCGTTAGAGGCGGTTCTCTATCTACAGAATTGACGTATATGTTCATGGCTTCGCTTGCGCCATCTATGCGATTTCCGCGATAGAACCCAACCTGCATGGGGTCGTTGGACGGATCGCCCACTTTCACCTGAAGCTCTGCCGTTGTGCCTACATTCCCCTCGCCGTCTGCCGGTGCAAGCAATTCCGGTGAGTAGGGATGCTCTTCCGGTGTGCTGAAGTTTATCGTCTGAGCGGTCGTTTGGCCAACCTTGTCCGTTGCGGTCAAGAGCAGTTCATGCGTTCCAGGGTCTAATAACCCCGAAGAGGTTAGATACGGAACTTGAATCTCCTTGCCGTCCAGAACTGCCGTAAATGAAGATACTCCGGATACATCGCTGGCTTGAGCCTCAATCGTAAACTCGCCTTTGTAAGTCTGGCCCTCCGCCATATTGGTCGTTATCACCGGTCCGCTGTTATCTGTTGTTACATTCACGGAATGCTCAAGCCCGTTATGGTTCTTTACCTTGACCTGGTGCTCACCGTCCGGCATGGAAGCCGTATTCCAACGGTAGGAGGAAGCATTCCACTTGTCTTCCGGGATCGTGAAGTTGAAATATACAATCGGCAGGAACCGTCCGCTATCTCCCATATCTAGGACGAGTGACGGATCTTCATACTGCGGATCTCTCAGCTCGGTTCCGTCCGCAAGAATCAGCCGCACGTTGCGAATGTCGAAATCATCCAGCCCGCCCTCCGGAGCATGCTCATAATAAGCACGATTGACGGAGCCTGCCCGAATGGCAATCGGGTTCCTTTCCCCATACTGCAGCAATTCCGGACTGATTGGAACTACAACTGTCGGGAAGCCTTTCGTTCCCAGAGGAATAAGCTTCAGCTCCTGCTCGCCCATCGTAATAAAATTCTGTCCTTTATCAATGCCATCGACCTCGAAGACAAAATAGGCGGGCTTGTCCATCGCTTTGCGAACCGGCCGCTTCTCCCATTGGCTCTCCGGGATCGCGAAGTTGAAATAGACGACCGGCAAGAACCGTCCGTTGTCGCCCATATCCAAGACAAGCTTGGGGTCGGCATATTGGGGATCGCGAAGCACCGTGCCATCGGCAAACTCCAGCCTCACATTACGGATGTCATAATCATCCAATCCTGGCTCGGGCGCCTCTTCAAAATAAGGACGTTTCGTAGAGCCGGCCCGAATGGCGATCGGATTATCCTGCCCATACTTGAACAGTCTCGGACTCATGGGCACCCTGACCGTAGCGAAGCCTGTCGTATTCAGCGGGATAATCTGAACGACTTCATTTCCAACCGTAATTGCATTTTGCCCCGCATTAATGCCGTTCGCTTCGAAAACAAAATAGGGCATGGAGGAGAGCGTTTTCTCTTCATCCGTCTCTTGTACGCTTTGGCCGTCTATCATTAGTGTCAAGTGCTCCGGCAGCTCATTGGCAAAAATAACTTTGTCGCCGGTCAGGACATCGCCGTCCTTCACATTCCATTCAAGTGCGTCAGGATTCCCCGCCAGCGAAAGAGTTTTCTCGGCGGTAGCAACCACGTTCATGCCGTCAGTCGCCTCAAAATAATAAGTCAAGGTCGGGCTTCCGTACCACTGCTCCAACTCGAGCGAATGCCTGAATAAACCATCCTCCCCCTGAATAATGTAAGCGGTTTTAAAATCAGGATCGTAAGCGGCCTTATACTTCAGAGATACCGATGTCAGCAACCGATCGTCGCCGGCTTCTGCCACAAACTCCATCGGCTTCATCAAGTCAGGGGTGTCAGAAGTAGTCAAATCGGTGATAACCGGCGCCACATGGTCCGGTACAACGATGTTCGGCTGTGCCGGAACCTGTTCCGGGCTAACCGTACCCGGCGTTGCCGTATCGGCATATGGGCTCACCAGCTTCATCCTTATACTGCCGGGATCCGGCGTCTTATAGTGAACTCCCTTATCGGGACTCGTGGCGATATATCCTTGATTATACCGGGCTACGACAAGATCTTGTCCTGTGTTCGTCGCCAGCACGATCTCACGATCTCTTGCGTCATGCATGCCGGACGGAATTCGCACAATCGTTTCGTTCTCTACCAGCGAAGTGCCATAATTAGCGTTAAAATCGGCTACGGTCAGGTCCTCATTTGTCCCAACCATCCCCCACAAGACCAATACTCCCTTCGGAGGAATGACAACAGACGAGTAGGGATGCCAATACCGGTCGCTAGCCTTCGTATCCGGATAGCGATAGATGAGCATATAATCTTTGATATCCATCGGCTGGTTCGTATTGTTATAAACCTCGATAAATTCATACGCATCGGCGTCATTGATGTCGGTGGAGTCAGGGACCAATTCCGTTATTAACAGTCCGGGCACCTCATCGGAATTTGCAGGACCGGCCGCTTCCGCATAAGCAGGTGCAGGCTGTCCCGATATCATCATTGAGCCCGCCAGCAAACTTGCTGCAAGGAGGGATGACAGCTTGCGCTTCCATTCTTTCCTATTGATTCCAAACATAGATTCAAAACTCCTTTCTTATTTTATTTGAGCATGAACTTGCAGCTGGAACTAGGATTAGCGCTCTCAGTTACCTCCTCCCTGTCATATTTGAGCAGAACCAGGAATTTAACACAATATAATAAATCAAATTGATAGACTATAAGGAGATTCTACAATCCATTCCCGGTCCCTCCATAAATCTTAGTTCGCTAAAGCACAAGAAACTCCTTCTTAAAAATCAAGGTTTACAAAGAATTTAATTTTACCAGATCATCAACCACTCAGAATGATTTTAAGTCAAAACAATGGACTATTTCCTTCTGCCAACAACGTACAGCGTTCTATCCCGATGCACTGCGGATTGCGCATAATATTCCCGCAAAGGTGTCCCCTATAGCGACAGGGATAAAGCAGCACATTGGGATTCAACGCCAAACTATGATCCCTGGTTATAGGGGTGTTTTCATGCTGCGAAGGTGGAGTAACCAACTCTATAACGTCAAAAAAAACCACCCGGGATTTCAGGTGGTTTAAATCATTCGTGTTCTCAACAGCCCTATCCTTACTTCCGGGCCTTATTCCAAATGAATATTGAAATAAGTGCGCAGAGCCTCGTTATACTCCTCTTCCGACTCGGGGGTAAAGCTGCGTACTCCTTCCGGGGTGAAAATGCGAAATTCCTTGCCGGCTAGCGTGTTGCGTCCTTCGCGGGTGCGGATAGCCGCCATAGCGCTCTTCGTAAAAATCGATTCCGGCGAATTCTCACACCAGTAGGTCGCCATAATAAAGTCTTTGGCCAACTGCGGCTCCTCGGTGAAGGAATACAATCGGCTCCATTCGCCATGCTTGAGCTCGCATAGCATCCAGCCGTATTCCGGGTCCCTCTCCAGGCGATAGCACTCATCCCCTTGCGGATGCTTCAGCCCTTCCACCATCTGGATCGGCCGCCTGGGAACGATTCCCCCTACCCCCACGTCGCACAGATAGTAAGCATCCCCCGCCTTGACCTTCAATACATGATGGCGCCTCTTCGGCGGCGGATTAGGCTCATCCCGCCAGAAGCGGGACATCAGGTCGGTTACGGGATATCCGAGCTCGCGCAGCAGCCAGCCAAAGAGGGCATTAAGCTCGAAGCAGTACCCGCCGCGCCGGCGGACAACGATTTTCTCGATCAGGTCCGGAATTTCCAGCGATAGTGGAATACACTTCAGAATATCCAGATTTTCATAGGGCACCGTATGCAGGTGACACTCCTGCAGCTCGGCAAGCACGGCCGCACTCCCGTCCAGAGGACCCTCATAACCTATACGTTCCAGGTAAGCGCGTACATCGGGCTTTAAATGATTACGGCTGTCGCTCATTCTATCCGCTCCTTCCATGTATTAAATTGCTTTCGGGGCTATATCTCGAACGAGTTTTCAACCCTTCCAACAAATCGAATACCCTCATCTTAACAACTTCCTTTTCATTCAACAAGCCCATCCGCCGGGTGAACGTCTCCGCCTCGGATACTTATACTTCCTGATTCCAGACAACGGCGGATTCGTCAATTGGATAGGGACGAGCTCTGGGGGAACAGCAGCAGAACCCCAAGCGCCATAATTATGATATATAAGTAGCGGTCAAATTTTGCTGCCGGAATTCGCTTATTAAAATAACTTCCCAGAGCGATAGCCAAAAGAATGGCCGGCAGGGAATAACCGTACAATACCAATGATTGCTTAGACCACAGTCCTCCAAGAGCATGTCCCGCAACGACCAGAATGCCGGAAATGAGAAAATGAGCCTGCAGCGTACCACGGAAGCGTTCCGGGTGCCAGCGGCGCAAAGTTCCGTAAACGACAACAGGTACGCCATTCATATTATACGCGCTGCCCAGCACCCCCGAGGCAAAGCCGAACGGCAGCACCCAGCCGCGACCTTGAAGAAGCGGACGTTCAGCCGCCGGGGTGAGGCTCTTCGAATCCACATGAAATCGATAAAACTCCTTAAAATCGAATTTTGGGCGTTTAATCAAACGGCCTATTATCAATAATTTTCCAACCTGCATAAAAGACAAAAAATAAAAAAAGCTCCAAACGGAGCCTCTTCGAAGACGAATAACCCGGTTTTAAAGGTAGCTTTTTATGCCAATTAGAAAGTTGTTCCATTTTAATGCTTTAATGAACTTAAACTTTCTAATGTGGTAAAAAAGCCGTCCGGGATTTTCCCGAACGACCCAGGGCATACCTGCTTAAACCGTCGATTTGCGAAGCATGAAATAGGACAAGATCGCATAGCCGACCGTGAGCACAACCGCCCAGGAAGCGAGCATCGATGCAGGGTGGCCGGCCAGCCAATGAAACAGAGTCACCCACCATTGATTAAAGGTTATTACATACGAGCAAACGGTCATCAATATCAATAACAAGACGAAGAAGACGCCAAGACCCTTCTTGCCGAATCTCCGATAGATACTGGAGACGAAAAACCCGAGAAAGAACATGTTTATCAAGATGGAGAAATAGACCCATAGCTGCTCCGCGATCCCGCCGTCATTAAGATACGGCAAACCGAAGAAATGCAGATCCACGCCCCAAAATCCTGTCAGTTGCTCCACGTAGGAAAGCAGCAAAAGCAGAACCGCTATCAGGGCGCAGACCGCCCCGGCAACCATTCCAGTGCCGGCAAAATAATCCGTTCTCCGGACACTTAAGCCCAACGCGAAAGGAAATGATTGGATCAGGGAAATTGCCCCCGCAATCAGCATGTAAATGTAGAGGGACAGTATTCCTCCGGTATAGATGGGCTCTTCGACAAAATAGCTTATAATTATATTCACAAGGAAACTGGGCAGCACTACCAGAAAGGGGGTGAAGAACCATATCCACCTGTCTCTCAAATGCATCTTCATAACACCTTGCACCCTATTCATCAGGCATTCACCGCCTTCCCCGCAGAATGATCTCGTGTCAGATAGACGATCAGTTGCTGTAAGGAGACGGAGGCAAGGTCCAGACCCAACGCTTCCGCCTGCTCCCGCTCTTCGGCCCCCGGCCGGCCCAGAACGGCAGCCGATACCAAACCGCCGATCGACTCGCGATGGATCATTTCTTTGTCCTCCGTAAAGCTCTCTACCTTGGAAGCGGGACCCACGACGGTAAACGCGCGGCCGCGAAGAGCTTCCGCATCCTCATCAAGCAGAAGCTTTCCTTTATCAATAACGATGACATGCTCCAAAATATTGCTGACCTCGTCAATCAGGTGCGTGGACAAAATAACCGTGCGCGGATGCTCCGAATAATCCTCAAGCAGCCGATCATAGAACAAGTTGCGGGCCACGGCATCCAGCCCCAGGTAAGGCTCGTCAAATATCGTAAGCGGAGCGCGGCTGGCCAGACCGATGACAATTCCGACCGAGGAAAGCATCCCTCTCGACAGCTTCTTCATCCCCCGTTTCAGCGGAAGGCGGAATTCTTCTATTAATGAATAAGCGTAGTCCCGGTCCCAATTGGGAAAGAAGGCTTGAGCCGCCTCCAGAACATCGATAACGCGGAAGGAATCCGGATACTTCTGGCTCTCCTTAATAAAGCATATTTGGCTGAGTACACGATTGTTCTCATACGGATGCTGCCCGAATACTTTAATTTCCCCGCTGGTGGGGAATAATTGTGCTGTAATCATATGCATGATTGTCGTTTTGCCGGCGCCATTTCTTCCGAGAAGCCCATATATCTTTCCAGCTTCCAAGGAAAAGCTGACTTCGTCGACGGCCGTTACCTGGCTGAACGATTTTGTTAAGCGGTTAATCTCCACGGCGTAATTCATTTCGGCCTATCCCCTTTCCGAATCATCTCCGACAGCTGCTCTGTCGTTATTCCAAGCTTCTCCGCTTCCCGGATCATAGTTACCACATACTGCTCATAAAACTGTTCATTCCTCTTTTCCCTTAGCTTCTCTCGAGCTCCCATGGCCACAAACATCCCAATCCCCCGCTTTTTGTACAATATATCCTGTTCGACCAGCAAATTGACACCTTTAGCTGCCGTCGCCGGATTGATCTGATAGAAGGAAGCGAATTGATTGGTGGAAGGGACCTGTGTTTCTTCAGGCAGCCTTCCTTCAAGGATGTCATCTTCAATTCGTTCGGCAATTTGCATGAAAATCGGCCGACTGTCATCTATTAAGGATCCCATAACCCACCCTCCTACTTAAACACTCAATCGGTTAATTACTCATGTAACTAACTATACAAGCGAACAATATTGTTGTCAATAAACTTTTTCATTTTGGGCAGGGTAAGATTCTTCAAGACGAAAATACTGGACACCCCTTCCTTTTTTCAATAAACTATTGGAAAAAACAGGAACGGGATGGGTGGATGATCATGACAATAAGGAAAGCACGTCTGAACGATGCCTCCGGCATTGCAAGAGTACAAGTGGATAGCTGGAGATCGACTTACCGCGGAATCGTTCCGGATCATTATCTGGATGGAATGTCGTATCAACAAAGAGAAGAGATGTGGCGGGGGATGCTGAAGCTTGCCGGCGTCCGCCCTGTCTATGTCGCGGAGGAGAGGGAGGGAATCGTCGGCTTTGCCGCCGGAGGACGGGAGAGGACCAATCATCCGGAATATCAGGGAGAGCTGTATGCCATTTATTTGCTAAAATCCCATCAAAGACAAGGAATTGGAGGACAGCTGGTCCGTTCCATCGCCACCGAGCTGCAAGGAGCCCATGTTCACTCCATGCTGATCTGGGTACTGGCCGATAATCCGTCCCGGCGCTTCTATGAGGCTCTGGGGGGAGTTCCTGTTCAGCAGCAGCCAATTGACATCGGCGGGACTACTCTGACGGAAATCGCCTACGGCTGGAGGAATCTCGGTCTGCTGACGAAACGCTGATACGGCCGGGACCCCTTCCTCTTATTAAGTATGGCTTCGAGGCGTTCCGTCCGCTCCGCAACAATGTCGGCTTCTAAACCTTCCTCTTATCGCGATCATTCTTCCACACTTTGCTTCGATAGAGAGGTTTTATGGTACTTGGTGGGGGCCTTGACCTTAAAAGCCTGCAAATCTGCATGCTTTTGGCCATTTGGTTTCCTGTCCGTGGCAAAGCCTGCGAAAATGCATCTTTTTTCTCGTTCCGTGGGAGACCGGGGTTTTTTTTACCGAAATTGCTGTATTATCGCAGGCTTTTTTCCCAGAGTGGTCGCAACGCTTCAAAATTGATGCAGATTCGCAGCAATTTGTTCCTGCTCTAAACGGCATTGAACCTTCCTTAACGCGGTTACGATGCGAAATTCCTGCATTTTCGCAGGAATTTCAAGCCCACTTTTAACACGTCTAAATTTCCTATAACCGCGGTCGCCCCGGCGACGAATAACCCCGTACTGGAAGTGGAGTTTATGCCAAAATTTTATTTACTTTGTTTTAACGCTTGAAGTTTCTTATGTGGTAAAATAAATAGCGGCATGTTGAATTTTAATAGAATCGAAGGGATCGACAGATGAAAGTGATGGAAAGATGTTTCGGCCAATATTGGAGCCCATATGTTGCGATGGGACTTGCCGGGCTCCTTAGCGCGGTCTATTTCGGCATTACCGGGACGGTATGGGCGGTGACCGGGGAATTCACCCGTCTCGGAGGCCATGTGCTGGAGATGTTCGGAGTCGATATTTCCGATTGGGCTTATTTCAAGCTTATTCATATGGATGGAACGACATGGAGCCGGACAGACGGCTGGATTGTATGGGGGATGTTCATCGGGGCGTTGTGTACCATTCTCTTCAGCAACAATTTCAAAATACGCGTCCCGAGGCAGAAACGCCGCCTGGTTCAGGGCCTGATCGGCGGCATCATTGCCGGTGCCGGCGCCCGTCTGGCATTAGGCTGCAATTTGGCTGCCTTCTTCACCGGGGTTCCGCAGTTTTCCCTGCATTCCTGGATATTTATCGTCGCCACAGCCGCAGGGACTTATCTCGGCACCAAATTAGTCAATACCTCCTGGTGGAAAGGCAAACCCGTACTGCTTAAGGGAGGCCTGACTTCACAGTCCGGCAGCTCCCGTAAAATTCAGCCTTACATCGGCGGGCTTATTATGCTGGCATACGCCGGGCTTATTGTCTACTTCTTCCTCACCGGACGCACGATGCTGGGCGTTGCGGCCATATTCGGAGCCGCCTTCGGAATTTTGATAGAGAGAGGACAAATTTGCTTCACCTCGGCGTTCCGCGATCTATGGATCAGCGGAAGAGCCACCATGACGAAGGCCATCTCCTTCGGTATGGCAATCAGCTCCGTAGCAACTCTGGCCATCATTCTGGCTTACGGCCTGGACCCGATTACGAAAATCGCTGCCCCCAGCACATTGGTCGGCGGAATTCTGTTCGGCCTGGGCATCGTCATGGCCGGGGGCTGCGAAACCGGAATGATGTACCGTCTGATGGAAGGGCAAATCGTCTTCCTGCCGGTATTTATCGGCAATATTATTGGCGCAACCGTTCTCGCCTATGCCTGGGATCACCTTGGGGTCTACAGCTTGCTTGTCCAAAGCGGAGCGCCGATTAATCTTATAGCAGAGTTGGGGCCTTCTGCGGCCCTCATCGTTACGCTGCTTCTGTTAGGATTAAGCTTCGTTATCGCCATGTACTGGCAGAAAAATTATCGCTTCGGCACAGGCTTTAAGAAAGGAGCATAGAACATGACAGCAGACTTCACATTAGATCTTAGAGGAGAATCCTGCCCTTATCCTGTTATCTATACCTTGGAGACATTGCGTGATTTGCAGAAGGGGCAGCTTCTGCAAGTGATTACCGACTGTCCTTCCTCGTTCCGCAACGTTCCGGAAGAAGTCGTCAAGCACGGCTATACCCTCGAACAGGAGCCGGTCAAGAACGGCCAGGAGTTTCTGTTTTACATCAGAGCTTAAGGTTCTTACCTCGTCGAATGTTTCTAACCTGACCTGGCTTGACAATAAGGAGAGGCCCGATACGGCCTCTCCTTATTTATTATAGAGTCGGATGTTCAATGTTATGCACTCCTCTATTCTCCCTCCCTAACCTCATAACTCCCGCAACTTAAAGAGGGGAAAACTCCCCGGCAAATGAATAACTTCGTCCTCTATACAGGCTATTTACCACACCTTATCCTAAGAGCTTCATAAAATGATCTGAAATCGTTTGGGGGAGGACGCTCATGAATAGGGAGAGGAAACTAAAGCTATGGGTAATGACCAATGAATTCCATCCGAATATTATCGGAGGACTCGGGGTTGCCGCCACTCATCTGGCCAAAGCGCTAAGCAACGCAGGGTTGGAAGTTACCGTCTTATGCTCCGGCGACTCGGGAGCGCCGGCGTTGATGAACCCGGGCGGCATGCAGCGCATTCTGCGGCTTCCCAAAGCTTCTTATTACTTTAGCCGTCCCTCCCAATCGTTCAAGCCCGGCGCAGTGCTAAGGTCAGCAGCCGCCAACCAATGCAGCAAGCCTGACCTGATTCATGTTCACAGCACGGAATTTGCAGCCGTTGCGGCAGCGGCCGGAAGCTTGTACCGGGTTCCGATCGTCTATACATGCCATTCCATGGTATCAGCGGGAGCCCGTTCTCCGGCGGGACAAAACCAAGCGAAGCTGATTCGTATCGCAAGCCGGATCACGGTTCCGAGCAAATGGCAGGCGGCTGAAATCATCCGTCTTTATCCGGGCAGCCATACTAAAATCACCGTCATCCCGCACGGCGTAAACTTCGTATCAAGACAAGCCAATATTACCCCGGCCAAGCTGCTTTATGTTGGCAGACTCATTCCTTCAAAAGGCATTGAACCCTTAATTAAAGCCATTGCGTTGTTATCACGAAATCGGAAAGAGGTCAGTTTAACGATTGTCGGAAGCGGCAAAGCACAGTATGTAAATCATTTATATACTGTTGCCAGAAATAGCGGCATCGCAAACCGCATTCACTGGATGAAGAAAAGCTCGAACGATGCGGTACAGCGGATGTACCCTTCGTACGGAGCCGTTATAGTGCCGAGCCGGAAAGAGTCGTTCTGCCTTGTCGCTCTGGAAGCGATGGCCAGCGGCGTTCCGCTTGTATCGACCCTGTCGGGCGGACTGAAGGAGTTCGTAAGTCCCCGCAATGCCCAAGTCATAGCATCTCTTGACAGCTCCGCCATAGCCCGCGCCATCGCAGCCATGTGGAACAATCCGGCCAGGACGAAGCAGCGGGTTAACGCCGCTCAAAGGACTGCCGCCCGGTATAGATGGCCTGCTATCGCTCTTCGTTATCAATCTCTGTTTATGAATCTAAAGAAGGGGAGGTAGATTATTGGAGGAAGTTGGTTACTAACTGGGGGAAGTTGGTTATTGGGGCAAGTTGGTTATTGGAGGAAGTGCTATCGGAGGAATCCTGCCGAATCGCTCAATCCGGTCGCAGGCCGGGATTGGGCAAGAAGGAGTACGAACCATTTGATCTCGACAAGTTCTCCC
Organism: Paenibacillus sp. SAFN-117; assembly: GCF_051966115.1. Taxonomy (NCBI): domain Bacteria; kingdom Bacillati; phylum Bacillota; class Bacilli; order Caryophanales; family Paenibacillaceae; genus Paenibacillus; species Paenibacillus sp. SAFN-117. The sequence continues at coordinate 21,923 of NZ_JBQCLK010000045.1, forward strand.
AGTAGGGGGATTCCCAGTAGTTCCCATTTCGGTTCGTCCCATTCACTCATCCGATGGGTCCCATGAGCAAACCTTGGATGGCTAAATGGAATTTATACAGTTAGTTTAGCCCTCTCAATCCGAAATATGGAAACTAACTGGAAAACCTACAGCTAGTTTGTGCAAAATGGCCGAAATCAACAGAAATCCTCCACTTTAACTGTAGTTTTTCCAGTTAGATAGTCCAAATGAGAAATTCGCCTGAATTTACCTACATAAAATACAGTTAGTTCACTTCTCTCATGCGATAATGGCAGCTAAGTGGATATTTGGAATTGTCGGCCATAATTCTCGTCGCGTTTACGGAGGGGATACAGTATATTAAGCTAAGGTTAACCACGGCCGCTTCCAGTCTTCCATAGACCTCCAGCTTATTTTGTAAAATTGCAACCTTGTCATTAAATTCCTTAGCAAGCATCACTTTAAATTCTTTATACAACCAAACAAGCAGCGTCCCCAATATAGTAATAACCAGAGACCAGGCCGGATTTAATTTTATTAAATCGGCTATTTCACTCCACATTCCTTATGCTCCCCTTTTCTATATTGCAATTGATTGGACTACGTCTGCTTACTTGACCCGATAGGTCCAAACCAATATCTTGTAAGTAACTGCATACCTTTTTAGTTAAAACGATCCTTTAACCACCTTTAGTCCTTTAAATAGTCATCGGAAGTCTTAGAAAAAGATTTAATACAATCTCCTACCCCTCCTAAAAATTTGATATACAAATGTATCCTCAAGAAGAGCTGGTATCCCCCTCCAAGAGAATAGTCCTTTCGACCAATTACAAAAGACCCATTATCATTCCGATCTTAGACATTCTGATGTTGATAAAAATAAAAAAACAGTTGTATTTGTAAAATTTTGTGATAAATTAGCACTTAAGGACAGGCCCCATGGAGATGAGTAGTCCATTAAGACTATCTTCTCGGACTATTTTATTCTCACTTAACATTTAAAAGGAGGTGGCTGCGCAATGAAGGTCTTGCTTAGCACCGAGAGCGGTCTATCCAAAGAAGTTAAAGTCGGATTTAGCTGGACTACGCTCTTTTTTGGATTTTTCCCCGCTCTTTTCCGTGGAGATTTAAAATGGGCCGCGATCATGTTTATTGTCGCTCTCGCTTTTGGCTCGTTTACCTTTGGTATTGGCGGATGGGTAAGCGGTATCATTTTTTCCTTTATATACAGCAAGATATACATAAAAGGTCTGATAGAAAAAGGATATCGTCCGGCAAATGAGGTGTCGAGATCTGTTCTAGAGAATAGTCAAATTCTTTCTAGAACGGCTTAATCTAGCAAGTGGCCTTAACACGATTAATAAATCGAGGCTAAGGCCTCCGTTTATTTCAGACTCCCTTCATCCTTATCGCCCTCCTAACAGGTGTCCATTTAAAAACGGCCCTCCAAAGAAGGACCGTTCCTTTAGAAACAAATATATCTTACTAACAATATTACAAAACATGCCGGATCACCGGTAAGCAGCGCAGATTTAGCAGATTTCCTCTTCTATTAGTCTTGCAGAGGCTCGACCTGACTGCTGTCATTTTGAATCGGCCCCACATTGTATCCGTATTTAATATTCGATGTCGTCCCTTCGAACCAAATCCCTCTGCGGAAGGCTCCGGACAGGATGTTGTCCCTTACAATGCCCATATTCGTACCCTCCTTAATAACGAGAGCATCGTAGGCAGAGCCGGCTCCTTCGGTCAAGAAGTTGCCTGAAACAAGTAAACCGGTAGTGGCTGCGATTTCCATACCATTCGTGGATATTCGGGCTGTATGATTTCCTATAACTCTAACATTTCGGCAATGGTTAATCATCAGGGCCTTGGGCGAATCGCTGATCTGATTATCTTTTGCAATTAATCCTTGCAGTCCTTCGCAGCCTATTCCGGTTTCACGCCCATTCGTTATTACACTTCCGCCAATTTGCACATTTTCCCCATCTTCTATATAAATACTTTGCTTTTGAGCCTCGGTAATCTGATTATCCAGGATCAAACAATGATTGCAGTTTTTCAGCAGCACCCCATATTCGGAAGGCTTGAAGATTTGATTTCCTTGCACAGTCACATTCAAGCAGCCGGTAATCTCTATAGCGTCCTTTTTCATATAGTTAATCGTATTATTGCAGACCGATATGCGCTTGACGTTCCTTATAATGATTCCTGTATCTTCAGCTACGCTAAAGGTGTTTCCGGCAATCTGCACATCCTCGGAAACGACATCCGTCGAAAAGATACCTATCATAAACCGCCGATTCCCTGCAAAAAAGTCCGGATAAACCGCCACCCCATTAATAAACTGATTGTTCACAATCGATAATCTCCGGAAGGGTCCGGCTGCTCCGTAGACGGCATGTTTGGCCCCGCTTACGGCATAGATGCCGCCCCCGCATTCATAGAATCGGTTCTCTGCGATCAACGTGTTCAGCCACTTGTAGGGGCGTATCGCATAATAGCGCATTCCTTCGAAAGTATTGTTTCGGATCGTAATGTTCTGGTGCCATTTTCCTTCCTTATGGGTGTGTCCGCCGACCCCGGCTGTCCAGGCCTTGAACTCTACCGTAGTAGCAATCCCCCCTTTGTTGAATGTATAACTATGACCTTTGCCAAAATAACAATTTTGGATCGTAATGTTTTTACAGTGCGTGTCATCATACGGCAGGGCCCCCTGAATCCCGCTTGTCGAGGCGTGATCGATCTGGATCGCCTCCACATACCAGCGATTATTCGCCAATTCCCGGTAACCATAAAATTTACAGCCGTCAATGACAACGTTCTGGGAGGAATTGATTTCTATCGCATGAGCATCAATGACATCATAAAATTCACAGTGCCGAAAAGTCCAATCCGACGCATGGGCAAATTGAAGTACGTTGCCATCCTCATAACATAAGACAGACGGATTTAACCCGACAAATTCGAAGCGGGCATTCTCGAACAGAATATTCCCGTTGCCGCTATAGCCGGCATTGGCCTCGCCATTATACTCATAGTTGTACATCATCGTATTTCCGTGATTCCGCCAGAACACCGCTCCTTGTTCACAGATGACCGAAGTGTTTCCATAAACGACAACAGGCTGGGACCAAACATAATCCCCTCGCGGAACGTAAACGGTTACAGAAATCTGATTGTCCTTCGACAGCCGAAACACATTCCGGAATGCCTCCGTATCGTCCGTTTGTTTATCTCCTTTCGCTCCCCACCATTGCGGATATACCCCTTGCCCATAGAAGTCGCCTGTTACCTTCCCCGCCCCGCCGAAAATGTGACCCAGTCCGGCCTCTACCGAAGACTGGATCTTGACGATCACGCCGGCATCCGGAACCAGCATTGCGCCGTAGTCGAAACGCAAGTGAACTCTTCGGGGAAAAGTCAAGTGACTGCCAATCCGGTAAGTTCCCGCAGGAAAATACAAGGTTGCCTCCGCACGCTGTGCTGTAGATTGAATTAACGCTTCCAAGGCAGCAGCGTCATCTCGGGACCCGTTGCCAAGAACATTGTAATCTTTGACATTATACCAGTCTATATGAACAGACGTTTTTGCCTTCTTACTCCCTTCGGCGCTCCATAATTCTGCGCTATCTTCCTGGGCATAGGCCTGTATTCCCGTCGGAATCTGACTGGTTATTGCCGCACCGGCCAATATTCCGAGCGAGGTAACAAAGCGTCTCCGACTAATACTGCCGGATGAGGAAGCACCCTCCTCACTCTTCGGTTTCTGATCGCTTCGGCTTTCATTCATAGTTATTCCTCCATTTCTAATAAGGGTGGATCAAGCTACTTCTCCCGGGCTTGCAAGCCGTAACTAAAGGCTATTGCAGATCAAGCGGGAACGATTCGTCGTACATTGGAGACTTAACTTAACAAGCGATTCGCCACTCATCCTAAGGGATTGCCACGATGAACTCCCGATCCTGCTCCCTCCCCTGTACATAAGTGCGAGCTTCATTATAATCCGGACTAAATCCTGTCAGGCCCGACAAATCCAGGCGATGGGTCGTCATTCTCACTTGTGTATCCGAGACCTCGACCAGTTTATATTCGAACGGAGTCTCGATCAGGGAGCTGGCGGAGGCGAAGGCGGCTTCCTCGGTCAAATGAAGTGTGTTGAGATGGTTGTGCCCGGATAAGACCACCTTCAAGCCCGGATGCTTGCGAACCAGATTAACGATGGATTGGCGAAAAGTTTCAGGCGCATCATGGATGACTCGGTCCAGTCCGCTTTGCTCCCGGCTCATGCCAAAGACCGGACTATGGGTGACGAGCACATGCGCCTTCCCTGGGTGAGCCTCAATGGCCTGTTCCAACCGATGGAGCTGCGATTCGGTGAAGCATGGCATCTGCGCGCCCTTCCAGTAATACTCATAGCCGCTCTCCCAATGATTGGGCATAACGTGGACGACACAGGAAGTGCAAACTACCTCATAATGGGGAGAACCGCCGATAAACAAATCCGGAGCGTGAGACAACCACAGCTCCACTGCGTCGGGGCGGTCCAAATCGTGGTTCCCCAGACATAAATAGACGGGAACGGGCAGCTTCAACAGGTCATAGGCCTGACGAATCAAATCGACACTGCAGCAGTCTATCAGATCTCCACCGTGAATAACGAAATCGGCGGAATGCCGGATCACTTCTCCACGAAGCGCGTCAATCAGATCGGCCAGGCGTTCCGGATAGGCCGGCTGCTGATGAAAGCCAATCGGATTGGCGCCGAAATGAGTGTCTGTCAAATAAAGAAAACATGTCATGGAAACTTCTCTCCCTCATCCATAATGCAATCCCAAGCAACACAGGATCGTAAACGATTGCCCCGGTTTATGTCATGGTTTGTTCCTTTAGTTCCTTCGCTGCGCCCTTAGCCAACTCCTTCACTAGTTTGTTTACTATTCCTTCCCGCGCCTCTTCAATTGTTCTATCATCACTCGTTCTTTCATTTGTCCCTTCGAATCTTCCTTCAGTTGATTTCCAGATTTATTTATACTGTTGTTCTCCTATTTGTTCCCCCCTTCCTTCTTCACATGTTTCCTTCATTTTGGTCCATTGCACCTTCCCTAACTTGTTCCTTCTCTTGCCTAGGGCAGCATGAGACTGCTTGGCCAACCTCATGCAGCACCGCAATACACGCCGGAGGAGCGAGCATCGGTAAGAAGCTTTACCACTTATACGGAAGGGGAGAGGAGACCGCTCCCCCGCCATCAGTTATTCTTATACCGCTCGTAAGCCGCTTGCTCAATTTCCATATATTTATCAAGCCCCATTTTCTTTACCGTATCGACATATTTATCCCACTCGCTAAAAGGAGTGTCGCCGGCAATCAATTTGGCCTCGGTTTCTAGAATAAAAGTATGGATATCCGAGCCGACCGACGTCATGAATTCTGCCTCCTCCTCCGTATAGTTGAACGCATTCCATATTTCCTGCGGCACATACGGCTCTACCTTCTTCCCTGTTTCTATAGCATTCGGCAGCGATTCGGCTCCCTGGAAGTATTCCGCTTGGACGAAGCCGGGATAGCTTCCCCCGTTCCAGGTGAAATATTTAGTTCTTGCCTGGGTCATCGTAAGACCGTTCGGGTTATCGGTAATATCCTCTACGTATTCCAAGGATCCGTCCGGCTTTTTCGTATAAGTGACCCCTTCTTTTCCCATAAAATAGAACAGGGCCCCCTCGTCGCTGTAGAAATAATCGATCCATCTGACCGTCGCTTCCGGATATTTGTTTTTATTGGTAATCGCCATAGATCCGGGTTGAACCAAAGGCGATTTCACATGGGAGTATAATTGATCGCCATGAGGCCCTTTCAGTGCCCCTAAACCGATGTAATGGTCTAAATTAAAAGCGGTAACCGGATTAGTCGTAATGGCCGATCCGATGTTTCCTTCGGCTCCTTTGGCTCGGAATGCGCTATCCTTAATCGTGAAGATTTCCGGATCGATCAATCCTTCAACATACAGCTTATGAATAAATTCCAGAACCTCATTATATTTCGGATCGAGGCGGAAAAAACGCAGCTGATCCTGGTCCGGGTCCATATCGACAAATAGATGGCCAAGCCCCCGATTACCCAGACCCCATGACCCTTGAAGCGAATACTTCAATACATTGATATTAGACCCGCTGTATGGAATTTCGTCCGCTTGGCCATTCCCGTTAAGATCGGTCGTCTTGACCGCTTGCAGGAATTTGTAATAGTCTTCAATCGTTTGCGGCTCCTGCATATTCAATTGGTCCAACCAGTCCTTATTGATCCACAGTGGCGTCCCGATCAACATAGGCAGAAACTCGGGAGAGTAAAAGGTTGGGAACGAATAAATATTGCCGTCCGGCATCGTCAGCCCTTTTCTTAAATCCGGATACTGATCCAGCAGCTTTTTGAAATTCGGCGCATACTGATCAATGAGATCATTTAATGGAATCAGCACTTCCTGCTGCGAGCCATATTTCATCAGATCCGTTGCACTCAGCCTGGCCGTATAGAACACATCGGGGTAATCTCCGCTCGCCAGCGCCAGATTGCGTTTTTCTGTTAGGCTTTCAAATGGCACCAGCTGAAAATTCACCTGGATATTGGACATTTTCGCATATTCTTTCCAGACGAACGTTTCTTCGAATTTACTGCTGTTGGATGCATCCTTACCGGTAAAGAAAGTAAGGGAAATCGGTTCCTTCACAATCGGAAATCCGCTTGGATTGAGATTGCCGGCTTCGTCTTGCCCTTCCCCTTTCGCTTCTCCTTGTGCTTCACCTCCCTGGCTCCCCGTCCCTGGAGAGCTTCCTTCCTTGCCACAGGCAGATAATAAGGGGGTCAGAGCCATCACCGCCGCAAGCAGCAGCGATCCCCATTTATTTATTTTCATTAGAAGGATTCCTCCTGTTTTCTTGTTTTCTTTGTCTAGAATATCATCCTTTAAGCGCCCCGATCATAACTCCTTTGACAAAATATTTTTGCAAGAAGGGATACAGTATCAGCATGGGCAGATTAGCCACCACCACGACCGCATATTTCAATGCTTCAATCTGCAGCATGTAATTCATTAGAGTATCATCGTTAGACGAGGCCATCTCATCCATTTGCTCTTGAATCAAAATTTCCCTCAAGAACAACTGTAACGGATATTTGTCGCGATCGGTCAAATAAATCAGTGCGTTGAAAAAAGCATTCCAATGCCCTACCGCATAAAACAGCGTCATGACCGCAATAATCGGCATGGACAAGGGCAGTACGATACGGAGGAGCGTTTGAATATTCGAGCAGCCGTCAATAAAGGCCGATTCCTGAATTTCGAATGGAATGCTGGTCTGAAAGAATGTCCGCATAATGATAATATTCCATACCGACACCGCCCCGGGAATGACCAGTGCCCAGATCGTGTTCAACATGTGCAGATCCCGGATCAACAAATAGAGAGGGATCATCCCGCCACTGAAAAACATCGTAAAAACAATGAGCGCCGTAATGAGGTTGCGCCCGTAGAAATCTCTGCGGGAAAGAGGATAGGCCGCCATGGTCGTAAACAATAGATTAATAGACGTCCCCGTAACCGTATACAGAATCGTATTAAGATACCCCGTCATAATGTCCCGGTTTTCAAATACTTTTCGATAAGCATCGAACGTGAAGCCTTTGGGAAGCAGCCAGATCTCCCCTCGCAGAATGGCCGCCGGCTCGCTGAGTGAAGCGCTTAAAACATAGATTAACGGGTAGATAACGATAAGCAGCACCAATCCCAGGGCTGCATAGACAATTCCTTCAAAGACACGTTCTCCCCGGCTCTTGTACACCATCTACATGATGCCCCCTCACCACAAACTGGTATCGTTAACTTTGCGCGCGATGTAATTGACCACCACCAGCATCAAGAAGTTGACCACCGCATTGAACAACCCTACCGCCGCTGAGTAGCTGTATTGAGCCCCAATAATTCCCGTTCGGTAGACATGCGTCGCAATCACATCGGAAGCGTCCATATTCAGTGAGTTCTGCATCAGGAAAACTTTCTCGAAGCCAACGCTGAGCACCCTTCCGACGTTAAGAATAAGCAGAATCACTATCGTCGGTGCAATAGCGGGAAGATTAATATGCCAAACCCTCCGCAGCCGGCCGGCGCCATCCACTTTGGCCGCTTCGTGAAGCTGAGGATCCACCCCGGACAACGCCGCCAAATAAATGATCGAGCTCCAGCCCATTTGCTGCCAAACTCCGGACAAGACATACACCGTCTTGAACCAACCCGGCGAAGTCATGAACGATACGGGCTCGAAGCCGAACCACTGCAGCAGTTGATTAACAGCTCCGGTTTGTGGAGACAGGAACAAGAACAGCATACCGACAATGACGACGGTGGACAAAAAGTGGGGAGCGTAAGTGACGGTCTGAACGACCCGCTTGAACAGCCGGGAACGGACCTCATTAATCATTAACGCCAACAGAATGGGAATGGGAAAGCCGACAACGAGCTCATACAAACCGATCCCGAGCGTATTCTTGATCAATCTCCAGAAATAAAAGCTTTCGTAAAAGCGCACAAAATGCTTCCAGCCTACCCACGGGCTGCCTAAAATCCCCTTGGTCGCGATAAAATCCTTGAACGCAATCTGCACTCCATACATCGGATAATACTCAAAAAGGACAAAGTAAACGAGTACAGGAAGAATCAACAAATACAAATCCATATTACGGCGCAGCCTTCTTTGGAGCGGACTTTGCAATTTTTTGCTTACGGGCTCTCTCCCTTGCGGGAGGGCTGCTTTCTTTTTTCCCCCTCGGATGATGTCACCCGGTAACGATAATTTAATTTTCTTCACCCCCTTCTCGCGTTTCTCACGGCGATTATATATCGAGCGGGCGGTGAAGCCTATTTACCGTTTTCTCATTCGTTGACAACATTATCAACCAGTCAAAAAAGTGAAAACTTTAGAGAAAAAAGGCAATCCATTTATATAAAAAGATGGCTGTGGCCTAAGATTTCGCATGATACAATCAAAAGGAAACGCTCCGTCGCCTTATACGGCGATGATTTTCCGAGCACGGAAAGAACGTCTATAAGTTCAAGCTTGTACAGTGTCTAACAAAAAAACTTCTGAGGGTGTTGTCCAATTGTCATCTCGCATTAAGACCAGAAACTCTTTATTTATCCAAATGTTCACCGGATTTCTTGCCGTGATTTTTCTGCTTTCCTCCCTTCATTGGATTTCTTTCTCCATTTTAAAAAACGATACCAAGGGGGAAATGATCAAGTACAATCGTCTGCTGCTGCAGAACGCGGTGAAGGAGTACGAGGATCTATTCAAGTCCGTCAAAAGCATTCTATACAGTCTCTACTACGACCCTAAAGTAACGTCCGCCAACGTGAAGCTGGCCTTGCAAAGAATGGACCGGATCGATTATATGAAAGAGGGGCAGATCGTTAACCAGATTGAAAACCATGTTTCAAACAGCGATTTGTTTTTGGACAATATTCTTATTTATTTCAATCAATCCTCCCTCGTTCTGGATAAGGGAGGGCGATCGGACGCAGAGTTTACTTTTGCAAACGATTACAGAAGTTCAAGCTATCCTTTCAGTTTTTGGCAGAAGCAATTCGGTGAAGGGTATACTTACCGGACCTTTCCAAAAAGCGAATTTTCCGTTGTCCCGGGGTTTACCAAAAGCCTTCTGCCTATCTCCATCAAAGAAACGCCAAAGTATCAAATTATCGCTTTGCTGGATGCGGATCGGATGCTGCAAACGTTTCACAACGTGCCTGATGCCGAATTTATGATTATGAATAGCGACCGGCAGATCATTTTCCAAACAGCCGGAGATTTTCCGGAACCCGCCCTCAGCGCAATAGAAGGAAAGGAAGGGGAGCTTGAGTGGGGGCAGCATTATTATTTCTTGCAGAAAGGAAATGAAACCGGATTCACTTACGTCACCATGATACCTGCCTCCATCATTACTTCACAAATGGAGAAATTTAACCTCACGTTGCTGCTTGCTCTAGGCTTGTCGATTGGAGTGGGGATTGTCTGCTCCCATTTCTTCAGCCGCAGGCTGCATCGCCCGGTCAAGCAAATCATCGCCTCCGTCCAGCAATCGCAGCAGGGGAGCCTGGGCAGCGCGATTGGCGAGTTCAATTTGATCCATGATAAAATTCATTCTTTGATCAAGGAGAAGAACGACATTCAAGCCGAGCTGCTGAACCAAAGGTCGCTGCTGACCAATTACGGGTATATTAACAAGCTGAAGATGATCCGCTCGGATTTGTACGACCTGCAGGAATTCATCCGGGCGAACCGGAAATTCCGAATCGTTCTTTATCACCTGCAGTATTGCAATGCTTCCTTACAGCAAATGGGCATTTCGACTGACGAAGTCTCTTACTATCTTCGGGAATATATTAATTTAACAGTGTCCGAAAGCTTCCCGGGTTCACATACGTTTCAGATTGAAAGCGATCAGATTTTATCGATTCTATTCGAAGATGAACCGACAGAGAATGTCAAGGAAACTCTGCTCCCATTGAAAAAGGTTTGGGACGGGGATGCCGGGTATTACCTTATTTCCGTGGCTCTAAGCTCCGTCTACACTTCCGCTGCAGAGTTCAGTACCGCATACAATGAAGCTTTGGACAAGGCCGCTCAGGCCAAATTGCTTGGGGAAACGCAAATTATCTCCGATCTCCGCCCGCCGGCCAAGCATCACCCTTTTATACCGGAGAAAGAAAAGGAGTTCGAGCTTAACCTGCGTGAAGGGAATGACGTGGAGTGCAGGGAAATCCTGAACCGGATGCTCGATTATTTGCAGCACAAGGAAGAGAGCGCCACGCGTATCAAGCAGTTTGCCAAATCGATGCTGGAGACAATGATCCATCTTGCCGGATCGATTATCCCGGACCCGAACCTATCCGAGCTTCAGAAGGCATTGCGGCATACGGAAGAGTGCTTCACCTTGGACCAATTGAAACGGCTGCTCGAACCGCAGGCGTCCCGCGTCGCATCGTTATTCAGCTCGGTTAAGAACGAGCGGAACGATTTGGTCAATCGCGCGACAGACATTTTGGAGTTGCGCTATGCGGAGGATATTTCGTTGGATTCGGTGGCGGACAGCCTCAATATTTCAAGCAATTATTTGTCTATATTGATGAAGGAGAAAACAGGGATTAATTTCAGCGAGCACTTAAACAATATCCGTATCCGCAAAGCGAAGGAATTGCTCGAATCTACCAGCCTTAGTGTACAGGAAGTAGGTATAAGGATCGGCTACCGCAACGTCACTTCTTTTATCCGCATGTTCAAAAAGATAACCGGCCTGACGCCGGGCGATTACCGCAAGCAGATCAAGCTAGAGACTTTGCGGTAAGCTGCAAATTCCGGTAATGATACGGTTTCCGTGATCAGCACAGCCACCAAACGGTTATTGTGCCTGCAATTCCGGTCGGGGAGAGACCTGGAGGAATCGCAATAACTCCCATAACGATTTAAATAGGGGAGGGGTCACGTTGGAAAAAATACCAGACTTTAAGACCGAAATAAAACTGTAATGCTCTTACGACGATCACCAAATCGTAAGGTACGGACAATTCCTGTGAAGACCACCAAGGAAATGGGCAGGCACGACGTCCGGTGAAAGAGGCGTATATCCGGAGCGCGTCTTTAACTTATTGTTTTTCATGAATTTTTTTAGCAGGGATTTAATATAAGCTATAGAATAAACCTCCAAATGAAATGTTAGGATAGGAGGGACTACTATCTATAACAAACGAACTGAATTATTTTTGATACTCTGGAAAAAGGTCAAAGAGCGCACATTATATAAAACGATATTTGTATTTTTCATGGGAATTTGGGGAGCGGCTATAGGTGTTTTTTTCGCCATATTACTTCTCTGGGGTTATGAGTATAAATGGAAATTAATATTGATACTAATCGGTTTTGTAGGCGGAATTTTGTTAAGTTATAGTCAATATGGATACTGGGACAAGAAATATAATAGTTTTAAGGATTTTGCCGAGAAGCATCAATCAAGAAAATGAAATTTATTGTGTGGGAGGGGGGAGATCCCCCGCCGAGAACTAGAAAATAAATGCGTGTGATGCTCGATGATACTTAAGGCCAAGCCAGCTCCACGCCATGTTTCGTCAGCAGCTTCTGGAAATCGGCCAGTTCGGCCTTATCGTTCCGCACGCTGCGTGGAGAAATCCCCCGGTCCAGGCAATAAGCGGCCAAGGCCCCCGAGGCTTCGCCAATGTTCCACTCCACCGGATGAAGCCGGTAGCAGCCGTTCGAAATATGGGTCGTGCCGATGTTCTTGCAAGCCGGGAGCAGGTTATTCATCCGAACGGGCAGCAGGCTGCCCAATGGAATATGGAACGGCAGGCTGGCCACATCAATATAGTTGCGGCCTCCGGTGCTGGGGTGCAGATCGATATGGTAATATCCGATCCCTACGCTGTCCTCATACCGAACCGCGCCCTGCTCCCCCCGAATCTCCGGACTGAGATGCTGCTCCACGACCGTGAACTCCGCCTTGATTCTTCTCGATTCCCGGATGTAAGCCATCTGCGCCAGGCCGTCCTCGGTCCCCATGACATCGCCCCTGAGCCGTAGCCCGGGATAGCCTTGCTTGTCATCCGGACGCGGCGCTTCGGTCTGCATCCAGTACAGAAGAGACAAGCTTAACTGCTTGGCCTGCTTCAGATGCTTCTGCCTTTCCTCCGGGCTCACATCGATGACCGGACCGAGCCAATAGTCGTTTTGCGGCCAGTTGACGATCGTGATATCGCTCTGGAAGGTACCCGGCTCGAACAAATTTTTGTCTATGACTCTCCGGTAGTTCCAGAGGGAGAACAAGCCGTCCCTTGGAAACAACGCATATTCCACCTTCTCCAGCGTACGCGGCTTGGGGGAATACCAGCTCAGCTGCTTCTCCGGCCAGAAGTCCGCCTGGTACTGCCTCCAGAAATCGTAATCCTTCGGCCTGGCAATCGTATGGTCTTCCCCTTCGATATAATCGACGGCGAAGCAATGCGTGATGGCCTGCATATCCATCGGATCAGCCGCTCCCTGCATGGCGTGAGGCTCCCCCGTCTCCTCCACGGATTCCGCTCCGGTCGTATATTCCGTGCCGGTTAACGGCAGCAAATCGCCGCAATCGGTCGCATCGAGAAAATACGGAGCGGTCAGCACCAGTCTCTCCCCATCCGCCAACCGGCGCACGGTGACTGCCCGGACGTTGTCGCCGTCCGTCTCGGCTGCGATCGGAACGACCCCCGTGATGACGGTTAACCGACCGCTGTGCTCATACGGGGCCAGCATCGCCTTAAGCACGGCATAAGCCGCCCTCGGCTCGTGGCTGATGCGGCTCACCATCGCATTGCCGGGATTTAACAGCGGCTTAAGCTTCTCGCTCTCCCGCAGAGGGAAGAACTGCCTGTAGTAGCTGCGGACATGCTCCCGGTAAGCCCGGTAGCTCCTAGTACAGCCATGATGCTCAATCCAATGATGCTCATCGGGAGGCACCGCCTGCGAGGTTAACTGGCCGCCGATCCATGCCGCCTCCTCGGTCAGAACGACGCGCTTGCCCATCCGGGCAGCCGCCAGCGCTGCTGCACAGCCCCCCGTGCTTCCGCCTACAATCACAATATCGCTATGGATATGCTGCAATCTTTATCTTCCTTTCTATTCCTGAAAATCGGATGGGCTTTTGCCCGTATATTTTTTGAACACCCGCGCGAAATAGCTTGGATCCTTGTAGCCCAGCCTGTCCGCGACTTCATAGACCATCACTCTCTCCACCTGGAGGAGATGAATCGCTTTCTCCATTTTTTTGCGGATAACGAAATCGGAGAAAGACTCTCCCGTCACTTTTTTGAACATGCGGCTTAAATAAGAGGAATTGATATAGACATGCTGGGCGGCATCCTCCCTCGTAATATTTTCATAGATATGCTCGTCCACATAATCCATCACCTGCTGGATGATCTTCGTCTTGCGATCCGTGCGGAACCCTTCGTAGCTTTTGCTTAATTCGATATATAGCTGCCGCCACCAGCTCATCATTTCCTCCAAGGTGCGGAATTGCTCGGGATGCCTCCACTTCTCCATCTGCTCATCATTAACGAAAGAACGGACACTCTTGCCCAGCCGATGGGCCAGCCCGGTGAAGATGCCCGCCAATTGAAAAGACCATTCGTCCGCATAAGCAAGGCTGCCGCTCTCCTTCCATTGCCCGAACAACTCCTCCATCATTCTCGCGATTTCTGCCTCGTCGTTCATTTCGACATGCTGCACCAGCAATATCTCATCGGAAGGATTAAGGAGGGCGAACGGATTCTGCTCGGGCTGAGCCAGACTTTTATGAAGAATCGTATTCGTCCCGAGGGATAGCTTCAGCCTGAGCAGACCGATCGTTTCTTTAAAAATGCGGGGAAGCTCCGCGGCGTGCACCGCTTCGGCACTAACTGCCGCGGTCAGGCTGATCTTGAGAAGGGAATTGATCTTGACCCGGGCCTGCTCCGCCCACAGCGACAAATCCTCCGCCAAATCGGAGGAGAATGATTGATAAATGACCACCGTCTGCCCGTTCCCCCGCTGATAAGCAATTCCGCTGTCACCCAGCAATTCTCCTATGACGTTGTTCATCGCGAACTCCAGCAATCTGCCGTCGCCGCTGGACAAGCCTTCCTTCCCGTCCATTTCGAATATGGCTATGGCGGCTTCCATATCCCACTCGTAAGGAATATTCAAGAAGGAGAAGCTCTCCCTTAAGGTATCTTCCCCTGTAGGAGCGGCTCCGTTCAGCCATTCTTCCAGGAAAGCGTTGCGAAGCACCGGCAGACTGCTCTTCAGCTTCTCCTCCCATTCCAATGATTTGGCCTGCCGCTGAAGATCTGCTTGCAGCTCCTCCCGGACTTTGTCCAGTTCCGTATGAAAACGTTTCTTGCCGATAGGCTTCAATAAATAATTGGTGACCCCGAGCGATATGCATTTCTGGGCGTACGTGAACTCGTCATGTCCGCTGATAATAATGACCTTCGTATGCGGCTGGATTTCGAGAATCGCCTCGGTCATGGCCAGCCCGTCCATAACCGGCATGCGAATATCCGCTACGACCAGCTCGGGCCGATGAAGGCGGAACAGCTCCAAGCCTTCCAGCCCGTTGGCTGCCGTCCCGATAAGCTCCATGCCGAACAGCGGCCAATCGATCGCTTCGGCCAAGCCTTTGCGGACCCGCGGCTCATCTTCAACGATGATTACTTTTATGCTCATGCGTATCTGCTCCTTCCAGGCGATCCAGCCGAATCCGAATGGCGACGCTGGTTCCTTCCTGCAGCTTGCTCGTCATTTGGAAGTCCATGTCGTCTCCGTACACAATCTTCAGCCGCTGATACAGGTTCCGCAGCCCGTAAGTCGCGTCGGAAGACCCGTGCTCCCGCTTGATTTCATTCCATAATTTCCACAGGCCCTCTTCGTCCATGCCAATCCCCGTATCGGTCACCCTGCATGTCAAGCACTCCCCTTCGCGCTTGATCCGGATCGTCAGCCGGCACGTATCCGCGGCCTTCTCCAGCCCGTGAACGATGGAATTCTCCACGATAGGCTGCAGCATCAGCTTCATGATCCGCAATGACGATACCGCGGGATCGATGTCCCAATGAACTTCAAATTTGTCGGTATGCCTGAACTGTTGGATACGTATATAGCCTTTCAAGTGCTCTATCGTTTCCTCCACCGTAATGAAATCTTTGCCGCGTGACAGGCTTAAACGGAAAAAATTGGACAAATCCAGCACCACTTCGCCTATCTCATCCACGCCGCTTTCCTCCGCCACCCAATAAATGGAATCGAGCGTATTATACAAAAAGTGAGGGTTCACCTGCGATTGCAAAAATTTCAGTTCTATCTCTCTCTTATGAAGCTGCTCCTCCAGAATTTCCCTCCGCATCTTCTGTTCATTCTGCACCATATCGTTGAAACGCTGCTGCAAAAAGCCAAGCTCATCCATCCGTTTAATGGGTATCGGACGGAAC
Organism: Paenibacillus sp. SAFN-117; assembly: GCF_051966115.1. Classification (NCBI taxonomy): domain Bacteria; kingdom Bacillati; phylum Bacillota; class Bacilli; order Caryophanales; family Paenibacillaceae; genus Paenibacillus; species Paenibacillus sp. SAFN-117. The sequence goes on from NZ_JBQCLK010000045.1 coordinate 37,987, forward strand.
GCAAGACCTTTCTCAATGGTAAGCATGCCTTTAATAAGCCTCTTGATCGGATTGAAAATTTGCAGATAGAGCACATGGAACAGCAGCAGCAGAAAAATAGCGATGACAAGCAGGACCGCAACCGCTATCCGCTTCATCGTAAGTACATCCTTCATGATTTCGGCATAAGGGATAATCATATGAATAGTCCAATCGGTCGTCTCCGACCGCTTATGCACCGCAAGATAAGAGTTCCCGTCTATTTGGATCGTCTCGTAGGGCTGCCGGAACGATTCCTTCACGGCCAGAGCTCCAGCCGATTCGCCCAGAGGGGCACCCGCGGTGTAAAAAAGATCCCCTCCGGCGCTATGGATCACAATCCCCGTCCCGTTCCATAATTCGATCCGGCCGACGAACAAATCCAGCACCTGCTTGTTAAAATTGATCATCAGCAGGTTTTCGTGATTTTTGCCCGGCAGCTTCTGCACCACGGTGATCATGGATTGCGTTCCCTGTTTGAACGATGGCAGTACACCCGGCAGATCGGCGCCAATTGCCAGCGGCTCGTTCTGTCCAAGCATATGCTGGATCCACCCCATCTGTTCAGGGTCGGTATTATAAATGCCGTCGGCGGTCGACAGTACCTTCCCGGATTCCGGATTGTACACCCCGACGGAATAGAGATAAGGATTTAAGACGGAGTAATTTTTCAGCTTGTCCAGCAGTTGAATCATCGACCAGACGGAGGAAGAAGACGAGAAATCCGGGTTCTCCCTGAGCAGCTTGTTGAAGCCGCTGTCACCGGCTATTGCATTGGACAGCCGTATATTGTTGCCGATGTACACCTCCATATTTCCCATCAGCGTCTCCATCGTCTGTTGGGCCAGCACGCTAACTTTATTCTCGAGAGTCGACTGAAACCAGAAAAACAAGGCATACACGAGAACGAAAAAAAGAAGAAGATGGCCGACGACCAGCAAGATTAATTTTTGTTTAATCCCCAGCTTCTTTCGTCTTTGTCCCATCTTCTTCATATAGTCTCACCGTACCTTAGGTTGTCTTCGTTATTATTTCGCGGTGTCGTACCATTCCTGCACTTCCCGGGCGATATCGTCTCCGCCCTTCTGCTTATATTCCTCTACGAAGGAATCGAAAGCGTCAATCGGCAGCTCACCGACAATGATTTTAATAAAGGTTTCCTCCCGCAGCTTGTTCAGACTGCTCTGCTTCTCCACCATGGTCGGAGTCGGAGCACCCAGATACTTATTCGAAATGCCATACATGGAGGAATGCTCGATCGTGCCGACCAGATTGAATTGGGCGCCGAGAGATTCCATCTTCTTGGCGTTCAGCTCTTTGGGCTGCATGAACATCAGCTGCTGACGGTAGCCGTACTTGTTATGATTCTCGAAATTCAGAGCGTATTTCCCGTCCTCCATAGTATACATGAAACCTTCTCCCAGATCGTCAAAGCCGAAGACAAATTTGTCGATCGTCTCCGGAACCGCCATCCAGTTAAGCATGCGCAGGATAGCATCCAGATTTTTAGCCTGGCTGCTGATCACGGCAAACGATTTATATTCGGCTCCGCCCGCTACACCTTGCTTGCCGTTCGGTCCGATCGGAGGTGCGATGGGAATCCATTCCGCTTCCGGATCGTTCTGCTTGCTCGTATTAATCTCGCTTCTCGGAGCCGCCCAGCTTCCTTCATAGATGCCGACCTGATTGTTCGCCACCTTCTCGTTGTAGGCGGCAATTTTCGTAATTGGCCATTCGTTATCCAGCAGCTTATCCTCATGCAGCTTGCGGATGTAGGCCAGCGCTTCCTTCATTTCCGGCTGGATATCGGCCTGGACCAGCTTGCCGTCCTTCTCCACCCAATATCCGGGAATGACCCCGAACGCGCCAAACAGGTGCGACCAGCCGAGCATATTTTCGTAAGCAATCATTCCGTACGTGTCGTTCTTATTCGTGCCGTTCGGATCCTGATCGCGGAAGGCTCTCGCCACATTCTCGAATTCCTCCAGCGTCTTCGGCACTTCCAGCCCCAGCTTATCCAGCCAGTCTTTGCGGATATAGACGTTGTCGGTCGCTTTATTGCCATCATTCAGAACGGGAATGGCGTAAATCTTGCCATTGTTCTTAGCTGCTTCCCATGCGCTTGGATAAACCGCATTCATCAAGTTGCTGTAGGAATCCAATTTCCCGTCCAATTCCATCAAAGCGCCCATTTCCGCATTTTCCATCAGCCAGTTCTGATAGCTGGCGGGGATGACGAACAGATCGGGAATATCATTGGAGGCGAATTTCAGCGTGAGCTTATTCATAAATTCATCGGCCGCCGAAGGGCCGTATTCGATTTGCAGATCGACATTATTTTCCTTCTCGATCAATTGCGTCCAAGGGTTGTTGTTAATATCCTCGCCGGCCGGGAAGTTGGCTCCGCCGGACATAAATACTTTAATCACATCGGGCTTCGCCTTGTTTTCTCCTTGAACCTCCTGCCCCTTATCGGTGGAGCTTGGGCCGGCGTTGTTCGACGTACCGGAGCCGCAAGCAGCCAGCATGGACAGAGACAGAACGGCGGCCAGCGGGATCATAGCTTTTTTCTTCATGAACATGGACCCTCCCTAAATATAAGTATAGAACACATCAGGACAAACGGCGCGTTATTCCTTAAGCGAACCGAGCATCACCCCTTTGGCAAAATATTTTTGAATGAAAGGATAAATCAGGATCATCGGAATGACGCTGGCCATAATAGTCGCTGCCTTCAATGTCTCCGGGGAGACCAGGAACAAGCCGGTGTTGTTCGTCATTTCGATGTTGCTGTCGTTAAGCACGATCATATTTCGCAAATACACCTGAAGCGGATTCAGATTAACGTTGCTGATATACATGACCGCATCAAAGTAGCTGTTCCAATGCATGACCGAATAGAACAAGGTCAAGGTCGCCACCGCCGGCAGCGACAGCGGAATGTAGATTTTCCACAAAATCGTGCCATGCCCCGCTCCGTCCATCTTGGCCGATTCCTCGAGGCTGACCGGCACGGATTGAAAGAAGTTTTTCAACAGAATAAGGTTAAAGGCACTGACGGTGGAAGGCAGCAGCAGCGCCCACAGCGTATCCAGCAGGTGCAGCTCCTTCAGCAGCAGGAAAGACGGGATCAATCCCCCGTTGAACAGCATGGTGAAGATAACCAGATTCATGACGAGACCCCGGCCCTTCAAGTCTTTGCGGGACAGCGGGTAAGCCATCAGGCTCGTTACGACCATATTGATCGTCACCCCCGCCACTACGCGGATGATCGATATTCCGAACGCTTTATAGAAAGCACTGTCCTGCAGCAGCAGCTTGTAAGCCTCGATTTGAAAATCAACCGGAAAAATCGTCACCCGGTTAGAGACGACCGCCGTTTGGCTGCTCAGCGACTGCGCCAGCACATGCAGAAAGGGGAAGAGGGTTACCGCCCCGAACAAAGCAAGCAGCGAATAGTTGAGCAGGCTCCCCAGCTTGGATGAAACATTAACTTTGCCCATTACCACAGTCCCCCTCCGCCCAAGCGCTTCGCCAGCCCGTTCGCAATGTAGATCAAGATCAGCCCGACCGTGGACTGAAACAGGCCGACGGCTGTGGCAAAGCTGTATTTTTGTTCCGTCAACCCGACGCGATACACATAGGTGTCGATGATGTCTCCGACCTCATAAACGAGCGGATTGTACAGCATGAATACTTGCTGCACGCCCAGCTCCAGAATATTTCCAAGCTGCAGGATAAACAAAATGACGATCGTCGTCCGTATGCTGGGCAAGGTGATATGCCAAATCTCGTGCCATTTCCTGGCTCCGTCCATTCTCGCCGCCTCATACAGGGAAGGATTCACTCCTGCGATGGCCGCCAAATAGATGATGGAGGACCAGCCCGACTCTTTGACAATGTCGGAGATGACCAGTATGGCCCGGAAGAATTGCTTCTGTGTCATAAACAGGACCGGATCGCCTCCGAACCAGGAAATGAGCGAGTTGATCATTCCCTTCGAGGAGAGCACCTGAATAACAATCCCTCCGAAAATAACCCAGGAGAAAAAATGCGGAATGTAAAACAGCGTCTGCGCCGTCGCCTTGAACCATGTCTTCCGCACTTCATTGAGCATGAGCGCCAGCATAATAGGAACCGGGAACCCGAATAACAGCTTGTACATGCTGATGATAAGAGTATTGCGAAAAACGGTGATGAACTCGGCATCTTCGAAAAAACGGATAAAATGCTTGAACCCGACAAAGCTGCTTCCCGAAATTCCTTTGAAGGGGCTGTAATCCTGAAAAGCTATAATGATGCCGTACATCGGCAAATATTTGAAGACGATAAAATAAAGCAGTCCCGGCAGAAGAAACAGATAGAGCAGCCAGTCCGCACGAATGGTTCGCAGCCATCCTCTTCTTTGCATCCATACTCCCCCTTGCTGTTCGGTGCGGCGAAATTGCGCCCTTCGTTTGCCATCATTGTAGATAAGATCGGTCTTCGAGGGCAGATGAAAATCGTTGAATTTATGGGACGATTGTGACCTTTTCCTCTCCGAGGAGGTATGCGGCGGCAGAGGCCTGCAAGGACGGGGCCCGGTCATAAGCGAGCAGGCACGACGCGGAGCGTTCCCGCACATCGTATTCGGAGCCGAAATGAATCCACAACCCCTTCCGCACGCCGCCCAGCAGCCGGTCGGCCGCTTCCGTGAAGGCCTCTCCCATGGGCTTGTTATGGGAAACGGCCAGCAGAACCCGGGCATCCGCAGGGAGCTCCGATAACAGAGCGAGCGTTCCCTCGTAGCTTGGAGCGGATTCTTCACGCAGGTTCGGCAAACCGGAGCGGAGCCGCTCGGCAAACCCGGCGGTATGCTCGTCGCGGATCAGAATCCATGGCTGCTTCTGCGGTTCTCCCGCCAGCACTCCCCGCTGCAAGCCGCGAAGAGGAGTCAGCGCTTGGTCCGCAAGCGCCCTGCTGATCCGCTGCGAGGCCGGGGAGTTCAGCCGGTCCGTCGATATATCCGGGAACTGGTATTGCTCCGCCGTTAACCGGTACTTTTGCTTCATCTGAAGGATTCTCCGGACGGATTCCTCAATACGGGCCTCCGTAATTTCCCCCTGCTCCACTGCGGTTACAACAGCCTCCAGCACCGATTCCGCTTGCTCATAACTGTCCACAGTCGCGAGTAATATGTCCGCTCCGGCCTGAACAGCACGAACACAGGCCTCCTCCAGTGTAAATTGATTAGTAATTCCTTTCATGGACAGCCCGTCCGTTACGATTAATCCTTGAAAATTCAACCTCTCTCTAAGCAAACCGGTCGTCAAAGTATAAGATAGGGAAGCCGGCAGGGAAGAGTCGTCCCAGGCGGGAACGGCAATATGTCCGACCATTACGGCATCCACCCCGCCCCGGATTGCTTCCCGGAAAGGAGCCAGTTCGAAGCTTTCGAGCCGCTCCCGGCCGAAGGGAAGCACGGGCAAGGCTTCGTGGGAATCGACGTGAGTGTCCCCATGACCCGGAAAATGCTTCGCCGTGGCGATCATCCCATGCTCCTGATATCCCCGAATGACGGCTCGGCCCAGTCTGGATACCGTATCCGCATCCTCTCCAAACGAATGAGTGCCGATGACCGGGTTGAGCGGGTTATTGTTAATATCAACGACCGGGCTGTAGTTGAAATTAACTCCCATCGCCAAGGACTCCTCTGCCGTAATTCGCCCGGATTCATAGGCAAGCGCTTCGTCCCCGCCGGCTCCAATCGCGCGGTTCTTCGGGAAATGGACGGCTCCTTCCCGAAGCTTACAGCCGGCACCGGCGACGAGGTCCGCCGCTATGAACAGCGGAATGCCGCTGCCTTCCTCAAGCGATGCTTGCTGTAAATCGCGGCAGAGCTCCCCGACCTGTCGGGGACGGATTAAAGCCGACGTGCCTAGAAATATCCCCCCCGCCTTCAACCGGGTGACCAGCTTCCGTGTGTCGTCATCCAGGACAGAAGCGAAAGCGGGAAAAGTGAACAGCTGCGCAACCTTCTCTCTAAGATTCATTTCTTGTAAATTCATAGATTTCTCCTCCGTTTTCCATGTCCGATAATGGATTCATTGTAAAAGGCGGAGAATTAAAAACGTAGAGGAATAACGTACGATTTCCGGTACTATTGTGACCAGATGTCCGCCAACCTGTGCCCAGCCTGCCCAGCTTGCCCTCTAGCGATGCAGTCGCTAGTCAGGCGGACTAAACATGTGGTTGACCGCCGTCATGAGGACGACAAACACCGCGCACTGGGAGTCTCGCGCGTTGCGATGCGGAAAGAAAGTGCAAAGTGATGATGCATGGCCTTCGAAGCGTATCCCGTCAGCCTTGGCGGGGTCACGCGCCATTCCGCTTGCACGGCACCAACAGAAAATGAAAACAGACGGATTTTCAAGGTAGACGCCCACTATCAGATGATGAAAATGGATGGATTTTCATGGAAGAATAGAGTTGAATTGCTTCAATAAGTGTGAAATTTGAAAACTAAATGGATTCAGTTAGATTTCTATATTCGGAAGAAATATGGAAACTAACTGGAAAACCTACAGTTAGTTTGCGCCAAAACAGCCGTTTCGCCCAAAGTTGCCCATTTTAACTGTAGTTTATCCAGTTAGTTTGATCATTTTCGCCCATTCGCTTGAATCTACCTGTACAAAATACAGTTAGATGTGCCGCTCCGCTTGCAACGATGCCTGCAGACGGTAAAATAGACGGATTTTCAATGTAGTTTTCGTTTTTACCTCAAACGGGAGCAAACTAACTGCAGGAAATCCATCCCGAAAGTTGACTTCGAGGGTAAATGGCTTAAATGGCTATCGTCGTCCTCTGGACAGGCACGTTTACTGCTGAAATATAAGAACAGGTATAAGGTGATGAGAACTTATATTTTCTTATATTTTTACTTTAAGCAAAACGGCCCTTCATAAGGAAGGACCGTTCTCACATTTGATAATGATTCTATTCCCTAACTCCCAATCTCACATTGTCGATATACAGATAGTTTGGCATGGCCAGATAGTGACTATTGTTTCGTTGATAAAAGTCCACTCTTTTCATAGATTGCACATTCAATGCCGTGGAAGCTCCCTCATCTGCGGTGGCGTTAGCCCCGGATGCCAGATCCGCGATCGGCACTTGGACTGTATTCCATTGTCCCGGCTGCAGCACTACCCGCTTATAATAGGTTTGATTCGAGCTGTCGGTAAATTTCAGCCCCAAATTCATAACGGCGCCGTTCGGGTTGTAAATATCGGCTTTGAACGACTGTTGGCCGCTCCAATCCTGAATTTTAAAATGCGTCGGCGCTTCCATCCAGGCCTGAGAGACGTTATAGGCTCCATAATCGATTCGGATGGCCGTATTTTGCTCGTTAATTGTATCCTTGGTTTTGCTCAAGCTTACGGAATTATTGCCCCCGAAGGTGAGCCATTCCAGATCGTTCAGACGGTTACCGTCCTCCTGGACCAGCCTCATACTGTCGAAGTAATATGTATTCGGCAGCGCCCGGTAATGGCTATTATTTCGCTGGACCAGCTTGATATAAGCGATCCGGCTCACATCAATCGGAACGGTTCCGGGTTCCTGGGAAGCTCCGCCCGTGCCGTTGATCAAGTCCGATATAGGAATCCGCACCGTATTCCATGAGTTCTTATATAGGGAGGCATAACGATAATGCTGCTTACCATTCTCATCTCCGATAATGATCGTGACAGCCCCCGTCTCGGAAGCGGGATTGAACACGTCCACGCGGAAAGAATCGAACGGACTCCAGTCTTTCAAAGCAAAATCCTGCCCGTAGTTGCCGGTTACCAGACTGGTAGCATAAAGACCGAAATCTACTTTCATGGAAGCTTTGCCCTGCATAACCGTATCCGCCGCATTAGAGGTCATGGCGCTTGAACTGCCGGCGAACCGGCGGCTGTCGAACGTGTTTAAGGTGGTAGACACTTGAGTGTCTCCCTGATAGATTCCTTTGACAAAGCGATAAATATCCTCGTAAATCGGGTAGCCGACGTCCGGGTTGCGTGTCAGTTCGTAGAGGCCTCTGGCATCCTGATAATAGGCCAGAATGGAGTTATTCATGTACCCGTATTCCACTCCGCCGTTTAAATAATCGTAGAACCGTTCGCGGAATTTATCCGATCTCATAATTTGACCGTCAAATTCGATCTCTACCCCCATGCTCGCCTGATTAGACTTGTTTGCCGAGTTTTTAATCGTTTCCGGCGTCGTGGTGTTGTCGCGGTTCATAAAATGGTTCGGCTGCAGAATGGCAAAATCAAAGTTAAAAGAAGCCCATTGAGTGGCCGCATAAGCACGGGACCACGGAATCCAGCAGAAAATATAATCTCCTTTGCCATGAATATAGTTGGCCGTATTTTTAACCAATTGAACTTCATCGGTCTTCGTTGTATCCATGTCTTCCTTGAGCCAGTAAAATCCGCTTAATTCCAGATGGGAGTAATTTTTCTGGTTGAACCGTTGGATGACTTGATCGATGTACCACCGAGTCACCTTGTCCCGTCCGGCTAAAGTCGTTAAATTTTCGCTTATGCCATCTCCGTCCACATCTCCAAAGTTTGTGACGATTTCGTTCGCAAATGGAACCATAATAACCACTTTACTTTTCAAATCCGGACGGTTCAACTCTTGGGCCGTCAGCTTCGTTTCCTCATTCAAGGCATTCAACTGCAGCATCTCGCTCGTAAAGATCCGGTCCAGAAACCATTCCCAATCCTGCTTGACACCGGCCTTGGACACATCCGTCTCCCGATGAAAGGAATGCCCATAAGGACTGTTCAATCCCAAGAACAGAAATTCCTGAAAGAATGTATCCTGCCGGTTGCCCTGCTTGTCTACAAAAGCGGTATAGGGCTTGAACTGTTCGCGAGGCCATGCAGATATGTCCTCTCCTCCATAGTTGGCCGGGTTATAATATCCGCTATAGATCAGCACCAGATCTTTCAGGTAAGCACCGGCCGGGTTATTCGGCGGAAAGTAAGCGGCTTCCGCCCTTGGCGACATTGCTGGAATTCCCGTGCTTAGGACCAGCAGCGCCATCATCATGAGGCAAATCGATCTTCCCTTAGCGAGAAACTTGCTCTTCATCAGCATCTCTCCTTAGACCGTTTTAGTAACGATCCCTTCCCGCATAATGCGGTTAGCCGGAAGCTGCCCGCCGAAGAATGTAACGCGCTTCACAGACAAGGTCGCTCATCAAAATTAACCGTTGAAGCGGTTACAAACGAGGAAAGGCAGCCCCCGAATTCGGGTTCGTTATCGCCCCTATTCTAACTGGAAGTGCAGACTGTCGATAGGGGAAGAATGTGCAAAAATACGGATAATCGTGACATTTTGCTGCCTAATGGATGGTTAATACAGTCGCCGGAACACTCACCTTGTACTTAGCATAGTCCGTTTACCTCCTTTTGTGCTATCCCTTTCTCCCAGGCGGCCTCCTCCCTCTTTGACTAGTAACCCCTCCACTGCTTCTTCCCACCCTCTTTGGCTATTATCCCTTTCACTCAGACGAATTCTTCTAAGCCCCACGCCGGTATTCATTCCTCTCCAAAGACTGCTTCTTCCCAGCCTCTTTGGCTATCATCCCTTTCACTCAGACGATTTCTTCTAAGCCCACGCCGCTACTCATTCCCTCACTTCCAAGCTTCGGCCACTGTCCCTTGCCCTGAAACGACTTCCTCCATCTTCGGCTCTCCCCCCTTCTCTCAAACGCTCCCCAGCCCCTCCCTGGGCTGCTATCCCTTTCTCTTAAACCAGCTTCACGCAAGATCCTTTGGTTGCTATCCCCTATACTCAGACGATTTCTTCTAGGCACACGCCGCTGCCCTCTTTGACTGCTATCCCTTTCTCTCAGGCGGCTGCCCCAGGCAGCTTTGATGTGATCACAATAATCCTGATTTTCTAACATTATTCCTCTAGGTTCCTTATTCTCGGAATGCTACTTTATTCTGTGAGAGTTTAGGAGGCCGACTTTGGGGCTCCAGGCAGCAGCACAAGCTCTTTGAAACTTCGAATTTAGTATGGCAGGGGGTTATTTTCAATTGGATAAGACACATTCCAGACGGCGTGTAGCCGTTATTACTGATACCGAAAGCGATTTGCTGTCACTGATGAAAAGCTTGGACCCGGACCTATTGATTGTAAAACCGGACGATGCCGCGGTGGTCGATTGGACGGCGGTGGATTCAATCGCCCTTCTGGGAGGGGCGGCCCCTAAGCCGATGCTCCTCCCTCCCCCCGCAAGAACGCTGATTGAGCGGGAATGCTGTGCCGGCAAAAGGATTTTTGCCGAGTTCGTCGGCAGTATTGGAAATGTATATTTCGAGCCTCCAGTCGCTACCCGTTACGAGCGGCTTGCCGTCGTGACATCAGGCTGGCTGGAGAATGAGCCTGACGGGGCGCTGATCGACGATCAGTTCGGGGAACGGCTTCGTCCGCATGAATTTACGTGCTCGCCAACCAGACCGCTCCTTTCCTTCTTTATCGCACAAGCCCATGGGCGAATGGAAACAGCCGATATGAAGGAGCCTGAAGTTATGCGAGAACGGGCACTTTGGTTTGAGGCCGACGACCGGCTGCTCGTTTGTGCGTTCCGCCTCGCGAACTTTGCCAAAGCTCGTCATGCTCCATGGCCAAGAGTGCGGAAGCTGGTCAGCTTTATCCTGAACTGGTTGTATGGCCAGGATATCGCCAACCACATCGACGATTTTCCTCGCAGCTACCGAGTTGGAGCCGAAGCCCGTCCTTCTTCGGATGCACTTGATGCTTCCGATATTCTTATGGCGGCCGACCGGGCACTGCAATGGGTCAGACGCTCCGGCATGCTGATCGATGAAGGACGCGGCGGCGCCCTGGAAGGGCTCGGGACGGAAATCGACTATACCGGCCGGCAGCGGCTCAGCCGCATCCGCCGTGTCGATTGCATAGGAGAGCTGGCCTTGCCGTTCTGGCTGCATTCGCTGATAAGCGGCAATACCCGAAGCCAGCGAATTTCCAACCAATTGACCGGCTACGTTCTGGACCATTACGTCAATCGGGAGCCCGGTCCCCTATACGGCATGATGCGTTGGACCGATGAAGCTTGGGGAGTCTGTTATCAGGACGATGTGGCGCGAGCACTGCTTCCCCTCTTACTCCGCTGCTTCTACGAAGGGACATCTGAACGGCTGGACGAGTGTGCCGACATTCTCGACTTCCTTATCCGCACCACAGGAACGGATGGAACCCGCCGATTCCGCACCGACAATAACCAGTTGACGCCCGAGCAGCTGGAGAAGCTGGCCACTACGCCAGGCGATCTGCCGAGCGCTCACTATAACGCTTATTACTTCGCCGCTCTGTGCATCTATTACCGGCTTACCGGACGCGAGGAATATAGAACGGCCGCGGTCAAGGGATTAACGACGATTATGAAAGTGTACCCGGAGACCAAACGGGAGCAGAGCCAGACCCAGGAGCTATGCAGGCTTATTCTTCCGCTCGCTTGGCTGTATGCCGTGACGGAGGAAGAGCAGCACCTCCAGTGGCTGTATCGGGTAGCCCGCGATCTGCAGAAGTTTGCCCATCCCACTGGGGCATATCTGGAATGGGACGAAGGGTATCAGGCGTCCATGCGGCATCAAGCGGGCTCGGGAGAAAGCTCCTTGCTCGGACGCAACGGGGACCCTGTCGCCGACCTTCTGTATACGAACAACTGGCTGCCCATCGCTTGGATGCAGGCCTATTTGATTACCGATGACACCTGGTTCAAGGAACGTTGGATGGAGACGGCAAGATTCATGCTGAAAGCACAAATCGAAAGCGATGATCCGATGATCGATGGAGCATGGGCGCGGGCGTTCGACGTGGAGCTGATGGAAGTGTTCGGCTCTCCGGCGGATGTCGGCTGGGGCCCATGGGCGATCGAATCGGGATGGACGGTGGCAGAAATCTCCGCCGGGCTTTATATGGGGCTGCTGGAAGAGAAGCTGAAGCCGCAGCATAAGGCATGATTGCGGCCAAGTAAAGTTGGACAACCGGGGAAAAGTAGACCTGATTTTGGTTAGAGGAAACCATGATTTTCATGCCTGGTGGATAGTACCGCTTCAGATGTGGGCTGCAGGAGGAAACTACCTTGAAAATCGGTCTATTTTACCGTCTGCAGGCATCGTTGCAAGCGGAGCGGCACGTCTAACTGTATTTTGTAC
>NZ_JBQCLK010000046.1:0-47492 GCF_051966115.1 Paenibacillus sp. SAFN-117
AACCTCCAAAAAGAGAGGAATTGTATACATGGTTATTTTTTTATGGTGCGGACTCCGGAATTAGGGGGCCTAGCCGGGTTTTCCATTTAATATTACTATTTCTCCCGAATGTAGAAATCTAACTGGATGAAATCCATTTAGACCCCATGCCGCTGACTGCGACACCATCAGATGATGAAAATAGACGGATTTTCAAGGTAGGATGTGGCGGGGTAATATTACGAAACCTGAAAACGTTATTCGGGCAAAACATAACTAATCCATTTTCTTATGAAACTGTATATCGCTAATTCATCAAAATTGAAGATCACAGAGCCGGATTTCAGCCATATAACGATTGAGAGTTTCGTTATATTTGTTAATGGCATCGTTTTTAAGGCAATAACGTTACCCAGATTCGTTAGCGAGATTAAAACCGGAGGGGAGCCGGGCAGATGACCATCCATGCGTCTCGCCGCGGCACCATCAGATGATGAAAATAGATGGTTTTTTCAAGGTATGCGTGCCATTCCGCTTGTAACGATGCCAGCAGACGGTGAATTTGACGGATTCTCAAGGTAGTTATTCCGGAGGTAGAAAATCTGGTATTGATTTCTAGGTTGAGCCTGATTTTTAATTTATTATTGATAGTATAAGTTGTTTTTGCGCTCCTCCATAATTTCATTTATGGCATCTAAGTGACGTTTTTGGAGTTCTTTCTTCAAATGCAAGAAAAATAGATGGCTTGAAATGATAATAAAGACGGTTAGTCCTGACCATAAAATGACATTAGAAGTTGCAGCAACTTTTGTCATAACATTCACGATACCGACTAAATGTTCCGCTGGGTTAAAATTTGAGTCTACAATAATTTTATCGCTGTTATTCAAAAAATCTAAAATAGAAGCCGCCGAAGTAGCCAAGACTGAAATCGCAGCGAGCCCAACTGTAAAAGAAAGTTTTATCAATAAATCAGCTATTTGTAGTATAGGGGTGTCGAAGTAATGTGAATTTACTTCTCTTCTAGCGTACATTAATTCTTCGGGCTTCATTAATTTGTAGGCTCTGTAAAGTTTTTCATGAGTTTTGTGCTTTGATAAATTGAACCTTATAACTCTTTTCTTAACCAATTTGTCGATATTTCTTTTGAAAGTTAGATATGAACTAAAGAGATACAGAAATAGGGCAGCAACCAATATGACAAGCCCCCAGTGATAAAATTCCAAATTCCCATCCTCCAATATTTACTCTAGGATTAGTTTATCGGATAAATCACAAGGTTTATTTATATATTTTCAAATTGATATTCGAGAGGTGGTGTAATAAAGAAAGAAGCCTGCAGCGGGAAGAAGCCAAGAAGATGTGGATGGACAGCGGCGGAAGAATGAAGTTAAAGGTGGCAGTTAAGGTCCGTCGGACCATATTTTCAGTGTGCAAACTTATGAAAAGAAGAATAACTAACCTAAGCAATTTAACAAGACTTCTCAAAAGCCGGCAAATAGTGGATAATGGATAACGACTTATTTTATGAAGGATAAGAGAATGACAGCAGGCGGGCTGATTTCGAATAGGTGCAGTTAATGGAAGGAGTTGGATAGAATATGCAGCTTGTTGATTTGGAGCCGAAGCTCGGTGAGGAAGAAATCCGCGAGCTTCTGGAGGCTTGCGTTCAATATGACCCTGAGTTGTTGGACAGAGCAGTAGAGGAATACCGGTCAGACCCGGAATTGTCGATCCTGGGCCTGGATGTGGAAGATGAAATCGTGGGGCTGTTGGGAATTAGAAGCCGTCAGGATAATACGGTTCTCATCCGGCATTTATATGTTAAGCCCGAAGTGCGCGGGAATGGGCTTGGACGGGCGCAGCTGCTTGAATTGATTTCCTTGCGGAATCCGGACCACATTATAGCGGAAGTGGAGGAAGAATCGGTGGACTTCTTCCGGAATGTAGGATTCACGATTGTCAGCTTCAAGGAAGAAGACGGGCAGGAAAAATTTCGCTGCACCTATTCGGTTCATGAGCAAGTGGAGGACGAAGGATGAAGACAGTCTATAATTTTGTGACCGGCGGGCTTATCGTGTTCTTTGTATTTATTTCATTGGCTACCGTGGGCAAGCTGTCCGGTTATGACGTTGACTTCATTCCGATAGCGGAGTGGGCTACCAAGTATATTCTGCCGTGGATCGCTCTTTATTGGCTGATTCGATTGGTCCGGGCGGTAGAGGCCAAGCAGGGCCCGGATAAAACCGATTCCAAGGTTAGTTCTGAATAGCTACTATAGATACTTGGGGTACGCTTCCCTTATTTCACCCTACAAGGACGCCGAAAGGCGTCTTTTTACAGCTTAGAGTTCTTTATTATGTTAATGTGGTGCAGAGGCGAAGGTGCCTATGGCATAAAAATCTTCGCTAATATCGGTTTTCCTATCCAGTTCCAAGGCTACTCGCAAAGTACTGCATAAACCTTTATCGAAGTAAAGCCATGCAGAGAGACCGCGAATAGCGGAAGGGTTTAGCCGCCTGTAAAGCCGTACAAATTCCTGCGATTCTGCAGTTTTTATGAAGTGATTCTGAACACTCGGGTGAAAAGCCTGCGATAATGCAGCCGTGCCTATCTTTACCAATTTTCATTTTTCTTTTTATCGATAAAACTAAGCTTGTCCCTCCCAAAAATATATTTAAAAAATATTGACACAAAGAATGAGTGCCTTTATTATATAGTAATGTATTTTATTTTAATTAGTAAACTATTTAGTTTGCATAATACTTTATCGTTAAAGGAGTGATCCAATGCCTACGAACGATGAGTTGTCTAGATCGGTGGAATTATTCTGGCGGGTATCTAGAGGCTTGTCATCCATTTGGAAAAAAAAGTTTGAACAGCAGTTATCCAATACCCAGGCCTATATTTTAATTCACCTGGATTCGAAAGGTCCGCAGAAGATTACAAACCTGGCGGAAGTATTGGATATCACTCCCGGAGCGATTTCCAGCATCTCGGATAAATTAATAGCCGCCGGCTTAATTGTCCGATGCCGGGATGAAGTTGACCGGCGTGTCGTATACTTGGATATAACTCCAAAAGGTAAGAAAATGCTGAAAGAAATCAAAGAGGAAGCCAGGATTGTAGTTAATAAATGCTTTAACGGATTGCCTGAAGAAGACATACACCATTTAATTCGAATTTACGAAACCATTTTAATAAATATAGATAAATATCGAAGGGAGTAGGAGTATGGAGCATCTTTCAAACAAGAGAAAAGTTTCGATTATGATCGCGATCATGGCGGCCATGTTCTTCTCGGCTATCAACCAGACGATTATCGGAGTAGCCATGCCGCGGATCATTGCCAAGCTTGGAGGAATGGATTACTACACCTGGGCGATAACCATTTACTTATTGACCTCGACCGTAGCCACTGTTCTGGTCGGCAAGCTGTCCGATATTTATGGAAGAAAGCCGTTTGTGCTGGTCGGTATCGGGGTATTCATGCTGGGAGCTTTCTTATCCGGCTTCTCGAAGGATATTATCCAGTTGATCATATACCGCGGAATCCAGGGAGTCGGCGCAGGGATCATCATGTCAACCGCGTTTACCGCAGTCGGGGATCTGTACGCTCCTCGTGAGAGGGCCCGCTGGACCGGCTTAATGAGCGGGGTATTCGGTTTATCCAGTGTGCTGGGGCCGCCGCTCGGAGGCTATATTGTAGACCATCTGGATTGGCACTGGGTGTTCTGGCTCTTCCTGCCGCTTGGGATCGTCGCATTTATTATGATCATGACCCTTTTTCCAAAAGTGGAACGCAGACCCGGCGAATCCATCGACTATTTAGGTTCCTTGTTCCTGACGACAACCATCGTTCCGCTGCTGCTGGCTTTCTCGTGGGCAGGGGAAGGTGAAGGCAAATATGCTTGGGGCTCCTGGCAAATTATCGGGTTGTTTGCCGTTACCGCCGTCTCCCTGATCATTTTCCTTCTGGTGGAGATGAAGGCCAAGTCGCCTGTTCTGCCGTTATCCTTGTTCAAGAACAGTGTTGTTACGGTTTCCAATCTGTCCGGCTTCGTGCTGAATGCCGGAATGATGGGCGCGATCATCTACGTTCCCTTCTTCGTTCAAGGGGTTAAAGGAATTTCTCCCACCTATTCGGGGTATGTCACGATGCCGATGTCCATAGCGATGATCGTTACTATGGGTGTGGTCGGGCAAATGATTGCCAGAACGGGAAAATATAAAGCCAAGGCGATTGTAGGATTAATTATTATGGCTGCCGGAATGGTGCTGCTTCATTTCATGGGTGTAGACACGCCAATTTACATCACGATCATCTATATGTGTATTCTGGGCTTCGGCCTCGGGATCAGCATGCCGGTCTTCTCCTTGACGGTTCAGAATGCCGTGGAGCCGAAACAGCTTGGCGTCGCTACCGCTTCTTCGCAGTTGTTCCGGTCTTTGGGAGGAACTATCGGGATTGCTGTAATGGGTACGATAATGGGGCAGAGGATGACTTCCAAAATGACGGAGCTCTTCGCACCCGCAGCCGGAACAGCTCAGCAAGTTCCTATGGACCCGGCGCTGGCCGAGCAAATGCAGGAATTCCTGAACCCGCAGGCTCTGCTGGATCAGCCGAAGCTGGAGGAATTTATGAGCGGATTGCCGGTCGATATGCAAGCCTTGTTCAATGAATTCCTGGAGAAGGTTCGCGAAGCTTTGAGCTATGCCGTAACCAGTACTTTCCTGGCTGGTGCCATCGTCACCGTAGCTGCGGTGGTGCTGACGTTCTTCCTGAAGGAAATTCCGCTCCGTTCGGAGAAAGATGCCAAGCCGGCTGCCAAAGAAGCGGCAGAGGGCAAGAGAGCAGGGTTCAGCAAGCCAAGAACTGATTCTTGATCCGAATATCTGATCTCATATTGGCGGATATCGTTAAGCACGTAGAAAAGGACACCACTTCGGTGTCCTTTTTCTCTTGGCGGATTGACCAACCTATTCTTTTTACGAGCTTCCGGCTTATTGGTTGGTCTGCCATGCCCGGGTTTGGAGAGAGAAGAGAGGAATTTGCTGTTGCTCTTCCGGCCAGATGAATTATAATGGACTTTATCCAGTTTTATGCCATTGACTCGTTAAAGAGATGCAGATAAAAGTAACGAATAGTAAGGGGAGGAATGGAGTTGGAACGTCTAGAAGGTTGGATAGAGGATGTATCCATAGTCACTCCGGAGGAGGTTGTGCAGGGAAGCCTGCGAATGGAAGATGGCAGAATCGCAGAAATCAAGCCGCACGGCGGCCAGGGGGCGGCAAGAGAATCATTTGAAGTGCAGGACGGATTGTATCTGCTCCCGGGCATGATCGATCTGCATTGCGATGCGATTGAGAAAGAAGTCCAGCCGAGGCCGAATACTTTGTTTCCCATGGAAATGGCTTTACTCGAGCTGGAGAAGAAGCTGGCGGGCAACGGAATTACAACCATGTACCACTCTTTGTCGTTAGGAACCGGGCTTAGCCTGCGAGGGGACCATCTGATGACGGAGATGATCCGGCTAATCCGGAAGTATAGGGAAGAGCGGGCAATGATCCGCCACCGCATTCATCTGCGCTACGAAGTCATTCATCTGGATGGGTTGCCTCTGGCTGAAGAGCTGCTTCGCTCCGGCGCGGTAGAGTATCTGTCCTATATGAATCATGCCCCGGGCCAAGGGCAGTACCGGGCTCCCGGATCATTCGAGGCTTATGTGATGAAAAATCAGGGGGTATCCAAAGAGGAGGTCCGCCTCATTGCCCAGAACGCGCTGCAGAAGCAAGCACAAATAGATTGGCCCAGACTGCGGCAACTGTCTGAAGAGGCCAGAGAGCGCGGAATAGCGGTTGCATCCCATGACGACGATACCGAAGAAACGGTCAATACAGCATTAAGCTTCGGGGCTTCAGTCTCTGAGTTTCCGCTCAATTTGCCTACGGCCGAATATGCCAAACGCCAGGGATTGCAAATATGTGTCGGCGCCCCCAATATTGTCCGCGGAGGGTCTCACGATAAAAATATGAAGGCCATGGATGGCATCCAGGCCGGTGTGGTGGATATTCTCTGTTCCGATTATTATCCTTCATCCCTGTTGTCGGCTGTGTTCCTGATTGCGCATGAGGCGGGAATCGGTTTACCCCGAGCAGCGGCCATGGCCAGTCTGCATCCTGCAAGGGCGGTAGGGATTGATGATCGGCTCGGTTCGATTGAGGCCGGCAAACAGGCAGACCTGCTATTGGTCCAGGTTAAGGACGGATACCCGCTCGTTCGCAAAACATGGGTCAACGGAAGCCTGGTTTATGAAGCCAATTATTATCGCGAAAGAGAAAACAGATTTTAGGCGAATGAGTGGCCGGCCCGTTCACTTTGATGGGGAAAGGCGTCCATTCGCAGAAAGAGTCGATAAAACCTGTATCTGGTTCTTCATTAACCGGATCAGGTTTTTTGTTTTCTGCAGAAGGCCCGGGCGTTATGGTCCAAGAAATGCTAACAGATTCGATTTCCTTAGTTATTAACGAAGAAGAATATGAATAATAGCATTCCAAAAAGTTCAGCATAAGATTAAATTAGGCGTTGAAATTTGACGAAGAGTCGACTACAATAATGATAATGATTATCATTGTTACTTATTGACCATGATTAAGAGGAGCGTTTAGATATGAGTTTATTACTTCCGATCACTACCATCATCCTGGTCCTGCTTGGGAGCGCCTGTTTGTTTATGGCAATAGAGCATGATCGCCGGGTAAGCGCGCAATTCAGCAAGAAGAAGGCAAGTACCGTCAGAGCATACGGATCAGGCCCGGTGGAGGGGCTTCGCAGGCTTTTCCTTAAGGTTCGTAACGCTGAATAAGCTCAAGATGGAGAATGCCGAATGTGACAATGCGAAGCTTGGGCTGCATATGAGCCCGGTCGGACAGAAGCTTCAGTGAGGATTGAATAACGGATCTACGAAATGAACAGCCGGAGGACTGCGCAGAGACGCAGGTTCTTCGGCTGTTTGTCATTTGAGGAGTTGTTCGACAGGTAAATCTCCTCCCCCTGCACTTGTTCCCTGGCTTACAATCCCGGTTGATTTCGGCCTTGTCAAAAATGTGATCATTTAGATGAATAATGGGAAGATTATATAAAGAGTATTGCAGAAGTGAGGTGATACGATGCCGACAACAATGGAGACCGACGTCAATCATGAAGCGGTGGATAAGGTCAAGGAGATGATTAAAGATATCGAAACGGCGATGTTATCCACCATATCGGAGGGGGGCATCAACTCCAGGCCGATGCAGACGCAGGATATTGAATTTGACGGGGACTTGTGGTTTTTGACGAAGAAGGATACGACCAAGTTCCGTGAAATTATGGAGAATCCTAGCGTCAATATCGCGTACGTAGGCCAATCCTATGTGTCTATTCGCGGTACAGCAGAAATTGTGGACGATCTTGAGCGGAAGAAAGAACTGTGGAAAAAAGGATACGAGAAGTTTCTGGATACGACATATGAAGACCCCAATATCGTATTGATCAAAGTTCGGTCAGAAACGGCGGAATATTGGGAAACGGGAAATAAAATGAAAACCGTAAAAGCTTTTTTTAGAAAAATGGCGGGCAAGCCGCCGGAGGATGACGAGGAGATCAATAAAACTATTCATTTGAACCATTAGCCCAAATCATTTGACAGCAATGAGAGAACGCAGGACCTCCCTGGAGATCCTGCGTTTTTGATATTCTTCCAGGGGCTGACCTTAACAGATAAAATCTGCCGGGGATAACCCCTTTTAACGTGTAAATTATACCTTGCCGGACTCGCGATTCATGGCAGAGAGGGCTCACGGCTCCGTCCGGAACCCGCCGATGGAGGGGGAGGTGCGGTGAGCGGCTATTTCATCGTTAGTTGTCCGGATATGCTCTGGATACCCATAGCTTCCGTGCTCGCTGAGATCCAGGCCTTCCATCTCTTCCTGGGGAGTTACCCGCAGCCCGAACCATTTCTTGATGGCATACAGACAGAGGAAGGAGAGGGCGAAGGCATAGCCTCCTGCTGCCAAGACCCCGTAAAATTGCACCCATAGCTGCTCCAGGCTCCCGGTGTACAACCATCCTCCTTGGCCGACTCCGACCTTGGAGGCGAGCTCGGGAGAAGCCAGGAAGCCGGTGGACAGCGTTCCCCAGATGCCGGCCGCTCCGTGAACGGATAGCGCGGAGATCGGGTCATCGATCCGTCTTCTTTCGAGCCATTGGGCGCTGACGAAAACGAGCCCTCCGGCAATCCCTCCAATCAAAATTGCGGCCCAAGGCTCCACGAAGGCGCAGGAGGCGGTAATGGCGACAAGCCCGGCCAGATAGCCGTTTAATATGACGGGAATGTCGGCCCTCTTGTGCCGTATCCAGGATACCGCCATAGCGGACAGGGCACTGGCTCCCGCGGCGAGCTGCGTATTCATAGCGACGAAAGCGAAGAACCCGTCTCCGACCGTCAGCGTGCTGCCGGCATTAAATCCGAACCAGCCTATCCATAGAAAACATACACCAAGTGTAGTGTAGACCTGGTTATGGCCGGGGATTTCGTTGGCAGACCCGTCGCGGTTATATTTGCCCAGCCGCGGTTTAAGTAAAATGGTGGCGGCCAAAGCGGCCATAGCTCCGGTGAGATGGACAACAGTCGAACCGGCGAAATCCTGCTTGCCGTGCTCGCCTAGCCAACCCCCTCCCCAAATCCAGTGGGCCACTACCGGGTAAACCAAAATCGAGAACAGCAGGGTGAACAGGACGTAAACCGACAGCTTCGCACGTTCGGCAAAACCTCCCCAGGCGATGGAGAGGGAGACGGCGGCGAAGGCCAGCTGGAACAGGAAGAACACGGCGGGTGGAAGGGAGTCGGAGGCGGCAGGAGCAAACATGAATTGGCCCCAGCCGATGAAGGAATTTCCCGATTCCCCGAAGATCAAGCCGTAGCCGGCAAACCAGAAGACGAGCGAGCACAAGCCTACGGTTATAACGGTTTTGCCCGCGATATGTCCGGCGTTCTTCATTCGGGTCGAGCCCGTCTCCAGCAGGACGAAGCCCGCTTGCATCAACAGAACCAGAACGGCCGCCACCATCACCCATAATGTGTCCAAGCCGACGGCCAATGAGGAAACGCCCTCTGCTTCCTCCGCAGCCATGGCCTTTAACGGAAGCAGCGATCCGAAGCAAACGGTGGACGCTCCCGCTATCGCTTTTCTGACAAGAGAATGACATTGTTTCATCAAGCTTCAGCTCCTTTTGTCACTTTTTCTTACTTCATCCCACTTGTACGCCTAATGATAAAAGGAGATTAGACCATGGTGCAACAAACCTGTAAGGTAATGTGACGAGCTTTTTTAAGTTAGGGGTGATTAAGCGGAGGGCGTTCTATAAAAAGAGGCTGAAAATAAAAAAAGGATGAAACCTGACGCCGGTTGACCGGCTAGGGTTCCTCCCCGTTTGGATCTGCAGATGGTCATGGACTGAACAAAGGTCAGCTTGGCGGCCGATGGCGATTAAATTGGACGTTGAGCTGTCCTTTAAGCATTTCCTCGCGCATTTTTTCTTTGCTGATCTGCTTTTTCTCCCGCTCCCGCATTTTATGGATCTCATACGTTTGCATGCCGTCCTCCATTTTATTGGCCACTTCCACCAGCATATCGACATCCTCGAAGGAAAATTTGCGGGTTCCGCCTTTGGAGCGTTCGGGAACGACCAGTTTTCGTTCTTCATAATAGCGGATTTGCCTGACGGACAATCCCGTAAGCTCGCTGACCGTGCCGATCGGGATGACCTTCTTTTCTCTGTACGATACCATGGTTATTCCCTCCTTCTTATACGATCATCACCTTTCATATTCCACTCATGACAGCTTTTGAAGATTTTGTTTATTTGCCGCATTGGATAGTTTATATTAGGATACAAGCTGCCTTCAATACCGGCTTATTCATCTTGAGACGGCTCCGGTAAGGAGTTTTTTTCAATTTATCACATGCATTCCCGTGAAAGGAATGAGTTTGTTATATTATTTGACATCAAATGTATGAATAAGGTCTATAACTTATATTAATTGTCGGCAAATCCAGGGTTACATATATAAAAAGGCCGCTGTTTTTTCGTACACTGTCTCGAACCTCAAATTTTATGTCATATAATCTAACACAATTGTGGACCGGACCCCCGAACCTGTGAAAAAATGCCCTTGTAACTAACAACGATGGAGGGTTCGATGATGAAAACCAATCGATTTAGCGCAGAACAGATTCTTCGGATGGCCAAGGAAGAAAATGTCCGGTTCGTCCGCCTGCAATTCACGGATATGCTCGGAACGATCAAGAACGTGGAAATTCCGGTCAGCCAACTGCCGAAGGCGCTGGACAACAAAATGATGTTTGACGGATCCTCGATCGAAGGGTTTGTGAGGATAGAAGAATCCGATATGTACCTGTATCCCGAGCTGGATACGTGGATGATATTCCCATGGACGACAGGGGACGGCAAGGTGGCCCGCTTAATCTGTGACGTCTATAACCCGGATGGCACCCCGTTCGCGGGCGATCCGCGGAGCGTGCTGAAGAAAGTGCTCAAAGAGGCCGAGCAGCTTGGTTTTACCGCGATGAACGTCGGTCCGGAACCGGAATTTTTCCTCTTCAAAACAGATTCCAACGGCGAGCCGACGATGGAAGTGAACGATAAGGGAGGGTACTTTGACTTGGCGCCCAGCGATTTGGGAGAGAACTGCCGCCGGGATATCGTCATTACCCTCGAAAGCATGGGCTTTGAAATCGAAGCCTCCCACCATGAAGTGGCGCCGGGACAGCATGAGATCGATTTTAAATATTCCAACGCGGTAGAGGCGGCGGATAGCATCCAAACGTTCAAGCTGGTGGTCAAGACGATTGCGAGAAATCACGGTCTTCACGCTACCTTTATGCCTAAGCCGCTATATGGGATCAACGGATCCGGCATGCACTGCCATCAATCTCTGTTCCGCGGCAAGGAGAACGCCTTCTATGACGCCAACGACGACTTGGGCTTGAGCCTGACGGCGAAGCAGTATTTGGCGGGGCTGTTAAAGCACGCCAGAGGATTCGCGGCCATTACGAATCCGACTGTCAACTCTTACAAAAGACTGGTACCGGGCTATGAAGCGCCTTGTTATGTCGCCTGGTCGGCCAAGAACCGGAGTCCGTTAGTCCGCATTCCGGCCAGCAGAGGCTTGAGCACCCGGATCGAATTAAGAAACCCGGATCCGGCGGCTAATCCGTACCTGGCTCTCGCTGTCATGCTGGCTGCGGGATTGGACGGCATAAAGAACAACTATACCTTGTGTGCCCCTACGAACCAAAATATATACACAATGGATGACCTGGAGAGAAAGCGCCACAAAATCGACAGCCTTCCTTCTTCGTTAAAGGAAGCGATCGAGGAGCTGCGCGCCAACGAAGTGATCGTGTCCGCTCTGGGTGATCATATCGTCTCTCACTTTATCGAGGCGAAGGAAATCGAATGGAATCTGTTCCGGCTGCAGGTACATCCTTGGGAGCGGGAGCAGTATATGACTGCCTATTAAGCTCAGTCCCTCCTTCCATTATGGTAGGAGGGGCTTATTTTGTCACAAGCCGTGATTCCGGTTGGTCGGAAGCGGCTTTTTTATATGTGTCTCGTTTTGTTCGGGTGTTCCAAAATGTGGGAAAGATGCCGATTGAAGAATGAAACCAATTCATTATTTTAATCATCTCATGATGGATAGATCATTTTTATTTATCTCAATTAAAAATTTGCTTATGGCAAATTATCTGACAAACCAATGGATGCATAACGGCATCCCGTTTACGATTAGTACCATCGTTACAGTAGACAGGAGGAGGATAAAGATGACAGACAGCGCATTTCCAAACAAACAGGGACTATACGATCCTGCATTCGAGCATGATGCGTGCGGGATCGGTGTAATAGCAAATATCAAAGGGGTCCCATCCCACGACATTGTCACACAGGCGCTGGAAACTTTATGCCGCCTCACTCATCGCGGGGGACAGGGGGCAGACCCTGCCAGTGGAGACGGAGCGGGTATCTTGACCCAGATCCCCCACAAGCTGCTGCTAAGAGAGAGCAGCCGGGCCGGATGGAAGCTTCCCGAAGCGGGCAGGTACGGGGCAGGCATGATATTCCTGCCGTCCGAGGACAAGGCCCGCCGCGAATGCGAGCAAGGACTCGAGCGGATTGCAGAGGAGGAAGGCTATCAGGTGCTCGGCTGGAGGACGGTGCCGACGAAGGATGCTGTACTCGGGCCGACAGCGGCGAATTCCAAGCCGTACATCCGGCAGTGGCTCATCACCCCGGAACAGGGGATGGAGATAGGGGAAGGTGCCCTGGAGCGAGGGCTATACGTCATCCGTAAGCGGGCGGAACGGGAAATCGGCCTTGCGCAGGCCAAGGCGGGCCGGACCTTCTACTTCGCCAGCCTGTCCAGCCGGACCATGGTTTACAAGGGCCTGCTGCTTCCGGAGCAATTGCCTGCCTTCTACACGGATTTGCAGGATACGGACTATGAATCGGCCCTCGCTTTGGTCCATTCCCGCTTCAGCACCAATACGTTTCCAAGCTGGGAGAGGGCCCATCCGAACCGTTACATGATCCACAATGGGGAAATCAATACCATCAAGGGCAACGTCAACTGGATGCTGGCCCGCGAGGCGGCCTGCAGCGGCGGACCTTTCGCGGATCTGTCCCAAATCCGTCCGGTCATCGACCTGTCCGGAAGCGATTCTTCGATGCTGGATAATGCTTTGGAGTTTCTCCACTTATCCGGGCGGTCATTGGTCCACTCGGTCATGATGATGGTTCCGGAACCCTGGTCCAAGGACGCGGGGATGGAGGAAGGCAAGAGGGCGTTCTACGAGTATCATAGCTGCCTGATGGAGCCCTGGGACGGCCCCGCCGCTTTGGCCTTCACCGACGGTAAGCAGATAGGCGCCTGTCTGGACCGCAACGGTTTGCGTCCGACCCGCTATTATGTGACCCGGGACGACCGGATCATTCTATCCTCCGAGGTGGGAGTCGTCGATGTGCCGCCGGATAACATCCTGTACAAGGAAAGGCTCCATCCCGGACAAATGCTGCTGGTCGACCTGGAGCAGGGACGCATTGTACCCGATGAGGAAATCAAGCGCAGCGTCAGCTCCGAACAGCCTTATCGCCAATGGCTGGATGAGCATTTGCTTGATCTGGGGCAGCTTCCGGATGCAGAGGGCGAGCCGTCGGGGGAATCCGGCCCGGCATCCGATCCAGCCAGGCTGCAGCATGCGTTCGGCTATACCTTCGAGGAAATTGCCAAGGGGCTGCGTCCGCTGCTTCTCAAGGGCGAAGACCCTGTAGGCTCAATGGGCTATGATGCGCCCCTGGCGGCTCTGTCTACGAAACCGCAGCTTCTGTACAGCTATTTCAAGCAAATGTTCGCCCAGGTTACGAATCCGCCGATCGATGCTTTTCTTGAAGAGATGATTACCTCGGTAGAGGTCACTATAGGGGCCGAGGGAGATTTGCTTCAGCCGGGCCCGGATAGCTGCCGGCGCATCCGGCTGAAGGCTCCGGTATTGTCCAATGAAGAGCTTGGACGCATTCGGAGCAGCAAGCTTCCGGGCTTGCGGGCCGATACTCTGTCCATGACATTCGTTGTCGGGGAAGGGGAACGCGGCCTGGAGGAAGCGCTGAAGACCTTGTTCCAATCTGCAGAAGCGGCGATAGACGAAGGGGCATCGCTGCTTATCCTGTCCGATCGGGGAATTGGCCGCGGACAGGCACCGATCCCGGCGCTGCTGGCCGTCTCCGGGTTGCATCATCACCTGATTCGCAGCGGTAAACGGACGAAAGCCAGCCTGCTGGTGGAATCCGGGGAGCCGCGGGATGTGCACCATATCGCCTTGCTGTTGGGCTATGGAGCCAGCGCGGTTAATCCCTATCTGGTATTTGACACCGCAGCGCAGCTGATCTCGCGGGGACAACTGGAGGAGCTTTCGTTAGAGCAGGCGGTTCGGAATTATATTGCCGGGATCAAGAAGGGGCTCCTGAAGGTGATGGCCAAGATGGGCATTTCCACCGTTCAGAGCTACATTGGGGCGCAAATATTTGAAGCGCTCGGTATTCACGGAGACGTGATCGATACCTACTTCCCGCGGACACCGTCGCGAATCGGCGGTATCGGCCTGGCAGAGATTGCGGAAGAAGCGCTGATGCGGCACCGCCGGGCCTATCGTTCGGAGCGTCCTGAGCCGCTTCAGCCAGGAGATGAATTCCAATGGAGGCCGGGCGGCGAGGAGCATCTCTTCTCTCCGCAGACCATTCACGCTCTGCAGCAGGCCTGCCGCAGCAACGATTACGACCTGTTCAGAAAATATAGCGCCGGAATCGATCAACATGCCAAAGCTCACTGCACTTTGCGCGGTCTGCTTGAGCTTGTTCCCGGGCGGAAGCCGGTTCCGATCGAGGAGGTCGAACCGGTCGAAGCGATCGTTGCCCGCTTCAAGACCGGAGCGATGTCGCTCGGCTCCATCAGCAAGGAAGCCCATGAGGCGATGGCCATTGCGATGAACCGGATAGGCGGCCGGAGTAATTCCGGTGAAGGCGGCGAGGATCCGGGACGGTATGTAACGGATGAGAATGGCGACCATCGCGTCAGCGCAATCAAGCAGGTAGCCTCCGGACGGTTCGGGGTCACCAGCCATTACCTGATTCACGCGGACGAAATCCAGATCAAGATGGCTCAGGGAGCCAAGCCGGGAGAGGGAGGGCAGCTTCCTGCCCATAAAGTGTACCCGTGGATCGCCGAAGCCCGGGGCTCGACGCCCGGAGTGGAGCTGATCTCGCCGCCGCCGCATCATGACATATACTCCATTGAGGATTTGGCCGAGCTGATTCACGATCTGAAGGAAGCCAATCCGCGCGCGAGGATCAATGTGAAGCTCGTGTCCGAAGCGGGAGTGGGTACGATAGCTGCGGGAGTGGCCAAGGCCGGTGCCGATGTGATTCTGATCAGCGGATATGACGGGGGGACCGGGGCCGCCTCGCGCAACAGCATCAAGCATGCGGGTATGCCGTGGGAAATCGGCTTGGCCGAGGCGAATCAGACGCTGCAGCTGAACGGGCTGCGCAGTCGCGTCAGGCTGGAGACGGACGGCAAGATGATGAACGGCCGCGATGTGGTCATCGCCTCGCTTCTTGGGGCGCAGGAATTCGGCTTTGCCACAGTACCGCTCGTCGTGATGGGCTGCGTAATGATGCGAGTCTGCCACCTGGACACCTGTCCGGTTGGCATTGCTACGCAAAATCCGGAGCTGCGCCGCACCTTCGCGGGCGATCCCGGCCATCTGGTCAACTTCATGTATTTTGTCGCCCGTGAAGTGAGGGAATGGATGGCCCGGCTCGGTTTCCGGACGATGGAAGAGATGGTCGGTCGGACGGATTGCCTGCGGATCAACCTGCCGCAGGATCATTGGAAAGTCTCCGGCCTCGACCTGTCCCCGCTTCTGTACAGAGTTCCGGGAGAACCGGAGGATCAGCACCGGCCAGATGGAGGAGAAACGCAACCGGCGGAGGAAACGGCGGTGAAAGGGGACTCGCCCTCGCAGCTTCTCCAATCGGATGACGCTGCCGATCCGATGCGGCTTTTGTCCTTGTGTGCAGCCGCCCTGGATCGTCGGGAACGAATACAGGCGATCCTTCCCATCCGCAATACCGACCGCGCGGCCGGAACCCGGCTGGGCAGCGAAGTGACCCGCAGATATGGGGCGGAGGGGCTGCCGGACGGCACGATCCAGCTGCACTTTCACGGTAGTGCCGGACAAAGCTTCGGCGCCTTTATCCCACGGGGAATCACGCTTACGCTCGAAGGCGATGCCAACGATTATGTCGGCAAAGGGCTGTCCGGCGGCAAGCTGGCGGTCTATCCGCCGGTGCAGTCCGGATTCGCGGCGGAAGACAATATCATTATCGGCAACGTGGCCCTGTACGGTGCGACATCCGGCGAGGCATATATTCGGGGAATCGCCGGCGAGCGCTTCTGTGTCCGCAACAGCGGAGCCGAGGTTGTTGTGGAAGGAGTCGGCAACCACGGCTGCGAGTATATGACCGGCGGGCGGGTCGTTGTTCTCGGAAGGGTCGGGCACAATTTCGCCGCCGGCATGTCGGGAGGCGTCGCTTATGTATGGAGCCGGCAAATGGCGGAAGTCGAGGCGAGGTGCAACCTGAAGCTGGTTGAGCTGGAGATGCTCGCGGATACGGAGGATGAAGGCCGAGTCAGGGCAATGCTGGAGAAGCATCTTCGCTATACGGACAGTGCTGTTGCACGGCGTATTCTGGAGGATTGGGAGAGGGAGGCGAAGCGGTTCGTGCGCATCATTCCGAAGGAATACAGGCGGATGATCCGGACGATTGAGCGCTTCCGGGCTTCCGGGGTTTCCCATGAGGAGGCGGCCTTGGCGGCGTTTCAGGAAAGAAGGAAGGCTCAATAAGGAGGAGCCCGCTGAACCAAGCTGAACTTGGATCAACCCGGCGAGCATCTGCTCCAATCTATTCGGAGCTCGCTTACAGACGGAAATTATAGAACGTTAAGCCATAACGGATTAATAGAGGCTGTCGATTCATTGCGGGAAAGGCGTTAAACAGGATGTTGTACAAGTGAAAAGTCCAACAGCGAAAACGTAACGGACCTGGGAGACTCTATTTCGTCAAAACAGGCGGTTTTTTTAGACTAACGGACACCGTTGCTCTTATTGCTTGGAATTCTCCTGCTTTCGCATGCATTTCTTGAGAATAAGGTCATCCAAGTCCGTTAAAATGACCGAAAGGCCCTTCTGGAGTGAATAAGGTCTCTGAGGTCCGTTAAAACCAAACCGTGCAGCATTTGCGCATGATCTTTGGTTGTATACCATTAATCGACAGTCTCCAATAGAAGGATAGGAGGGGCAATGGATGGGTAAGCCGACAGGATTTATGGACTACCGCCGGGCGAAGCAGCCAGAACGCGAGCCGGCGGCAAGATTGCAGGACTGGAACGATCTGTACCGGTCTCTGCCTGAAACAGCGCTGCGGGAGCAAGGAGCCCGCTGTATGGACTGCGCCGTCCCTTTCTGTCAGACGGGGGGAGCGATAGAAGGGATGGTCACGGGATGTCCCGTCCATAATCTCATTCCCGAATGGAATGATCTGGTGTTCCGGGGGCATTGGCGGGAGGCCTTGGAACGGCTGCATATGACGAATAACTTTCCGGAATTTACGGGAAGGGCCTGCCCCGCCCCCTGCGAAGGCTCATGTGTCGCCGCCTTGTACGATTCCCCGGTGGCCATCAAATCGATAGAAAGGGCCATTATCGACAGAGGCTTCGAGGAAGGATGGGTTGTCCCCCGTCCCCCCGGAACGCGAACCGGGAAGAAGGTGGCTGTCGTCGGTTCGGGCCCGGCGGGACTCGCTTGCGCGGATCAACTGAATCAGGCGGGACACGAGGTTACCGTATTCGAACGCCATGACCGGATCGGCGGGCTGCTGACTTATGGAATTCCCAAGATGAAAATAGAGCAATCCGTCATTGACCGGCGGGTGAAGCTGTTGAAGGAGGAAGGAATCCGTTTTGTCACAGACTTTGAGGTAGGCAAGGATCATCCGCTGGAGGAATTGAGACGGGGGTTTGACGCGGTGGTGCTTTGTATCGGAGCGACCGCCCCGAGGGATTTGCCGGTCGAAGGCCGGGAGCTTGCGGGTATTCACTTCGCCATGGATTTCCTGCACGCGAATACGAAGAGCCTGCTGGATTCCGGGCATCGGGATAATCAATATATTTCTGCCAAAGGGAAGGATGTGCTCGTGATCGGCGGAGGAGATACCGCTACGGACTGCATCTCGACCGCCATGAGGCACGGCTGCAGAAGCATAACGCAATTTGATATCTATCCCCGCAAGTCATCGGCAAGGGAAGCGGACAATCCTTGGCCGCAGTGGCCGCTTGTGCACAGACGCGATTCCGGCCAAGTGGAGGCCGAAGCGGTATTTGGCGACGATCCTCGCGAATTTGCGGTTCTGACGAAGGAGTTCATCGGCGATTCGGAGGGCCGGGTATCCGGAGTGAGAAGCGTCCGTCTGCGTACGGTGGAAGGAACGTCGGGGAGCCGGGTTCGGGAGGAAGTACCGGGAAGCGATCAGATTTGGCCGGCACAGCTCGTTCTGCTTGCTATCGGCTTCAGCGGACCGGAGCAGGATGTTCTGCAGCGAATGGGCATCCGTACGAATGAGCGTTCCTGCATTGACGCTAAGTTCGGAGAATACGCGACGAACCTGGACGGAGTCTTTGCTGCAGGGGATGCGCGCCGGGGGCAGAGCTTGATCGTCTGGGCCATTCGTGAAGGCCGGGAGGCCGCAGCCGCCTGTGACCGGTATTTGCGGGCACGTTGAGTAAGATGGCGGAGTGAGCCGGCTTGACTCGAAGATTCTCTGTCATTTGCTGGAACTGGAACGCATGAAGCTTTATATTATCGAAACTTATCTTTGTCAGGAGGGGAGCGCATGGAGCCATCAGGAGGGTTCATTCCCAAATTATTAGCCGACAGGATTGGCGGCGAGAGGTTCGGCCAGGAGACTGAAATTTATAAATTCGAAAAAATAAAACGCGCCAAGCAATGGGCGCTGCGGCAGCATCCCGGGAAAGAATTGATCGATCTGGGAGTTGGAGAGCCGGACGAGATGGCCGATCTGCGGGTCGTCCGCCTGCTCGCCGAGGAAGCCGCCAAGCCGGAAAACCGGTTCTATGCCGATAACGGCGTCTTCGAATTCAAGCAGGCAGCCAGCGACTATATGGGGCAGGTATTCGGCGTGGCCGGAATCGATCCGCACAGCGAGATCAACCACGTGATTGGTTCCAAGCCGGCCTTGGCGATGCTCCCGTACGCTTTTATCAATCCGGGGGATGTCGCTCTTATGCCCTCGCCGTGTTATCCGGTTCTCGGCACGCATACCGAATATTTGGGCGGTCGCGTCGTATCTTTGCCCTTGACGGAGGACAACCGGTTCTTACCGGACTTGGATGCCCTGCCGGACGATCTATTGCGCAAGGCCAAGCTGTTATATCTGAACTATCCGAACAATCCGACGGGTGCTTCCGCCACACCGGAATTTTTCGAGAAGGTCGTGCGCTTCGCGAAGCATAACGGGATTGCGGTCGTACACGACGCTGCTTATTCGGCTCTCGTGTTCGACGGGGAGAAGCCCCTCAGCTTTCTGTCCTTACCGGGTGCCAAGGAGGTGGGGGTGGAGCTTCATTCCTTGTCGAAGTCGTACAATATGACGGGCTGGAGAATCGGATTTATCGCCGGCAACCCGTTAATGGTGAAGGCTTTCGCCACCATCAAGGACAACTGCGATTCGGGCCAGTTCATCCCGATTCAGAAAGCGGCCGCTTTCGCTCTCAACAACCCGGATATCACGCGCAGAATCAGCGAGAAGTATTCGCGGCGGCATGATATGCTGGTGCAGGTTTTGCGCGAAGCGGGGTTTCGGGCGCACAAGCCGAAAGGCTCCTTCTTCCTGTATACCGAAGCACCCAAAGCGGTCAAAGGCGGACCGGAATTTGGCAGTGCCGAGCAATTCAGTGATTATTTAATCCGTCATCACTTGATCTCTACCGTTCCCTGGGACAATAACGGAGAACGCTATGTCCGCTTTTCCGTTACTTTCCAGGCCGGCAGCGAGCAGGAGGAACGGCGGATTATAGATGAAATCAGACGAAGATTGGCTGAGGCCGACTTCCTATTTTGACGGGGGAGGGAGAACAGCTATGAAGTTTGCCAAGATGCATGGTCTGGGAAACTGTTACGTTTACGTAAATCAATGGCAGGAGCTCATTCCGGAGGAGAGGCTGGAGCTGCTGGCAAGGGTTGTATCCGATGTTCATACCGGAGTCGGTTCGGACGGGCTGATTCTCATAGGCCCTTCGGAATGCGCCGATTTTCGCATGCGAATCTTCAATGCTGACGGCTCGGAAGCGAAAAATTGCGGCAATGGGCTAAGATGCGTGGCTAAATACGTGTATGAACGCCGCATGATCGACCGGCGCGAGTTTACGATCGAAACGCTGGGGGGAACAGTATCGGTAGAGGTCGATGCGGACTTCGGCCGCAAGGTGAGGCAGGTTACAGTCGATATGGGAGCGCCCCGCTTAACGAAAGCGGAGGTCCCCATGCTCGGGGACCCAGCAAGCACTACAATCGATGAGGAAGTAGCGATCGTCTCCGAAACTTACCGGCTAACCGCCTTGTCCATGGGAAATCCTCATGCCATTCTGTTCGTCCCCGATGTGAATGAAGTGCCTATTCATGAAATCGGTCCTTCGATTGAGTTTGCCCCCATATTCCCGGAACGGGTTAACGTCGGATTCGTTCAGGTAAGGGGGCCCCGGGAGATCGATTACCGGGTATGGGAGCGGGGCTCGGGAATCACGCAAGCTTGTGGCACCGGAGCCTGTGCGGCGGTTGCTGCCGGAATTTTGAACGGGCTGCTGGAGCGGAACACCCCGATCACTGTCCACCTGCTTGGTGGCGATCTGGAAATTGTGTGGTCTGAAAATTCACATATTTATATGAAGGGACCGGCGGAGTTTATTCTGGACGGCGAATTCTTTCCCGCGCAGAAGACTTGACTGGTTGCAATATGCATGATAGTTTTAATTATTGGGGGAAATTATTTGTTCTGTGCATATCCCTACTTTTACTATTAGAATTCAATGAATTGGGGACGGGATATTCGTTTTCCCGTTTTCCCGTTCTTGCAGATAGCTATGAAAATGACCAACAGGAGGTACGCTAATGAGATCAACCGCCACAGTCAGCTTCCGCAGTTACTTTTTGATCTTAGCATTCGTCCTGTTGACTACTTTTATTTCCTCCTCTTTGTTTGTGGATACCAGCCATCCTTTGGTTGAAGAATCTCCGACACTCGTCTCTTCCATTAAAGAGCATTCGATTATAACCACCCGAAATACCGCCAAGATCGGCCTCATATGGCTTCATAAATGGCTGTCCTGGATTCCGCTATTCCCTCTATTGCTGCTGGTTTTGGCTTTGCCGCCTATAATTTATTTGTTTCGTTTCATTCCCCTTGCTATAAAGGGCATATTTCTAATGCCTATTAAATTTACCTCGACTTACGTTGTTTAATCACGTTAACTATCTACCTCGTTAATTATTTTAACCAAACAAACTTCAGTCAAGCTTTCTTTACCTCCGATTCCGCCTGTAGACGGATATAAGGGGAGGGCTAATTAAGTGCGCCTATTTTCAAAACTAGTTAAGAAATTTGTGAATAATTTATGCAGTTTGGCCTTTATATAAATGAAATAATGAATCTAATTCATATTTTGTCGGACAGACCCATTTTGTGAAATCCGATGGAATCGTGCTGTAAAGTTCGATCGTTATAAAAAATCACCTTACGAAGCCGGGAAACCCGACTTATATTGTGAATAAAGAAAGCGGAGGGACTATCATTTTGAATATCCGTGAATCTGATTTGCCTGGAATTGGCCGCAAGTTTCAACTGGACACGCGCTCCGGTGACAAGTTGGTTGTCATTATTCATGACGATGGGAGAAGAGAACTGTTTCACTTCGACTATAAGGATCCCGAAGAAAGTATCTCTATGGTTACATTGGATGATGAGGAGTCCAGAATGATTGCAGGGATCATAGGAGGAATGACTTATCGCCCCCGTGCGTTGGAAACGATCGATGTCGCACTCGACGATCTGGTCATCGAGTGGTACAAGATCGAGCAAGATGCCCGTTGCGTAGGGTCCAGCATAGGAGACCTCGATGTGCGCAAGAGGACGGGCG
Source organism: Paenibacillus sp. SAFN-117 (assembly GCF_051966115.1). Taxonomy (NCBI): domain Bacteria; kingdom Bacillati; phylum Bacillota; class Bacilli; order Caryophanales; family Paenibacillaceae; genus Paenibacillus; species Paenibacillus sp. SAFN-117. The sequence goes on from NZ_JBQCLK010000046.1 coordinate 21,870, forward strand.
CATCCATCCTGGCGGTCGTAGAGAAGAATCATAATAAATATATTAATCCGGGACCAGACTATCCACTAAAGGCAGATTCCACTCTAATTGTCGCGGGAGAAAGACAACATATCAAGAAGCTGAAGAGGTTTTTGCTAAACGGAGACGAATAACAGGGGGGAATTATGGATACGATCATTTTTGAAGTAGGATTGGCTATTTTATTGGTGGCAACAGTAGGTTTGATCGCAACGAAGCTTCGCTTTTCGGTCATTCCCTTCTATATATTGGTCGGGATGGCTGTCGGCCCGCATGCCCCCCACGTATGGATTTTTGATTTCCGGTTTATTGAAAGCTCCGAATTTATTGATTTTATGGGCCGGCTTGGCGTCCTGTTCCTGCTTTTCTATCTGGGGCTGGAGTTTTCGGTGGGGCGGCTGATGAAATCCGGAAAATCGATTGTCATTGGCGGGCTGTTCTATATTATTATTAACTTCCTGTTCGGACTCCTTCTCGGTTGGATGATGGGTATGCCGCTCAAGGAAACCTTGGTCATCGCGGGAATCATGACCAGCTCGTCCACGGCCATTGTAGCCAAAGTATTGGTGGACCTTAAACGGACGGCCAACCGGGAAACGGAAATCATCATGGGAATGATCATGTTCGATGACTTGTTTATTGCCGTTCATATTTCGATTCTGTCGGGGCTGGTGTTAAGCGGAGCGACCTCCTTCCTGGGGGTACTGCTGACATCGTTATCGGCTCTTATCTTCATTCTCTTGTTCCTTATTGTAGGACGCAGAGTCATCAAGTATGTGGATAAAGGGCTGAATATATCATCGCCCGAGTTATTCCTATTGGTTATTCTGGCCGCACTGTTTCTCATTGCGGGATTTTCGGAAACGTTCCATGTGGCCGAAGCTATCGGTGCTCTGATGGTCGGGCTCGTATTGGCTGAATCGGTTCACGTCAAGCGGATCGAGCAGCTCATCTTGCCCTTCCGTGATTTCTTCGGGGCGATGTTCTTCTTCAGCTTCGGATTAACAATCGCCCCTGCGTCCCTGGGCGGAGCGGTCGGCATGGCATTATTGGCGGTGGTGCTGACGATTATCGGGAATCTGGTTGCCGGCATGCTGGCGGGCAAAATCGCCGGAATCTCGCCGCGAGCTTCCGTCAATATCGGTCTGACCCTATCCTCACGCGGAGAGTTCTCCATCATTATGGCCAATATTGGCAAAGCGGGCGGACTGCTTCCGGTTGTCCAATCGTTCGCGGTGCTGTATGTGCTGCTTCTGGCCATACTTGGACCGCTCTTGACGAAGGAATCCAAACGGATTTACAACCTGGCGGTTAAGCTGTTCGGCAGAGGCAATAAAACAGAGCAGCCGGGGCAATAGCAACCCGTTGAATAACACAACTAATAACAAAGGCCATGCGGTCCCCGGGAATGGATAGGGGCATCACATGGCCTTTTGGCGTGGGACAGGGCTATTGCTGCTTCTTGAGCTGCAGCAGGGCTCTAAGTTTCTTTAATTGCTCTCTTTCGCCGGTAGCGACGAGGGTGCAATGAGCGGTTAGCACATGCTCGGGTCCGGGATTGATTACCTTGGTATGTCGTGTCTTATCGATAACCGCTATGATGACGGCACCGGAAGCTTGTCTGATCGTCAGCTCGCCGATCGTTTGGCCGACGCAGGCGGCATCCGGTTCGATTTTAAACCATTCAATAACAAGGTCCTCCAGGGACATCTCGATTTCTTCCAAAGCCTTGGGCTTATAGCTCATGCCGCCGATAATTGCGGCCATTTGCCTCGCTTCGTCGTCTTCTAGGGAGATGTTGGACAAGCATTCTTCCTGCTCATCTTCGCCAAAGTGATATATTTCGCGCAGTCCGTTGTCATGAATGACGACGACCACGGAATCTCCGGTACGGGTTTGCAGTTGAAATTTACGGCCGATTCCCGGCAAATCGACTTCTTTGATATTCAATGGTTGGACCTCCTTTTCTTCCTATTGCTTTACAAATGTGGTTTCTATTATACATGAGCTTGCCGATTCGAGCGATAGCCAGTTGCAAGGCCCGGCAAAATCGATTAGCATAAATCGCGAGAGGGTTAAGGGGGAGAGGCGGAAGAATGAAATTATTGATTATTTATTTGCTGCTGGTCAACGGGCTCGGCTATTGGTCAATGGGACGGGACAAGGCTCTGGCCGGCAAGGGAAAGAGAAGAATTCCCGAAAGAAGGCTGTTCGGTCTGGCTCTGGCGGGAGGTGCGGTCGGGTCGTGGTTGGGGATGAGAAGGTTTCGTCATAAGACGAAGCATTCTTCCTTCGTGATCGGGATTCCTCTGCTGATTGCGGTGAACGCTGTTTGCGTTTATGGAGTCTGGAGGCTAATATTAAGCGTTTGATTAGGCCGGAGCTCCGGTCTCTTCATACACATCAAAACTCCCCTTGCCGCCGAAGCGAGAAGGGGAGTTTTTTTCACCGCTAATCCGTTACCGTCACGATAATTTTCGTCCGTTTGCCTGCGAATTTCACTGTGATCGTCGCTTTGCCCGGCCCGTTCGCCCGAATGATTCCGTCTTTAACATCCGCTACTATTAATTTTGAAGATTGCCATAAAGCTTCGACGGACACATCCTCATCCGTGCCGTCCGCATAAGTAGCGGTGGCCTTGGCAGAGTATGTTTGGCCTTTTTTCAATTCCAGCTGCACTACGTCTGTTTTTAAATATTTCAAAGTATCTACGTCGACTTGAACGGAGATAGATTTGCCGCCGTATGAGGCCGTAATTTTCGCTTTCCCGTATCCGGCAGCGGTGACCTGCCCCGCATGGTCGACGTCAGCAACTTTATAAGAGGAGGTTTTCCAGTCTGCCTCTGCCGTTACGTCTCTTTCGGATCCGTTGGAGAATGTAGCCGTCACGGCGATCTGCTTCTGATCGCCGGATTTCAGAGACAAGGCCCGGGTATCGGCGGTCAGCTTCGTGATGATATCGACATCTACCGCAATGGTGACGGACTGGCCTCCGTACTTGGCGGTTATGATCGTTTTGCCTCTTTCGAAGGCCGTAACCGCACCTTTGCTAACATCGGCATATTTCGGAGAGCTGGATAACCATTCCGCATCGCGGGTAACATCCCGGACATTGCCGGCCTTATCGGTGGACGTCAATTTAATATAACCGGTTTGCCCCTGATTCAGCATCAAGGTTTTCCGGTCTGCGCTCAACTCCTGAACGACGTCCACAAAGACGGGAATGGTAACCGTCCTGCCGCTGTATGTGGCGGTTACTTTGGCTTCTCCGCTGTCCGTCGCGGTGATCAGCCCTCTGCGGACTTCCACGGAGGAGTCGGAGCCGGCCGACCATTCAGCCTGATGGGTAACCTCTTCCATCCGGCCGTCTGCATAAACAGCATGTACCGTAACTTGATGGGTATCTCCTTTTTGCAGGGCGAGGGAATCGATGTCTGTCGTCAGTTTTCTAGGAATATCTACGTCTACGACGATGGATGCCGTTTTATTACCATACTTCGCGGTTATCGTAGCTTCTCCGGAGCGTTTACCGGTAACCACGCCTTTTGCAGCAAATGCGGTTGCTTCCTTATCCGACTTCCATTCCGCTTTGTTCGTTACGTCTTCCCGGGTTCCGTCCTGATAGGTGGCGAACAGCTTTAACGGTTCGGATTGGCCCTTCTGCAAGGAAAGAAACTCCCGGTCTATCTCCAGAAGACGCGGAACTTCCACATCAATCGCGATATCAATCGACTTTGCTTCGAAATGGGCGGTGATGATAACCTCGCCCGGAGCAGAGGCATGGACTTTCCCTTTGCTGACAAAGGCAATCTTTTCGTCGCTGGAGGTCCATTTCGCCGCATTCGTGATATCTTCGACTCGACCGTCGGCATAAGTGGCTTTTAAAGTAAGCTGCTCGGTATTGTTTACCCTCATAAATAAGCTTTGCCGATCCACCTCGAGCTTCTTGGCCGAGTCGACATCGACTTTGACCGATGCCGATTTGCTTCCGTATTTCGCCGTAATAACGGTTTCGCCGGGAGCGTAAGCCGTAATCTCGCCGCGGATGGCGTCGGCCACCGTTTCGTTGCTGCTGGACCATTCCGCCTGTTCGGTCACATCCTCGACCGTGCCGTCGGGGAAGGTGGCCTGCAACGTTATTCTCTCCGTGCCGTCGACAAGCAGGGAGACCTGGGGTTTGTCCGCATCCAGCCGGCGGACCAGCTCAACGCTGACGGGAATCGAGACCGAACGGCTCCCGAACTTGGCTACAACGGTGGCCGTCCCCGAGCCCAGTCCTTCCACCGTACCGTTGACGACTGTCGCGACCTCGTAATTGTCGACGCTCCATTCGGCTTTCTCGGTCACGACCTCCTTCGTCCCGTCACTGTAAAAAGCAGTTAACTCCACCTGCTCTTTAACGCCGGTACGAAGCTGCAGGGAATGACGATCCTTCGTCAAAGCCTTGACCTTCTTGTGAATCGTTACCTTGACGACGACTGTCTTCCCCTGATAGGTCGCCGTCAGGACAGCGGTTCCTTCGCCCTTTGCCGTAATGGTACCGGCGTAGACCGACGCCACTTCCGGATTTTCGCTCTCCCAATCCGTCTTGATCGTCACTTCTTCCGTTTTGCCGTTGACATAGACTGCGGTAGCCGTTAACGATTGGGTGTCGCCGATCTCCATTGTCAGCTCGTTCTTGGACAGAACGAGCCGGGAGATTTCCTCCGCTGCCATTACGCTGCCTGCTCCCATGCAATAGAAAAGCATGGTCATACATAATACAACCTGAACGATTTTTTGCAATCTTCCTTGCCTCAACGTCATTGTCCTCCTTGATAATTAATATGCAGCCGGGATAAGGATTCGGAATTATGGAGCGGGCGGGGGAGCTGAAATCCGAATCATGGTTTATATCGGCAAATGAGAAGGAACAAATTGGGGTTTCCAGATGGGAAATGCATGTAAAAACTGTGTAAAACGCTCCCATATGATTCCGCGGTGACGCTGTGCTCTTTCAGGAAAAAAACATCCGCCTATTTATTTTGCAGGGGGAAGGAGAGACGGAACAAGGCTCCTCCTTCCGGTCGGTTCTCGGCGGTGATGCTTCCCGAGCACCGTTCGACAATGGCGCGGGCAATCGCGAGCCCCAGCCCGTTCTCCCCGTCATGTCCTTTGACAAAACGGTAAAAAAGCTTCGGAACGATATCTTCCGGAATTCCTTCCCCATCGTCGGTCACTTCAATGACGATGCTGCCATCCTTGCAGAAGGAACGGATGACGACAGACGAACGGGCGTGCCGGATCGCATTGGCGATTACGTTCAGCAACGCTTGAATTAGCTTGTCCGGATCGGCATAGATGATAGCATCAAGCGATGTATCATCCTCTCTGTATTCAACCGCAATCCGGTTTTGGATGATAAGAGGATCGAGCTTTTCTATCGTTCGGGCAACGACCTGATGGATCGCTACTTCCGTATGGGCGAAGATTCCGTCCTCGATATCGAGCTTGGCCAGCAGCATGATTTCCGTCACGATTTTCTTAAGTCGTTCGCACTCTTCCGCGATGACGTTCAATCCGTGCTTCGCCTGCTCCTCTTTAAAGACGCCGTCCCGGATTCCTTCCGCATAACCTTGAATATTCATCAATGGAGTTTTCAGTTCATGTGAAGCATTCTGGAAAAATTCCTTCTGCGTCCGATGATACCCGTCCAGCTCGGCAGCCAGCTTATGGACGCTTGCGGCGACCTCCCCGATTTCTCCGCCCGCCTTCACCATCTGAACCTCGGAGAAGCGGCGATTCTGCACTTTGTGCAGTTCATCCCGCAGAGTGGACAGGGGAGTGACCAGCCGCCTTGTAATGAATATGCTGAGCAGCAGCGCGAACAAGGCACCCAACCCGAAGATGAGGACCATTCGTTGGATGAAGCTGAATTGGATCGATTTCAACCGGTCCATTGGAGCAGCGACGACCAGCTTGTCCGAATAATCGTTCGCCTGGATCGTCTCAATCAGGTATGTGTTCTGCTGGCCCTTCCATACATTGCCTTCTCCTAGAGCCAGCTCCCGGGCATTCTGAATAATCTCCGTGTACTCTTCGTTGGAGACGGGCAGGGAAATGGCATTATTGTTGGAATAGAGGAAGGCCATATGGGCATTCGGCGAAACGATCTGCGTGACCAAATCGACGGTTCTATTCGTACCGCTGCTGTGGGAGGACCCGGTCCCCATATACTGCAGCATGACAGCCCGGCCTTGTTCCCTCATTTCTTTCCGTTGGCTGTCGATCAGGATATCCAACAATAACGTGCTCATTAACCAAGCGGTCACGATAAGGAGAAAAAGAAGGAGTAAACCGAATGCTAGATTCAGGCGAGTCAGCAGCCTCATGACGGCTCCTCCTCTGTGGAACGCAGCCTGTATCCGTAACCCCACACGGTATCCAGCGGGAGATTATCCATTTTTTTGCGTATCCGTTTCACCAAATCGTCGACCGCCCGGTCGCTGCCGTAATAATCTGCACCCCAGACTTCATTTAACAGCTCGCTTCGGGAATAAGCATGGTTCGGTCTTTCCGCCAATATGTACAACAGGGTAAACTCCTTCGCTGTCATCTCGAGCTCGGAGCCGTGCCAATATACTCTTCTTTCTTCTGGAATGATTTGCAGAGCCCCAACCACCAGAGTTGTCGGGGAAGCCGCGCATCCCGTGCCGGGATTCGCCTGCTGCATGGACCACCTGAACAGCAGTCGGTTGACCTTGGCCACCAGCTCGCGCGGGCTGAACGGCTTCGTTAAATAATCGTCGCTTCCCAGCTCCAGTCCCATAATTTTGTCCACTTCCTCATCCTTGGCGGAAATCATGATGATGGGCACCTCGTCGTCGTTCCGGATCTGCCGGCAGAATTCATAGCCATCCATGCCGGGCAGCATAATGTCCAGCACCCACAGATCGGGGGGCATTACTTTACGCAGCTGGAGCGCTTCTTCCGCGGATGAAACACCGATCGTGCGATACCCTTCCCGCTGCAAATAGGCTTCAACAATTTGCCGAATATGAAGCTCGTCGTCAACAATTGCAATAAACTGAGACATTCCTATTCAGTCCTCCGTAGTCAGTAAAATCATGTTTATTGTAACAGATGGAAGAATGGGCGGGAGGGATTGGAGGCGAATTCTACACTTTTTCTACATCTGATCGTTCTTCTGCGATTGGGGAGCTTTTCAAAGCCAGGTCACCGTGCCGGAAAAAACAACAGCCACCGGTAGGTTTCTGCCGGTGGCTGCGTATAATATTAACTGCAATCGGATCCGGATTGAAGTTCGACGGGAACTTCCGGAATAATGGTGGACAGGGCCGATTTATACAAGGTTTGCTGCTTGCCGAAGGAGTCGTGGATAACGATGACATATTTGTCAAAAGCAGTGATCGTTCCCTTTAGCTGTACCCCATTCACGGTGATGATGGTGCATTTCGTATTCTTTTTACGCAAGGTGTTCAGATAAAGATTCTGGTCAAACAGAGGCCTGGTTCTTTGATCAAGTTCCTGCATTGGTTTAATCCCTCTTTCTCTTTAAGGATTTTAATCTAATCATACCATAGAACGGAGGCTGCGGAACAAGAGTCTAACGCCTTATATACAACCTTGGATTGGGACAGGAAGTCCTGTTGTGGTATGATGATAAAAATTATGAACAGCAGGTGATTGACATGAAAAAACGGACATGGTTAATATGCGCGGCCTCCTTAATAATGATCTTGCTCCTGTCGGGATGTGCCCAAGCCGGCCAGGCCCCTTCCGGACCGCCGACACCGTCCTACGAACCATCCTCCGAACCATCCTCGTCCCCGGTACCCGAGCCCAGCTCCGAACCCGTACCCGGCCCTTCTGCTGAGGCAGAAGAGGAGGAGGGGCTTGCCGGCATTGTGAACCGGATGACACTGGACGAAAAAATCGGACAGATGATCATTGCCGGTGTCGATGGGACGGTCCCTTCGGCCCGGGACGAAAGAATGATCAAGCAGCAGCATGTCGGGGGCATTATTTTTTATAAAAACAATTTATCCGACCCGGCTTCAGTCGTTAGCTTCGGCAACCGGCTCAAGCAATGGAATGAGGGCCATCCGGTTCCGCTGCTTCTGTCCGTTGATCAGGAAGGGGGGCGGGTAAGCCGGCTTCCAGGCTTCGATCAACTGCCGACCGCTCAGGAGGTGGGACGATGGGGCCGCCCGGAAGCGGCCGGAGAGCTCGGAAGGATTCTGGGCGAAGAGGTCGGAGCAATGGGGTTGAATATGAATTTTGCCCCGGTGCTGGATATTAACAATAACCCGAAGAATCCGGTTATTGGAGACCGCTCCTTCGGTTCTGACGCTGAGACCGTAACCGGCATGGGGCTCGAGGTAATGAAGAAGATGGCGGAGACCGGGATCATCCCGGTAGTCAAGCACTTTCCGGGGCATGGAGATACAGAGACCGATTCCCATCTCGACCTGCCGGTCATCAGGAAGAGCGAGCAGGATTTGGCCGGTCTGGAATGGAAGCCGTTCGCGGAGGCCATCCGGGAAGGAGCGGACGCCGTCATGGTGGCGCATATTCTGTTTCCCGAGATTGACGGGCAGAATCCGTCTTCTTTGTCAGAGAAGGTAGTGACGGGACAATTGCGCGATAAGCTGGGCTTCGATGGGGTAATTCTGACGGATGACCTCACTATGGGGGCAATCGTCAATCGGTATGGCATCGGGGAAGCCGCCGTTCTCTCTGTCCAGGCAGGGACGGATATATTGCTGGTTGCCCACGAGTATGCCAATGTCGATGCCGTGATCGCCGCCATAAAGCAAAGTGTCGCCGAAGGCAAGCTGACCGAGGAACGGATCAACGAGAGCGTGCTGAGAATTGTTCGGTTGAAGGCTAAATACAACCTGGAGGACAAACCTGCAGAAACGCCGGATGTTAGTGTCCTTAACGGTCAGATCCGGACGATGACCAATCAATTCAGCACGAAGACGGCTAAAGAATAGTGCTTGCTTGCGGCGTATAATTCGACGACACAGATAGAAAAAGACAGTCCGGCGCTAATACTATCGGGTAATCCGTAGAAAGCGTGGACTGTCTTTTCCGTTTACTCTTTCTTCTCCTTATCCGTAGATGCTTGCAGCCGTGCGGGGGACGGGGTGGAGGCGGATCCATCGGACTCCACATAATGCTGCAGCACGGACAGCTTGTTATCCCAAAACCGATCAAAATAAGCAAGCCAGCGCTTCAATTCGAGAAGCGGCTCCGGCTCAAAACGGTATCGTGTCTCCCGCCCGACTTTCCTCTCCTTGACGAGCCCTGCATCGGCCAAAATGCGCAAATGCTTGGAAACGGCCGTCCGGCTTATCGGAAAGTGTCCGCTAATCGCCGTCACGGCCATCTCCCGGTCATCGATCAGTCTGAGGAGCTTGCGCCGGGTGGGATCGGCAATGGCTTGGAAAACATCCACTTTCGGAGAGGTCATGTCAAGCCTCGACATACTCGCCCAGCTTCTTAACCAATCCGGTCCAGCCTCCGCTCATCCGGTCGTGGACCAAGGCGTGGGATTCGCCGAATTCGGTAACGGTTTCGGTATCCCACCCGGAATGGATCAGAGTGAACTCTGTCTTGCCGTCCAGCTCTTTCAGTTCGAAGGTTAGGGTCCAATCCTTGCCCCAGCGGAAGGAAAGGCGATGGGGCGGCTCCGCTTCCGTTACTTTGCAGGGCGACATGCCGAACGGACCCGCGTTGATTTGAAATTTATGGCCGACGACGGGCTGCATATCATTCGGCATAAACCAGGAGGCCATGCCTTCTGCAGTCGCAACGGCCTCCCATACTTTCTGAATAGGCGCGTTAAAAATCTGTGTTTTACGGATATCGGGCAGGGCATTAGAATTTTTGGTCATGTTTAAGTCCTCCCATCATCAAATAAGTATCTTACTTTCTGGTGTTTACCTTGCTCTGCGGGCGAAAACGCAAGGCCGACCAAGTTTCGTCCACCGATACATTGCTGACCGCTCTGTACTCGGAGCTATTCTGTACGATAGCGTTTAATGTATCCCGGTTAATATCGGTCTTGATCTTAGAGCTTTGCTTGGGATAGGCGATCCAGAACAGGGCGTCCTCGTTCAATATCGGAAGAACCCGCGGCAGCCATTCCTCCGTATCCCGGGCGTTGTTCACGAACAGCAGCACGAAATCACAGATGCCGTCCGTGCTGTCGCTCGCTTCATTTCCAAGACTGAATCCTGGCGGGGAATTAAGAACAGCGGCAGCTTGTCCGCTTTTATAACGTAATTTCTTCAGCAGCTCTTCATTCATTTAGCTCAACTCCTGTATTGGCTTAAAAATCATTATATGAAACCTTTTGGTTTCATGTCAAAGGAAAATTCAGGCCCTTACCCTAATGGGCAGGGCACCAATCCATTCAAGCGGGGGAACGCGTATTTCAAAAAAAAGCGTTTATTTTACTGCAATTTGCCAGCGGACTCCGAACGGATCCTCGACGCGGCCCAGCATCGAGCCCCAAGGCATTAACTTCAGAGGGAAAATGACCCTTCCATCCCGGGATAGCCGCTCGAATACGGTTCTCGCTTCGGCTTCCGACTGCAGTTCGAGTGCCAGATCAATCTGATTTCCGGAGCGGTTAGGGGAAGAGTCGGCCATAAAAATCTGCAGCTCGCCGACCTTGAGCACGAGGTGCATCACTCTGCTTCTCTCTTCCGGGGAAGCGTCGGGCCAATTTTCGAAGGTTTGTACGCTCACAATTTCCCCGCCCAGTGCTTTTGCATAAAAATCGGCTTGTTTTCTGGCATCCTCGCAATAGATATACGGACTCAATCTGCTCATAGCCAATCCCCTTTTCTCATATAGGCTGCAGCTATTCCTAAGTTTATCATAGCGTTATAATGAAACCAAAGGGAGAAGGCTGAAGGCTTATCTCTGCTTCGGGTGTTAAAGTCTGGCTGCGGCTGTGGCTAGCCGGATGATATCCGGTTAGCCATCCAAGCCCCTGTCGGGAAGGGAGAGTAAATGATGTACAAAATTATGATTGTGGAGGATGATCCCAAAATTTCCGAGCTTCTGCAGTCCTATATTCAAAAATATGGGGACGAGGGGATCGTCGTTAAAGATTTTCAGCGCGTTCTGGAGCAATTTCAAGAGACGGAGCCCCATGTGGTGCTGCTGGACATTAATTTGCCGAGCTTCGACGGGTATTATTGGTGCCGCCAGATCCGAACCGTCTCGACCTGCCCGATCATCTTTATTTCTGCGCGAAACGGGGAGATGGATCAGGTCAGAGCGATAGAGAACGGCGCGGATGATTATATTACCAAACCGTTCCATTATGAGGTCGTCATGGCCAAAATCCGCAGCCAGCTTCGGCGTGTATACGGCGATTATGCGGTCAAGATGAGCGAAAGGACCGTGGACAGGGACGGCCTAGTGCTTTATCCGGAGAGGATGGAGCTGCATCTGAAGGGGCGCATGGTTCCGCTGACGAGAAAGGAGACGGTTCTGGTCGAAACACTGCTGGAGCGCTGTCCGCGTGTCGTTAGCCGGGAAATGATCCTGGACAAGCTCTGGGACGACTATACCTATGTGGACGATAATACGCTCAGCGTCAATATAACGCGCATACGCAAAAAGCTGACGGAGCTCGGCATCGAGGAAGCTCTGGAAACCGTCCGCGGAGTAGGTTATCGTCTGAACAAGACGTGGGAGGCTCAAGAACGGACATGAGATTGTTTTTGCGGGAGCACCTACCTCTGATCGGCTTCACGATCGTTCAATTGTTCGTTGTCCTTCTTGTCTACTGGTTTGACGGTTACGACCATCTGTCCACCGCCTTGTATGCCGTTTTTCTGGGATTGTTTCTGTTAACGGGCTACTTGGTGTTCCGGTACTACAGCCATCGCAGGTTTTATGAACGGTTATCGAGTCCCGAAACATCGCTGAGCGAATCTATTCAAGAACTGGATTCTGCCCCAGTGCCGGAGGCGCTGGGGCAGCTGCTGAATTCCTTGTACCGCAACTACCAGCAGCAATTAAAAACGTGGGAAAGAAAGCAGCAAAACCACCTAACCTTTATGAATCAATGGGTTCACCAGATGAAAACCCCTTTGTCCGTCATTGAGTTGATCATTCAGAATGAGGAGGACCCGCGGCTCGAAAGTATTTCGGAGGAAACGGACCGGATGCGGGCGGGACTGGAGATGGTGCTGTACATGGCCAGGCTTGAAACATTCGAGCAGGATTTTCACGTTGACAAGGTGTCGCTGCGCGAGATCGTCAATGACGTGATCGGCGAAAATAAACGTTTGTTCATCCGCAGCTATGTGTATCCGGAAATCCAGGTCGATTCCCGATTTATCGTGGAAACGGATGCCAAGTGGCTTCGCTTTATTCTGCAGCAGCTGCTGTCCAACGCCATCAAATATTCGGCCGGCAGCCGGGAGAAGATCACCGTCGCCGCTTCCTCCGAGGGGCGGGCGGTCCATCTCGAAATCAGGGATCGCGGAGTCGGCATCCCGGCATCGGATCTGTCGCGCGTGTTCTATCCGTTCTACACCGGAGAGAATGGCCGGCTCTTTAAAGAATCGACCGGTATGGGACTTTATCTCGTGAAGCAGGTGGTAGACAAGCTGAACCATGAGATTGACATCCGGTCCGAGACGGGCCGCGGAACTACGGTCCGAATCACTTTCCCCCATGCTTCCCATTAGGGAGGCCCGGGGTACTGGAGGACAGCCGATCCGTCGGAGAGAATCCCAGTCCATTTTGGAGCCGGGGTTCTTTTTTTGCCGGAGAGAATGGTGCGGATTTGGCCTTCACTGCGCGTAATCTTACAAAGTTGTTAGATTAATGAAAGACAATGCGATAGGAAAGACGGCAAGGCTGGAGTAAACTGTAAGCAGAACGGTAAAAGGTAAGGAGATCTAACAGCTATGGAAATATTAAAAGTGCATGATCTGAGCAAAATTTATCCGGGCAAGGTGCCTTATGAGGCCCTCTCCAACATTAATTTAACGATTGATAAAGGGGAGTTTGTCGGAATTATGGGACCGTCGGGGAGCGGAAAGACGACTTTGCTGAACCTGGTCTCCACGATCGACTTTCCTACGTCGGGGGAGGTGCGGATTGAAGGCAAGAACCCTCACCAATTATCCAAAGAGAAGCTGGCGTATTTCCGCCGCCGTGAACTGGGATTTATTTTCCAATCGTTCAATCTTCTGCACACCTTGACGGTTAAAGAAAATATCGTGCTGCCCCTGACCCTTGACGGGGTAGATGTGAAGGAAATGAACCGGCGAGTGGCCGTGATGGCGGCAAAGCTGGGAATTGAATCCATCTTGGACAAACGAACCTATGAAATCTCGGGAGGACAAGCCCAGCGGACGGCGATTGCCCGGGCCCTCATCCATTCCCCCAAGCTGGTGCTGGCCGACGAACCGACCGGAAATCTCGATTCCAAGGCCGCCCGCGACGTTATGGAGCTGATGGCCAAATTAAACCGGGAGGAGGAAGCGACGATGATGCTGGTGACTCATGATCCGATTGCCGCCAGCTACTGCCATCGCGTCGTCTTCATTAAAGACGGACAGTTCTTCAACGAGATCCATTGCGGGGACAACCGTTCCTCCTTCTATCAGAAAATAATTAACGTTTTATCGCTGCTGGGAGGGGATGCGCATGACTTTTCGCCAATTCGCGTTTAATAACATCATGCGCAACAAGCGCACCTATCTGGCCCATTTTTTGAGCAGCGCCTTTTCGGTCATGATTTTTTTTACGTATGCCCTGCTTCTGTTCCATCCGAATCTGCAGGGTGAGCTGGCTTCCACAAGTAAAACGATGAGCCAATTGGCGACGATGGGAATGAGAGTGTCCCAATACCTGATTTTCATTTTCTCTTTTTTCTTCCTATTGTATTCGGTCAGTGCATTTCTGAAGATCCGCAAGAAGGAATTCGGCATTCTGATGACGCTCGGAATGTCTCCCAAGCAGTTGAACAAGCTTGTTTTCATAGAAAATATGATGATCGGGATGGCCGCGATCATTACGGGAATACTTATTGGTCTCGTCTTTTCCAAGCTTATTTTGTTAATCAGCGCGAGCATTCTGTATATTGAGAAAGGGCTGGCCTTCTATATTCCAATTCAAGCCGTATGGACGACAGCCGGGGCGTTCTTCCTTCTGTTCGTTCTGATTTCGCTGTTCACTTCGCGAACGGGAACGCGGGTGCAACTGACGGAGCTGATTCGATCCGATGAGAAGCCCAAGCCGGAGCCCAAAGCTTCTCTGATCTTGTCGCTGCTCGCTGTTTTACTGATTGGCGCAGGGTATGCAATGGTCTTTTTGTTCGCGGTGCAAAGATTGTTTTCCCTGATCCTATTGGCGGCAGGGGTAGGTTTTGTCGTGCTGGGGACATATTTTCTGTTCACTCAATTGAGTGTTTATGTGATCCGGGCGTTGAAGAAGAAGGAACGGTTGTTCTTTAATAAAATCAATCTGCTGACTCTCTCGGAATTAAGCTATCGGATGAAAGACAATGCGGTCATGTTCTTCATCGTAGCGGTTATTTCAGCTTCCGCATTTACCGGCATCGGCACCAGCCTGGCGATCGCCGATCCGGGGCTGGCCGAGATGACGAACCCGTTCGCCTACAGCTATTCCAGCAGTCCGGATAACCGCTTGAAAGAGAAGCATCTTCAGGAAATCAAGGACCAACTGGAGGGCGCTAATTTGTCCTATCGGGAAGCTAAGGTCGTTCCGGATTATACCGAAAATGGAAAGACCATCTTGAAGCTGAGCGAGTACAATCAGCTGGCGGTCGCTCTCGGTTATCCCGCCGAATCGTTGAATGAAGAGGAAGCCATATTGGTTCCGGGCACGATAGCGGAGAAGGACCGATTCAAGAAAAATGACAGGTTGCCGGTTTCCGCGACATTAATGCAGGGAAAACTGGATATTTCCTTGACCGTCAAGAAAGCAGCGCCCTACATGGTCCTGCCTTCCTTCAGAAATATCGTGGTCGTTGCGGATTCCTTGTATGACCGAATATCCGAATCATCCGGCCTTCAGGAGTATTACTATTTCGCAGTGGATCAGTGGCAGAAGTCCAGAGGGGTTGCCCTAGCTTTGGCAGAACGGATCCCGCCGGACCCGGAAGCGGATTACTATTTATCCTCTCTGGTATTCGAATGGCTGAGCTCCAAGCAATCCAACGGCATTTTGCTCATTGTCAGTGTGCTGGTGGGAGTCGTGTTCTTCACTTTTGCCGCAAGCTTCATCTACTTCCGGCTGTATGCCGATTTGGAAAGAGACGAGCGTCAGTACCAGATGATTTCGAAAATTGGGCTGAGCAAATCCGAGTTAAGAAGAATGGTCACAAGGCAGCTTCTTCTGCTCTTCTTCCTGCCGATTGTGCTGGCTGTGATTCACAGCGGGGTGGCCTTCATGGCTCTGCAGTTTCTGGTCGATTATTCCATTGCTTACAATTCTTTGATCGTTTTTTCCTCCTTCGTCCTGGTTCAGTTGGTTTATTTCTTTGTCATCCGCTGGCGGTATTTGGGGCACTTGTACCAGAAGCTGGTGTGAACGGAAATCTTGTGGTAGGTTGTCGGCAGCTACAGCATCCTGGTAAGGTGTAGAAGGAGCGAAGAAGAACGTTTTGGAACTGGAGAAGGTCCGAGGATAACAGCGATTGGGAGCCCAAACGGTCTCGAGTAACTGGACATTCGCTATGGACCAAAAGTCCAGCAGCGAAAAGTCCACTCTTGTCTTCCAGAAGTCGGGCTTAGAAGAAAAATGGATGAAAAAGGGTTATAATAAGGAAAAGGATGGAAGGAGGACCCGCTATGATAAAAATGGTACTTATTCGTCACGGCCAAAGCATATGGAACCTGGAAAACCGGTTTACCGGTTGGACTGATGTCGATCTATCCGAACAAGGGCTGAGGGAAGCGAGGCAGGCGGGCAGAATCCTGGCGAAGAACGGATTTGTATTCGACAGGGCCTATACATCCGTGCTTAAGAGAGCGATTAGAACCCTATGGATCATCCTGGATGAGATGAATCTCATGTGGATTCCGGTTGCCAAGTCGTGGATGCTGAATGAGCGACATTACGGCGCCCTGCAAGGTCTCAATAAGGCGGAGACGGCTGCTCAATACGGGGAGGAGCAGGTGCAGTTGTGGAGAAGATCGGTCTCCGTCAGACCTCCTCAGTTGGATATGAAGGACGATAGATATGAAGCGGCCGATCCCCGATATAAGGATTTGAAGGAAGGGGAATTTCCCTTGACCGAGAATCTGGAGGATACGGAAGAGCGGGTGCTGAAGTATTGGCACGAAACGATAGTCCCCGTGCTTAGGGAAGGACAGAGAGTCATTATCTCCGCCCATGGGAACACTTTGAGGGCGCTGGTCAAATATCTGGACAATATCCCGGCCGATGGAATTGTCGGGTTGAATATTCCGACAGGGGTTCCGTTAGTGTATGAGCTGAATGAGGACCTTAGGCCGATCAGGCACTATTATCTGGGGATTGACGGGGAGCTCCCGGAAGGGACGGTTTCGGCAAGTCTTTAAAACAATTTCCTATTTACAAAGGTATAGGTTTTAACAGAGAGGGAGAGGCGCGAGCCATCTTCCTCTCTTATTTTGTTGGGAAGGGAGAGCAGGATTTGCTGTGACACCACCTATGCCCCTTTATATTAGACAAATGTAGAAAATATTCGCCAAACGTATTGACTATTATTTTTGACAAGTGTAAAATATGAAAAAAGACAATTGTCAAAAAAGGAGTTGGAAGACATGAAAAATATAAAGAGGCTGCCCGATGCGGAATTTGAAATTATGAGGGTCGTCTGGGCTAACGAACCGCCTATCACTACCGCGATGATTATGGAACAGCTCGGGAACGAGCGGAAATGGAAAGCCCCCACGGTTATTTCACTTATGATGCGTTTGGTGGAACGGGGGTTTCTGCAAACCGAAAAGGAGGGGAAAGAGCGCACTTATTATCCGCTGATCCGTAAAGAGGAATACCTTGCCTTGGAAACGGAAAATTTTATGAAGCAATACCACGAGAATTCATTCCTGAGCTTTGTCAATACGCTGTACAACGGGAAACAGCTCTCGGACAAAGAGCTGGATGATTTGCTGAAATGGGCCAAGGAACGGAGGGAGTAATTCTTGCAAAATTTATTGATTTCCTTACTTGAGAGTTCGCTGGCCATGTCGGCTATTGCTCTTGTGTATATGGCTATTACGCCTCTGCTTTCCAAGAAATTTACGGCTAAAGGACTCTACTATGCGTGGCTAGTCATTGTTGTCGGACTGATTATTCCGTTCCGGTTCCACCCGCAAGCATCGGCTATTAATATAAATACGCTGATCCCCGGGCTAAAGACAGCGAGCGGTTCCTTCGGGGAACAGGCAGTTTCTGCCGCGACGGTTACCTCGCCCGTCATTCCGTGGTCTGTCCTTGCCGGTAGCCTATGGCTTGTAGGAGCGATCGTATTTATCGCCTATCATGCCGTTCGACACAGACGTTTTCTGAGAATGGTCAAGCGCTGGAGCGACGAGATCACTGCTCCGCAAGTCCTGAGCACACTGCAGGATGTTCGAACGGAGCTGGGAATCCGGCGGCAGGTTAGGCTGAAGGTCTGTCCCGGCATTTCCAGTCCGATGCTGATGGGCTTTGCCCGTCCGGTCATCTTGCTTCCGGCGGGAAATCTCCCGGCAGATCAGCTTGAGCTCATTTTGCAGCACGAGCTGGTTCATTTCAAACGCGGAGATGTTTGGTACAAAACGCTTGTGTTTCTGGCGACCGCCCTGCACTGGTTCAATCCGTTCGTCTATATGATGGCAAGAGAAATCTCCGTCCAATGTGAAATCTCCTGCGACGAAGAAGTGGTCAAAAATACGGACAGGAACGGCCGGCAGCGATATGTTGAAACCATTATCGGACTGATTAGAAAGCAGTCCCGGATGCAAACCGTGTTCTCAACTAATTTCTACGGAGGTAAACAGGGTATGAAGAACAGAATTTTGTCCATCATGGATTCCCGAAGCAAGAAATGGGGGATATCCATTGTGGCCGTCATCGTTATAGCAACGCTAAGCACGGGGATTGTGCTGAAGCTGAACATGGAGAATTCCGACACCGTGACCCCCCTGACAGCATCCGATGCGGAGGTAGGGGTGGAAAAGGAACGTCCGGATCCTCCGCTTACAGGTTCCACTTCACCGACGGGTTTGGATGGAGAAGTAGAAGGGGAAGGATCGGAGCCCGATCCGTCAGTGAACGGCAGCTTGTCAGGTGCTCCAAAGGAAAGCTTGGAGGAAGGAAGGGCTTCCGGGGATGACGCATCGGTTCAAGGACCGAAGATGTTTCAATCCACACAGGATAATCTGGTAGCAGGGCCAAGCGGAGCGGCACCTGGACCTGAAGCTTCCATGAATGGCGCCTCGACGCGTTTAATTGAGGGCAAAGGGGAGCCCGCTCCTGTGCGTGACACTTCTGCCGATGATTCTGCGAGTATAGTCGAGGTTAACCCGAATACGGTTAAGCAAGACCCGTCTTCCGAGCCCGGTGTCTTTAATTTAGTAAAGGATTGAGAAAGACTGCGTAGAAGGAAATTCGAAAGGGTTGACAATGTGCAAAAGACATGGATATTTAGGCTGGTAGTAGCTTTAGTCGCCGTTGTCATGCTGGCAGCCGGCTGTTCAACTAAAGAGGATGGATCGAGCGACATCAGCAATACCGATTCCAATCCATTTGAACTGGATGACAAGGATACCGTTGTTTTGGGCCATATTGGTCATGGACTGGCCAATCCGGAATTAGATGAAACGGGCGCGAGACTTCCCTTGCGCTATAGCGGCGGCGAATTAAAGTTAGATTATACCGTAAATGCAGCCGGAAAGGCGAAAAATGTCGGCTTTCTTGTCTTCGTAGACGGAATCCCGCAGCCTTATAAAATTAATACTGCCGATGCTCCTTATGAGTATATGCACATCTTTGAGCTGGAGGGGGATGACGTGCAGACGCCTTTCTCCTTTATCTTCACCCCGGTCACCGGCAAGCAGGGGGAGACCTTGAGCGTCAGCATTGCCAGCGTATATAATCCGGCATTTATACCGGACATGAAAGAAACGAGTTCTTATGGAAGCTATCACGATACGTTGGAATCGATGTTTTCCCTTGTTTTTGACAAAGACGCGGAGGCTCTCGATGTTTCCTCTATCCCGCATAACGAATATTTAAGTGATGTTCGCCTGTCGGCCGAACTGATCACGAAAGAGATGATGGAAACCCAGGGCGGTTTTGTAACGATAGATTCGGAGACTCTGGAGAAAAATGTATTCAGCCGTTTGTATTTTGACGGGGCGGTTCTGTCGAAGGTCGACAATCTCCAGGTGAAGGACAGCGGCACCCTTCATGTCACCTTTCAAATATTCGGCCATCCCGGAGTGAGGTATAGAAATACGTTCTACATCAATCATAAACCTTTAATCGGCAAGGAAGGAAGCACTTTTGAAACGGTACTCGCCAAGGGCGAGGCGGCAGTGATCGACGCGGATATCGATTTAGGGAAACTGGAGGAACTCAATACGTTTTATGTCGTTTCGGTTCCGGTGAATGCCGCCGATTTCCCAGATGATGTCGTTGTCTTGGAAAAAACAGCGTCCATCTTATTATATAAATGAATGGAGACCAAGCGGCCTATGAATAAGAAGCTGTTGATCGTCATATTACTTCTATCCGTATTATTAGCTGCGGGATGCGCACAAATCAATGCGAATTCAGAACGTTCGATAGATCCGTCTCCCCGTACGGAAAGCCAGGCTAACAATAAAACAGACACACCCGATATGGCGGCGACTCCCGTCGTTTCCAAATTGAAATTGGAGAAGATCCAAGGCGACATCAAGAGCATTCATTACGCAGATGGCAATAAGGTGCTCATATCGGCCGACAAGCTGTATTTATATGACCTGGGCACGGGGAATGTTGTGGCGGAAGCCCCGCGAGAAGCATTCGAGGGAGAAAATTACTGGGTGATTGACAGCGGGTACGTTGCGGTCGGGGTAAAAATCAGTACCGGCAAAAGCAACGGGAGTATGTTGACGACAAACGAAGGGATGGCCTACAGCGCCGTCTTCTATGACCGGGAGCTGAATAAACAATCCGAATTCCATTTCAATTCATTGCTTGATGGCGATGACGTATTGTCTACCGACTCGTTTTCGTTTTCTTCCGATGGAAACCAGGCAGCTTATGCAACATTATCCGGCCTATATCTATATGATTTTAGAAAGGATAAGAGGACAACGGTCATCGATTTGCTCTCTGAAGATTATAAGGGGCGCTCCGGCCTTGCCACGATTGAGCAAATCGGGTTCACGAACGAGGACAAGACTATTGCTTTCAAGGCGCAGAGCTTGGATGTCCCCGCTATCCCCGGCAAGCCTTCTTTCGATACGTGCGGTACAGTCAACACGGATGGCTCCGCACTATCCAATCGGACCTTCGACAATTACATATGCAAGGAACTGACGGCTTACAACAAGGTGCTATTCTTGGCGGAGGATTTTACGGTTCCATCAGGAAAAATTCTGGTTATGGATACTCCCGGCGGGACAACGAAGCTTCATACGTTGACGGAGAAGGGCGAAAGCGGATTTGTAACGGGCTCCGATTCGGGACGCTATTTCGCCACTTCGCTTGCAGACAAGAACGGCACCGGATGGAAAATTCGGGTATATCATACGGAAACCGGTAAGCTGGAAGCGGAGCAGCTCGTCTCGAGTGACGGGAAGGAGCTCTATATGGCCAGAGATCCGAAAATCAAGGTGATCGACGATATAAGGACTTGCATTGTGCTATTGGGATCAACACAGGCGGATATTGAAACCAAAGTGGTGATCAGTCAGTTTTAATTTTGAAAACCGGGCGCTTTCTTCTTTTAAGTCCCAATTGTTCTTAGAAGAAGAAAGCTGCTTTGTTTCATAGGAGGAACGGATGGGTGAAAGTAACCTTCAAAGGAATTTCCAAGCAGTATAAAGGCAAGTATGCGCTGAAAAACTTTACGTCCGAGCTGGAGAACGGGATTTATGGTTTGCTGGGGGCGAACGGTGCGGGAAAAACGACGCTGATTAACATCTTTGTCGGCATTTTGAAAAGCGATGAGGGGCAAATATTGATCAATGGCGAGGATGTGCGGGGCTTGGGAATAGACTTTCTGTCCCATATCGGTTATTTGCCGCAGTATCCGCAGTTTTACAAAAACTTTGAAGTGATCGATTTCTTGCGGTATATGTGTGTGCTTAAAGATATTCCCATGGAAAAGGGCGAGAAGAGGGCCAGGGAATTGCTGGAGATCGTCAATTTGAGCAGTGCCCATAATAAAAAGATCGGAGCGCTATCCGGCGGAATGCGCCAGCGTGTCGGAATTGCACAGGCAATGCTCGGCGACCCGGATATTCTGATACTGGACGAGCCTACAGCCGGACTTGACCCGCAGGAAAGGATCCGGTTCCGCAACCTGATTGCCAAATTTGCCGAGAACCGAATCGTATTGCTCGCTACGCATATTGTCTCCGATATTGAATTTATTGCCAATCAGGTGATCCTGCTCAAGGACGGCCAGTTGGTGAAGCAGGATACGCCGCAGGCCCTAATGAGGGGAATGGAGGGGAAGGTTTGGAATGTAACGGCGACGGATGCGACGGTCGATGACAAGCTGAAACGCCTTAAAATCAGCAATATGATGCGGGACCAGGAGAAAATTCTGTTAAGGGTGATTGCCGACGAGCAGCCGGATCCCCATGCTGTCCATGTGCAGGCGAATTTGGAGGATGTTTTCTTATACTATTTCGGAGAGGGCGAGCAATGGTAAAACTAATCGTTTATGAATGCCGCAAGCATTTCCTGAAAACGTCCGTTCTTCTGGCCGTGCTGCTTTTCTCCATCCTGAGCGTTGCCAAAATATACAGCGTGTACGATGGGAACTCGCTGCTTTCCAAAAACTATTCTGGCCCCGAGTGGAAGGAACTCTATTGGGAGATGTACGAGGACTTCGGAGGAAAAATAACGGATGAAAAAATCGGACGGCTCATGGCCATATATGGACCTCTTGAGAAACAAACGGCCGATCGTACGGCAAGCACGCGAACGGATAACCCCGATACCTACACCGGAAATGTCTACAACGACCGCCTTTTCTTCGATTGGTGCTTTGTGAAGCCCATGAAGTATGCCTATATGTACAGAAATCATGCTAACGATATTGTGACTGCGGCCAAGGATAATATGGATTTTTATGAATCGGTCGGCAATGGGTACGAATACCGAAAGAATGCCGCCATTGCGGAGCTTTTTAAAGAACGGGCTATATCCCACTTTTCCTATACGGAAATGTACCAATATTACTTGCATTATGATTTTTCCGCGTTTCTAGTTTTGCTGATTTGTCTGTACGGCTTAATGAGCGTATTTGTAACCGAGAAGGAAACGGAGATGGATACCCTCTTATTGACTACGAAGGCAGGGGGAAGACGAACGGTTATCGCCAAGCTTGCCGCTTCTGCCATCTTCATATGTATCGTCTGCTCCTGGTTCTGGCTGATTGATTTCACGGCATTTTCCGGGATCTTCGGTTCTCTGGAAGCCGCTTCCTCTCCTCTGTACGCCGTCGAGAATTTCGCAAACTCATCGATTGCTGTGAGCCTGGGCCAATACGCCCTGCTGTCCGGCTTGGTGAAAACGGCGGGAATTCTCGTGCTCGGCCTGACGTTTCTGCTCGTTTCCTGCCTGTTTAAAAATGCCCTGCTGCCTTTTATCATCAGCCTGTTCTCCGCCTTCGGATTGATCTATATGGAGGAAGCGTACATGGGCTCCGGACACGTGCTGTTCAAAGTGATCAACCCGTTTGTGCTGGTCGTCAATCGGGAGCTGTTTCGCAAGACGGAATTTGTCAATCTGTTTGGTTATCCTGTGTACAGCTATCTGTCGGCCCTCTTGTTTGCGGCCGTCTGGGGGACGGTATGTATTGTGGCCATTGCGATGCTGGTCCGCAAGAATGCTCAATCCGGAAAAGGGGGGAAGAAGCGTGTCCTTGTGGATTTATGAGATGAAAAAAATGTTTTTCTATCAGAAGGGTCTGCTGTTCATCGGATTGTATTTCGTTATCAGCACGGCGGCCCTGATCGCTTTCGACACGCCCGTCAACCCGGATGTGGAATTGAATGCTCCGCAGTATTTTTATTACCTGGATCAAGTCCGCGGTCCATCCTCGGAGGAAAGCGAACGGTTCTTGACGAATGAATCCCGTCGAATTTCCGACGCAAACGTCGCCTTGCGAAAAGCATACGACGATCATTATGACGGGAACCTTTCGGAAGATGAATTGGTGGCCATAACCCGTCCGTTGGAGGACATCGTCCGGAATGAAAGAGGCTTTAACCTTGTTTTTGACCAATATTCGTATATCCGCGAGCAGCCGGATAACCGGTATTTTCTGTATACGAACGGCTGGGACGGGCTTCTGTCTCATGACAGCCTGGATTTGTTCTTTCTTTTATTGCTGCTCGTACTCGTGGCTCCAGTGTTTTGCTACGAGTTTGAAAGCAAGATGGATCCGCTCATCCTTACCGTCAAGAAAGGAACAAGGGTTCAGGCTGTCACTAAGATAGGTCTTGTGCTGGCAACCGTTGCCGTGCTCTGTCTATTCACCGAGGGCTTAAGATACGGTTTCTTTCATTTCAAATACGGCTTCGATAATGGAAGTTATCCGCTGCAAAGCTTGTCCTATTTTGGAACGTCTTCCAAGGATGTCACGCTGTTCGGCACATTTGTATGGTTGGCGGTGTGTAAGCTGTTCGGCTATCTAAGCTTTGCCATGCTCATTATGTTTTCTGCGGTATATATAAAGAAATACGCGCTGACCCTATTCGCCAGCACTGCCATGGTCCTGCTCCCCTATTTCGGATTCCGCCTGGAATCCTCGAAATACTGGTTGCCGGGGCCGCTCGGGTTTATGATTTCCACGGGATTCTTCCGAGGGAACGAGTATGAGTACAACATCTATACGGAGCAGAAGGACGTCTTATTTCAGGAAGTTTCCGGCACGGCGTGGCTCCTGTTGTTTGCCGTTACGTTGTGCATCGGTATTGGCATGTTTATTGGAATCATGTTTCGGCATAGGAATGTATGGGGCGCCGGCCAACGAAGTCACCGGCTGAGGCCGGTCGGTCTTACGCTCATCCTTAGTCTGGCCGCATCCGCGTTATCCGGCTGCGCCTCTAATGGAGAAGAGGGGAACTATGATATTTATAACTCCTCTTCCAAAAGGTCGTTTGAGAATGAGCGCTATCGGTTTTATGCAGATGAAACGATTATGTTCGAGGATAAGGAAACCGGGGAGCAAGAAAACTTGATCCGAAACCCGCTGCAATCATCCACCAAGGTCAGAGATGTTATTTACGGCAACGGTTCGCTTGTTTACTACATGAAGTATGATTTTGACAAGTCAAAGCTTCGGGAAACGGTTGACCGATTTTCGATTATAGAAGTAGATACGGCGACCTTTGAGGAGAGAATTGTTTTCGAAAAAAACCTGAACGCAGATAGAGATCATTTTTTGGGGCTGAATAAAACCTCCGTGTCCGATGAAGTTTTCTTCATGACAGTAGACTCTTTTTTTATGGACGAGCGCAGCATCTACCTAATCGGCGAGGGGGAGATCAGGCGGGTAAATAAACTAACGGGCAACGTGAGTGTTATCGTCCAATCGCGGGTGATGCGAAGTGTCGCTTTTGACGGGTGGAATATTTATTATGTCAATGACAAATCCGAGGTGGCCAAGTACGATACGAAGACCGATTCGGAAACGGTTATTCCTGATCTTATAACGGAATATTTTGTGTTGACCGATACGGAACTGCTTTATATCAATCGTAAAGATAAGCAAAAAATCTATGCCATGAATTTGCGTGATTTTTCAATTCGTAAGATAACGGATAAAACCGTCCTAACCTTTACTTTCGACGGGAACTATATTTACTATGAAAGTAAGGCAGACCTTAAGACATATCGAATCGACCGGGACGGACAAGAGGAGACGCTTATCGCAACCGATAAAGGAATACGGGACTAAACCGAAATAAGCACCAGGGACAGGAACGGCAAAATCACGGGAGGAAATAAAGGTCCCGGTTCATTAAACCATCTCAAAACGCTGCAAAGCGTTTTTTTTCATATTTAAAATCGGACGTCTTAGCTGAAAGTGCCTCTTTTAATCAGTGGGGCTATCCCGATATCCAGTTTGCGATTTTCAGCACCGGGGACTCTCGTATGATGTGAACTCTTTCGGGATAGCCCGGTCATCCGCCGGATCGGGTAAAAGACAAACAAAACTGCAGGTCTTTTAGGGGAAAAAGCCGCGCGATACCTAATTCTAAAGCGATAGTGCAGGTCTTTTAGGGGAAAAAGCCGCGCGATGCCTAATTCTAGAGCGGTGGCTCCACGGCCCCCTAACGAAACTGGAGTCCTACCCTACAATATATTATTGTATTTCTTAGGGAGGCGACCAGTATG
>NZ_JBQCLK010000047.1:0-44344 GCF_051966115.1 Paenibacillus sp. SAFN-117
TTTCCATATTTCTTCCGAATATAGAAAACTAACTGTATGAAATCCAGTTAGTTTTCAAATTTCACACTATTGAAGCAGTTCAACTCTATTCTATCTTGAAAATACATCCATTTTCACCATCTGATGGTGCCGCGGCCAGAGGCATGGGGGTCTAAATGGAAATTCTAGCTGCAGACTGCCTTTTAAAATGGGTGACTTGCAGTGATATAGCTCTTTTCACAGTAAATAACTGGGGGTTTTCCAGTAAGTTTTCTTTCTTAACCTCATAGGAGCAAAATAGCCGGACTATATCCATTTAGACGCCACGCCCATGACGATTGCGTAGTTTCAAGCCATCCGCGTCTCCCTTACCAATGTGCCTCCAGGCAGTTTGGACCTGAGCTGTCCGCATTTTCTATTGTGCTTAAAAAATCAGATAATTTTGTGGATTTCCGGGATAGGAGAGAGGCTTGTAAGCGGTTATAATCAAACCAAGGCAATAATCCAAAAACTGGGAGGTGTCGACGAGGAAAGGCAATGTTGCCCATTTAGCTGCTGCTCGACGGAAAATGATCAACGGGAAAAGGTAGGCCAAGGCTTGTTCAACTTTAATTTACAAGTGCAGGAATGGAAGAAAGAGAGGTGCACTATCATGAAATTGTCAGTTGGAGGCTATTCGTTCTGTAATTCTTTCCGGGCAGGAACGATGGATGTATTCGGCTATCTGGAAACGGTCAAATACCGTTACGGCTTGGATGCCGTCGATTTGTGGAACGGTTTTTTTGCGGATGGTACGGGCGAGCTTTGCAGGGTGCCTGACGAGGATTACATACGGAAAATTCGGCAAGCGCTCGATGAAAGGGAGCTAATCCTAGCTAATTTTGCCATCGATAAAGCGCATATTTGGGACCCCGATCCGGTGGAAAGGGAAGCGCTGCACAAGAACGCGCTGGATCATCTGAAGATGTCGGCCGCGCTAGGGGCACAGACGGTCCGGATAGATACGGGTATCTACGAAACGACGGAGATCACCGAAGAGCAGTTCGAATATATCGTCAACCGGTTCCGCGAGTACTGCGAGTTTGCGAAGGATAACGGATTCCTGATCGGTCCCGAGAACCATATGGGCCCCTCGCTCGTGCCGGGCACGATGGCGAGAATAGCCGAGGCGGTCGATCATCCGAGCTACGGAATTTTGCTGCATATCGGCAGGTGGCGAGAGGATGTGGAGCAGGGGGATGCCATGGTGGCCCGCTGGACGGTTCATACGCATTTCTCCGCCCATACGGTGACGGGCCCGGAAGCGGTGGAGAAGGTCCGGATGCTTAGAGCGGCCGGGTATGACGGATATTGGGCGGTCGAGTACAACGCGCCCAACAACCAATATGGGGAAGTCGAGTGGCTGCTGGCTTCGGTCAAGAGGGTATTGGCCGCGAGCGAGGCGGAGTGAGGTTTTAAAGAAACGGAGGAATAGGGCATGAAGACGATTCGGATAGGGGTTATCGGTGTCGGACTCATCGGCAAGAATCATATGGAAAATTATTCGAAGCTGGCGGGAGCGGAGGTCGTTGCCGTTTGTGACATTAACGAAGCCGAAGCGAAATCGGTGGCTGACAAATACGGCGTGCCGCACGTATATACCGACTACAGGAAAATGCTGGAGCGGGACGATCTCGATGCGGTGGATGTATGTCTCCATAACAATTACCACGCTCCCGTGTCCATCGCTGCCATGGAGGCAGGCAAGCATGTCTACTGCGAGAAGCCGATTGCGGGCTCCTACTTCGACGGCAAGCGGATGGTGGACCGGGCGCAGGAACTGGGAAAGATGCTGCATATCCAGTTGGGTACGCTGTACCGCAAGGAGACCAAAGCGGCGAAGGCGTTAATCGACGGAGGAGAGCTCGGATCGCTGTACCATGCCCGGGCGACCGGATTCCGCCGAAGAAACCGGCCGTTCGTGGACGGCTTCGGAACCGCCTATTTCACCCGCAAGGAAACGGCAGGAGGCGGAGCCATCTTCGATATGGGCGTCTATCATATTGCTCAGATGCTGTATCTGCTGGATCTGCCCAAGGTCGAGCGAATATCCGGCAAGACCTACCAGGAGATGGACATGGACGCTCACAGGAAAGCGGCCAGCGGCTTCGATGTCGAGGAATTGGGACTGGGCTTCGTCCGCTTTGCCGGCGGCGTGACGATGGATATTATCGAAGCGTGGTCGGTTCATCTGGGCGGATTCGAGGGGGGCTCCGTGGTCGGCTCCAAGGGAGGAATCCGGCTGCCCGCCTACGGTCCGGGGGACCAGAAGTTCTCGTATTACACAACCCGATGCGACATCGACCTCGACAGCACCGTCGATTTGAACATGATGGATCTCCGCTGGCACCGGCTGAGGGAGAATGAAGACGCCTACGACTCGTCCCAGCACCATTGGATCGCTGCGCTGCAGGGCAGGGTCAAGCTGCTGCCCACCGCAGATATTGCGCTTCAGACGATGCTGATCAGCGAAGGGATTTATTTGTCGGATTCGCTTGGCCGCGAAGTAACAGCCGAGGAGGTAGCCGAGCGTTCCGTTTCCCTGTCCATTCCCGTATAAGGATGGGAACGGCGCTTCTCTCCTCAGGAATTCGGCGGAAAGAGAGGGGTAGCTTATGACGGATACGGTCCAGCCGGCAAGCGCTCGCTCGCTGGTTCAGTTGAAGATCTATAACTTTTTCGTATATGGCTCGATTGCGGTGCTGTTCGCCTTTTTTCCCTTCTATTTCATGAAAGCGGGATTGAGCCGGATGGAAATCGGCATGCTGATGGCAGGCGGACCGTTCGTCTCGATCATTGCCAACCCGATGTGGGGGTACTTAAGCGACCGCTTCCAAAATCTTCGGCGCGTCATCGTCATCCTGCTGCTGGGGAATCTGTTGGCCGTGCAGGCGGTGTTCCATACGACATCGTTTGGAGTCATATATCTGGTCATGATCGTGTTCTTTTTCTTCCAGACGCCGCTGTTCTCACAGAGCAATAGTCTGATCTTGAATACGATCGAAGGGACGCGGTACAAATTCGGCACCTTCCGGTTATGGGGCTCGCTCGGCTGGGCTTTGTTGGCGGTCGCGGTCGGGCCGGTAATCGAGAGGACAGGAATTGACCGGCTGTGGATCATTTACAGTGTGATGCTGCTGATCACACTGGCCTTTACGATCGGACTGCCGCGGGGACAGGTCGCCGAAGTTCCGACCAAATTCGACGGGCGCGGGTACGGGAAAGTGTTTATCAATCCCCACTTTACGATATTTGTCCTGCTGGGAGTGCTCATTTCCGTGCCGAATTCGATGAATTCGACCTTCGTCTCCATCTATATTTCGGATTTGGGCGGCTCCGAAACGCTAATTGGCTGGTCGGCCTTCTTCTCCGCTATTTTCGAAATTCCGGTTTTTCTGCTGTTTGACCGCTTCCTCAAGAAAAAGACGAATACGATGGTCGCCTGTCTGGCAGCGGTCAGCCTGCTGTTCGCTTTACGGTGGCTGCTCATGGCGGTTGCGGCCGGGCCCTGGCAAATTATATGGATCCAGGTGCTTCACTGCATTACGTTCGGCGGCTACTATTACGTCGGAACGAGCCTGACGGCCCATCTTATTCCAAGCGAGTATCGCGCGACCGGGCAGGCGGCATTTGCCCTTACCTGGGGAGGCATTTCGGGCATACTGGCCGGATTTATCGGAGGATGGATGTTTCAGAATCTGGGACCCGCTCCGATGTATACGATCAGTGCGGTCGTTTCCTTGCTCGGAGCAGCCGGTTTTGTCTGGCTGTGGCGCATGATCCGCAAGGCGGAGGCGCGAACGAGCGGTACGCACAGCGCGGCTGTATAGGCAAGCGATTTCGAAGAATCTGCCATATTCAAAGATTGTGATGGTGAAGGAAGGCAAATCCGTCATGGATTTGCCCGGAGTATATGGGACGTCAAAAGTCCTTAAAGGACTAAATATGTCCCGAAATTTAAATATTTTCAAGGGTCTGAGCCCGGCCCGATGAAAGAATCCAACCCGATTCAGTAAAGGAGGAAAGCTTATGCGAAAAAAAATTGTCCCGGCCTGCCTCGTGTTGTTCCTGCTGCTGGCAGCGCTGACCGGCTGCGGAGGAGGAAGCGGTACCGGTGCGGAAGGAGGCCAAGGAGGACAAGAGCAGGTCGAGATTACCTGGTTGGTCGTATCGAATCCCTATAAGCAGGCATGGTATGAAAATACGGTCAAGACGTTCGAAGCGGAGCACCCGCACATTAAAGTGAAATTGATGACCTTGACCCAGACGGATGTGCCGCAGAAGCTGCCGACGATGGTCGCCAGCAACACGATGCCGGATGTTTGGTCCGCGAACTGGGGCGGAGGATTTGCGACATGGAAAGGGATGGATCTGCTGATGGATCTGACCCCGTATATCGAGAAAGATCCGCAAGCGGTCGAAGGGATCGACCCCCGGCTGCTGGATGTATACAAGATAGAAGGCAAAATATACGGGGTTCCGATGCTGCATTACGGATTTTTCCTGTTCTACAACAAGGATTTGTTCGATAAAGAGGGCATTCCGTACCCGACGACCGACTGGGATGATCAAAGCTGGACCTGGGACCGGTTCGTCGAGGTCGCCAAACAGTTGACGAAGGATACGGGCAAATCGAGCGATAAGCAATTCGGCTTCTATTACGACCTGCATAATCATACGCGGGTGTGGCAGTGGGGCGGAGATTTCTTCAAGGAAGAGGATTATGTCAAGGGCGAAGTGAGTGAGCCGGCGGTCCTTACCAATCCGAGGAATTTGGAGGCGCTGCAATTTAATGCGGATATGATCTTCGAGCATAAAATTTCTCCTTCGCAAGGCGAACTCGATGCCGTCTCGCAGCTTGGCGATCCGTTCATGACCGGCAAGGTGGCCATGGTGCTCAAAGGCGGCTGGGGCTTCCAAAACTTCACGCAGGGCGTGAAATTCCGCTGGGGAGTGGCCGCTGTCCCTTATGCCGAGGGCCGTCAGGTTCCCAACTATGTGGACCCGTGGAATATTTATAAGAACAGCAAGCATCCGGACGAAGCCTGGGAGTTCGTGAAATTTCTGATCGATTCCAACGGGGCGGCCAAAGAGTTTGCCGAAAATTCGGGAGCGACTCCGGTTCATTCGGAGCTTCTGGACCGGTGGTATGAGCAGATGGCCAAAGTTACGGAAATGACGCCGGAGCAGCTGAAGCAAGTCAATGAGGGCTCGCTGAAATACGGAAGGGAGGATGCCGGCCATCTCATAAGAGAGTTTTCCCCTGTTAGTAACATGATCAAGCAAACGATGGACGGTGTCTACAACGGCAACAAAACGGTTCAGCAAGCATTGGAGGAAATCGACAAAAACTTGCGGAATCTGAAATCTGGCAAATAGCAGGTGAGCGAATATGAATGAGATGGAAATTTCCGCCCACGCTCCGGAGCGGATGCCTCCGGGGAGGAAGCGGAATATGGAAAGAATCCGGGAGCAGAGAGCGTTCTGGCTGTTCATATCTCCGTGGCTTATCGGATTCGTATGCTTTACGGGGGGGCCTTTCATCGCCTCCCTGCTGCTCAGCTTCACCGATTACAATGTCGTTCTTGCGCCTAACTTTATCGGCTTGGGCAATTACATCAAGCTGTTCCAGGACAGCCTGTTCTATAAGTCGCTCCGCGTCACTGCGTATTACGCTTTGCTGAATGTTCCTTTTTCCATTCTGTGCTCCTTGCTGCTGGCGGTCCTGCTGAACCGCAAGGTGAAGGGGACAGCGCTGTTTCGCACGATTTATTACGCGCCGTCCATCGTTTCCGGCGTTTCCGTCGCCTTCCTCTGGTCCTGGCTGTTGAATCCCGATTTCGGGATTGTCAATAACGTGCTGCATGATGTGTTCGGCATTCAGGGCCCGGGATGGTTCAACGATTCCAAGACGGTCGTTCCGTCCATGGTGCTCATGCATTTGACCTCGCTCGGCTCGACGATCGTCATTTTCTTGGCCAGCCTGCAATCGCTTCCTTCGGAGCTGTACGAAGCTGCCGATATAGACGGCGCCGGAAGCGTGCGCAAATTTTTCAGCATCACCGTTCCCTTGATTTCACCTGTTATTTTGTTCAATTCCATTATCGGAATCATCAACTCGTTCCAGGTATTCACGCAGGCATTCGTCATTACCAAGGGAGGGCCGGACTGGAATTCCTATTTTTACGTGCTGTATCTGTACGATACGGCCTTCGGGCAGTACCGGATGGGATACGCCTCGGCGCAGGCGTGGATTTTGTTCATCATCATTTTCGTGCTGACGATGCTGTCGCTGTGGCTCTCCAGAAGGTTCGTCCATTATGAATACGGTGATAACCGATAGGGGGAGGAGTTATGCTGCGCTTTAGAAAAATATACGGGCACGGAGAGCTGAATCCGCTGCAAAAAATCGTCACTTATGTGCTGCTGCTGGCGGGAGCCGTGCTTTTCGTCTTCCCGGTCTACTGGATGATCATCACATCGTTGAAGCATCTGCCGGATGTGTATACGATGCCGCCTTCCCTGCTTTTTTTCGATATCCGCTGGGAAAATTACAAGGACATTTTTACCATCGCACCGATGGGCAAATATTTATGGAATACGGTATGGTACAGCGCCGTATCGATTTCGATCCATGTCGCCGCCTCCTCGCTGGTCGCCTTCGGCTTTGCGAGACTTAGGGCCAAGGGCAGCGGCATTCTGTTCGCCATCGTGCTGAGCACGATGATGCTGCCGCCCCAGGTGACGATGATTCCGCAATATCTCGTCTTCAACAAGCTGGGGCTGATTGATACGTACTACCCGCTGATTATTCCGGCTATCGGCGGTGGGGCTTTCCTGATCTTCCTGATGCGGCAGTTTTTTCTCGGATTGTCCAAAGATTTGGACGAGGCGGTGAAGATCGATGGAGGCGGCTATTGGACGGTCTATTTCCGGATTATACTGCCCTTGTCCATGCCGGCGCTGGCCACGGCCGCCATCCTGGACTTCATGTATCGCTGGAATGACTTGATCGGGCCGCTCATTTATATCAACTCGCCGGAGAAGTTCCCGCTGTCTCTCGGGTTGGCCGGATTTACCGCCGCCTTCGGGGGAACTCCCTGGAATCTGCTGATGGCTGCGTCGGTCGTCGCTGTCGCACCTCCGCTCGTGCTGTTCTTCTTCACCCAGAAGTACTTCATCCGCGGCATCGTCATCAGCGGAACCAAGGGATAGCCTGTTCCTTGCCAGGATGTTCAGCCGTTCAGTTCGTCCCCATCATCCTTTAGCCTGCAAGCAAGCCCGTTCACTGCACATATCGTCCCTACCCGTAAGGATGGAGGATGGTCAGGATTGGCTCCGATTCCGGTTATCCTCCCCCGGGTCAATCCTGTCCGATTAGAAAGCCAAGATCATCGGTTCATACGGTTTGCGGACGTTTGTTTGTCAGAGGCTCTCCTTTGGCAGGAAGTGTAGGTTTTTCGGATATTATTTTAATTCGCAAGGATACTCAAACGGACATCTCCGACTTATAATGAAAATAAAAGGGGCAGACAAACCAATGTTAGCCGATGATTCCCACCAGAAATGACAGCGCTTTCTAAGTTTGCGGGGGGAGGAAGTTATGACCAGAAGCCGGATGAAACGTTTGTTTTGCGCGGCCATCGGTTTAACGCTTCTCATGGGCTTGACGGCGTGTGCTACGGCATGGCCGCGGAACAGGGCTCCCGATTCGGCCGCCGGACCGCCCGAGCCGACGGTGCTCACCTTCATGCACAATTGGTCCGGACCGAGCAAGGTCAGCACCGTATATATGGAAAGGCTTCGTCAATTTGAGCGCGAGAATCCGGATATCCGCATCGTTGAGGAGGCGATCGCCTCCGCGCAGTATAAAATTAAGCTAGGCACCCATAGCGCGGGGAGGAAGCTGCCCGATTTAAGCGTGGTCTGGCCGGGCTCCAGGCTGATTCGGTTGGTCGACAGCGGGCTCCTGATGCCGATTGACGACATCATCGGTGAATGGGAGGGGCTGCTCCCTCCCGAAGCGCTGCAGGGCTTCACGGTTCATGGGCAGACGTATGCGCTGCCCGCCATCCAGAATTTCGACGATATTATCTACTATAATAAAAGCTATCTGTTAAAGGCCGGATATAAGGAATTCCCGGACAGCTACGGGGAGTTCAAGGAGATGCTGGTCCGCTTGAAGGAGCTGGGCATCACGCCCATCGGGCTCGGCAATAAAGATAAGTGGCCGATGTCTTCGGCTTATGTCTCTATCATTACGGACCGGATCAACGGCCCCAGTTTCCTGCAGGGGGTGGCCAGCGGAGAGAGGGCGTTCACGGAGTCCGGGTTCGTTCGTGTACTGTCGGTTATCGGCGAATTAGCCGAGATGGAAGTTTGGAATGAAGATATGAATTCCATCGATGCGATTCAGGTGCTGGAGCGGTTCCTGCAAGGGGAGGTGGCTATGGTCATTTCCAACAGCTCTTACAATGCCAAGCTCAGAATCGATAATCCGAACGGCCCCCAGGTAGGCGTCGCCCTGTTTCCGAGGTTCGCTGAAGGCAGAGGCGACCCGGCCCGAAGCGCCGGCAATATTCAGATGGGCATTGCCGTCAACAGCCGGCTCGATCCGGCGAAGAAGGAAGCCGCATTCCGGTTTCTTAAATTTTTTTATGATGAATCCTTCTACCGGTCCTTGTTAATGGAAAATATTCTTGTGCCGGCCAGGCTGGAAATCCCCGAAGACGCCGACCCTTCCTTGCGGGAAATCATCGGGCTGACCGGCAACGGGACGGCCCCGATTCTGGACAGCGTCGTTCCGCTGTCGGTGAAGGACGCGGTTGAGACCGGGCTTGTCGCCATTGTTAAAGGGCAGGCAGCACCGGAGGAGGCCGCCCAAGAAATGCAGAGGGTCATGGATCAATGGCTGAATGATAACCGGGCAGCAGATTGAGCGGAAAGAAGGAGAAGCCGCATGCGGAAACGAAAGCGGAGCCGTTGGCTGGCGCGATTGAGTTTGAAGTGGAAGTCTTACATCCTGTTTGCCGTATTCGTTACGCTGCCAACTCTATGGCTCGGGCAGGTTGTTCTCCAGCAGCTGAGCGGTATATTGCGTGAGCAATTCATGGCTTCCACAGAGCGGAATCTCGATGTAATCGTCATGAATTTGACGGACAAGATGAAAGCCGTCGAGGATATGTCCGACTATATGACGTACAGCCGCGATTTCCGAACGTTCATGATGAGCCCGCCGGATCAGATTTCTCCCGAAGAGAATGACCGCATACAGGACAGCATTATGGGCTTCGCCACCTTTCAATTAATGTCCAAAGGCTATATTAAATCGATTTCAATTGAAGGAATCGGAGGAGGCCGGGTCGACTTTGGCGAGCCGGTCTTAAGCGACGAAACCGATTGGCGGGAGAAAGCCCGCAGCAAGCGGGGAGAAGCCGTCTGGAGCGATTCCTACCTCATCTACAGCGGCTGGAACGAGAGCAAACGTGTCCTTTCGATGTTTCGCGTCATCAACTCGTATGACGATCCCGAGCGCCCGATCGGCCTGGTCACCGTAAGAATGGATGAAGGGGCAGTGTCGGCACTGCTCGAAACCGGGATGGGCAAGCAGTACGGCCATATCTTTATTGTCCGTGGCGACGGTACGGTGGTCCTTCACGATGATAAACGCGTCATCGGCTCATCTAATCCGTGGCTGGACCGCACCGAAGCAAGCTTCTATTCCGGCAAGGGGCCGAATGCCGGCAGCTATCTGCAAATCATCCGCGAGGTCGGAGCAACGGGCTGGCAATTGATCGCCTTGATCGACAGGGCACGGATCGAGAGCCACGCCCAAGGCATCAAGGCTTCGATTCTGCTGATCCTTGGCGTCATGGTCCTATTGGGACTGGCCGCGTTGTTCGGCTTTCACTGGACGATAATCCGTCCGATCCTCGAGCTGAAGAAACAGACGATGCGGCTGGAGGGGGGAGACTTTCAGGCGCGGGTCGCCATCCGTTCCGGGGACGAGATCGGCAGCCTCGGCAGGCAGTTCAACAGGATGGTCCGAACGATCCGCAGACTGATCGACACGAAGTATGTACTGGAGATTCGCCAGCGCGAATCGGAGTTGAAGCTGCTGCAAAGTCAGATCGATCCTCATTTTTTGTATAACACGCTGGATATGATCCGCTGGACGGCCAGGCTGGAGCAGGCCGGGCAGACCAGTCAGCTTATTGAAGCTCTGTCCCGTTTCTTCCGCAACAGCTTGAGGAAGGACCGGATGTGGACGACGCTGCAGGATGAACTGGAATTCGTCCGCTCGTATCTCGAGCTGCAGAAGAGAAGACTGGGCGACGGGCTGAGCTTCACTGTGCTGGCGGATGCAAGGGTAAATCATTGCGTCATGCTGACCCAAATTATCCAACCGCTTGTGGAGAACAGCTTGAAGCACGGGCTGGCCCGCAGGAAGCAGGGGGTCATTGCCGTCCGCTGCTACGAATCGGGAGGCGGGCTGCGGATCGACGTGCTCGATAACGGCAGCGGTTTTGCCCCGGAGCTGGCCGGCTTCCTGATGGGAGCGGGCAGTCAGCCCGCGCAGGGACTGGCGCTGCATAATATTATGGAGCGATTGAGAATCGTGTTCGGAGAGAGTGTGGGATTCGAGATCGGAGAGCCGCCGGGCGGGGGAGCCAGAGTCAGTCTCCGGCTTCCTCTGCTGTACAATTCGGAGCAGGCTGTCCGATTGCTGCATCGCAAAGACCAACCGGGAAAGGCGGGAATCGGACCATGACTTTCAAAATGTTGATTGTGGACGACGAACCGGTCATTTGCAGCGGACTGAGACATACCATTCCATGGGAAACGCTTGGGATCGATGTCGTAGGCGAGGCCTATGACGGAGAGGAAGCGCTGCGCATCGCTGCCGTGCGGCCTCTCGATCTGGTGCTGACGGATATCTCTATGGAGGGAATGGACGGATTGGAGCTGGCGGGAACACTAAAAAGCCGTTATCCTCATATTAGAGTGATCTTGATCAGCGGTTATGAACAATTCGAATATGCCCGGCAGGCTGTCCGTTTGGGAATCGAGGACTATCTGCTCAAGCCGGTCGATATTGATGAATTGCTCGGACTGGTCGCGAAAATTACCGGTCAATTGGCTACAGATCGAGAACGAAAGCACCGGAAGGAGAGGGAGGAATGGCTGGGCTGGCTTAACGATCAGATGCAGGGAATCGATAGAGCCTGTCCTCCGGCCGCGTTGCTATGGGAGAGTGAAGCCCCAACAGACTGCCGGGTGATAGTCAGCCAGTTGGATGATTATGCCTGTTGGCGGCAGCACCTCTCGGAAGCGGAGAGCAAGCAGATGCGGATGCGTTGGAAAGCGGCCGTGGAAGCGGCACTGCAAGCTGGGTGCTGGTATCCGCTATCTATTTTCCACCATCCGAACCTGCTCGTTACGATGGCTGCGGGCGCCTCTGCGAGCTGCATTGATTCCGCTCCGGGTGCGAGCTGTACGAACGCGCAATTCGATATGCTTGAGAGGCTTCTGAGCGAGACGTCCGAACGTTGGGAAGGGCCCGGCCGACTCGCTTTTGGGGTGTCCGGCGCGTTCAGTGACCCGGCTTGCTTTCGTCGGCACGGGATGGAGGCCGTGCAGGCTCTTCGACGCAGAGCGATAGAGGCAGAACACATCGTGTTCGAATACGGACACGAAATACGAACGCCTCCCCGATCCGTTCCGTGTTTAAGTGACGAGATGAGTCAATGGGAGGAGCGGGTGGCCCGGTCCATACTGAAGGAAGCAGAGTATGAAGTCGCTGTGGCGGTGCGGGAGCTTCTGAACGGCTGCAGAGCTCGGAGGATGCTGCTGGACGAAGCGGTTCAGGTTTGCGACGAGCTTCGTCTGATGGTCTGCCGCAAGCTTAGGGAGAGCGGGCTTCGGATCGGGGGGGAAGCGGCCGGATATCCGTTGGCCCGGCTTGACCCGCATGTCTATAATTCCTATGCTTCGATTGAAACGATATTTATCGAGCAATTGCTTGCGCTCGCATCCGCAGCGGTGCCTCCTTGCCCGGGAAAAGCCTGGCGGATTATGGAACAGGCCAAATCCTATATCATTCAAAATAGCGGAAGCGATCTGCGGGCGGCGGATGTCGCCGGCTGGCTGCAAATTACGCCGAACTATTTCAGCATGCTGTTTAAGCAGCATACGGGGAAAAATTTCTCCGAGTTTCTGAATGAGCAGAGAATTAAGAGGGCGAAGGAGCTGCTGCTCGAAAGCACGGACCGGGTCTATGAAATCGCCGATCAGGTGGGCTATAAGGAATATAAGTATTTTTCCGCCATTTTCAAGGCCCACACCGGCCTGACACCGACCGATTACCGGGAATTGGCTTCCGCCAGATAAGGCTTCGCATCCGACAGCGAAATTGCTCCATCGATCCGGCTAACGGGGACCTCTATGGACAGGTTCTAGGCCAATATCGGCTCCATGTATATTCCGTAAGAGAAATATAAATTAATATGACATTAGATGTCATATAAGTCTGTTACTCTTGGATAAGGCAGCGAAAATTGAAAGGTTCGGTGAATCACCGCACTTTGCACTCTTGCCGGAGAAGGAGCGATAATAGAAATGAAGCCATTACAGGGAAAAGTGGCCGTGGTGGCCGGTGCGACCCGCGGATCGGGACGCGGAATAGCAGTCGCGCTCGGGGAAGCCGGAGCAACGGTGTACTGCACGGGCCGGAGTGTCCGGGGAAGTTTATCCGATATGAATCGGGCGGAGACGATCGAGGAAACAGCCGACAGAGTGACGGCCAGCGGCGGGACAGGAATTCCCGTTCGTGTGGATCATTCGGTGGAGGAAGAGGTGAAAGCTTTATTCGAGCGGGTCCGAAGAGAACAATCGGGTCGTCTCGATATTCTGGTCAATGATGTGTGGGGCGGAGACCCGCTATCCGAATGGAACACCTCGTTCTGGGAGCATTCGCTGGATAACGGCCTGCTTATGCAGCGGCGGGCCGTACATTCCCACATGATTACCAGCTACTATGGCGCGCCGCTGATGATTGAGAGACGGCAGGGACTGATTATAGAAATAACGGACGGCACGGATTACCGTTATCGGGGGAATCTGTATTACAGCTTGGCCAAAATCTCGGTCATCCATCTTGCCCAAGCGATGGCGGCGGAGCTTAAGCCGTACAACGTTACGGCATTGGCGCTGACTCCGGGCTTCCTGCGTTCGGAGGCCATGCTGGATCATTTTGGCGTGACCGAGGACAACTGGAGGGAAGCCGGTCAGATCGATCCTCATTTTCTCATGTCCGAAACTCCGGCTTACATAGGCCGGGCAGTGGCGGCGCTGGCTTCCGATCCGGAAGTGGCGCTTAAATCCGGACAGGCATTGAGTACCTGGGCGCTCTCGGATGAATACGGATTTACCGACCGGGACGGCAGCCGGCCGCATTGGGGGAATTATGCCGCCGAGCAAGGCTTCTAGGGGCTGCGGAAGAATCATTTTAACGCTTGTCGGTCCACATTTGTCTCGAAGTGTCGCGGTATCGCGGAGTGCCGCAGCATCACCAAGTATCTTGAAGTACCAGCGCTTGAGGTCTGATCTTGGTGCGGTCTTCATTAAGAAACGTTAGTTTGAAAACTCTAAAATTATGTTCCTTCGGCTGACCAGCGGGGGAGAACCGATCGCAGGAGGGGGGCGAAAGCATGAGAGCGGACCGGTTAATATCTATTTTACTTTTGCTCCAGAATTATGGACGGCTGACTACCAAGGAGCTGGCGGACAGATTGGAGGTATCCGAGCGCACCATCCATCGGGATATGGAGGCCTTGAGCACAGCCGGAATTCCGGTGTTTGCCGAGCGGGGGGCCAACGGAGGGTGGGCTTTGTCCGAAGGATACCGGACTCAACTGACCGGGATGAAGACCGAAGAAATGCAGTCGCTGCTCTTGGCCCACTCTTCCTCGCTGCTCCGGGATTTGGGACTCGGCAGCGTGTTCGAGGACGCCTTTCAGAAGCTGTTGGCTTCTTTCCCTGTACGGCTTCGCGAGGATGCGGAGCTCGTTCGTCGGCGCATTCATGTGGATGGCGCCGGTTGGCATCCGTCGGATGAATCCCTGGCGGCATTGCCAACCGTTCAAGAAGCGGTTTGGCAGGAAAAGAAGCTGTACTTCGAATATCAGCGTGAGGAGGATGCGGTGGAGCGGACGGTTGAACCGCTAGGCTTGGTGGCCAAGAGCAGCATATGGTATCTCGTCGCAGCAGTGGAAGGGGAGCTGCGAACCTACCGGGTCTCCCGCATGAAGAGCGCCCGGATGCTGGAAGAGTTCTTCGAACGCCCCGATTCGTTCGATTTGGCCGCCTGGTGGGAGCAATCCACACGACAATTCCGGGAACGGTTGCCTCAATATCCGACTCGGCTAAGGCTCAGCGCCCAGGCGCTGTCACGTGCTTCCCGCCAGCGCTATATGAAGCTGCTGCATACCGGACCCGAGGTTAACGGCTGGATCGAGGCGAAGGTAGAATTCCATACGCTGGATTCTGCTTGCGAAATATTGCTCGCATATGGGCCTCTTGTGAAGGTGTTGGAGCCGGCTGAGCTTCGTGACAGCCTGCTGTCTCAAGCACAGGGCATTGTGTTGTTATATAGTGAGGAGAATACGGAGGAATCGTGATGCTGCCCGGGGCAATCCCTGATTAAAGGTTGGGGTGACCCGAAGCAATGAACGAATAAGGCAGGAATTTGCATCCAAGGAAGGCGTATCCGGCAGGACGACCGTAGTGGTCCCTTTTCAAAGGCTGCGTATGCAGTGAAATGACCGGAGCGGGATAAGCCTTCCCGTTTGCAAATCATTTTATTGTCCCCGAATTCAGGAAAAACAACGATCGCCATACAGCAGGAAATACCGGAAGACGTGGACTAATCGGCGCCCACCTTCCCAAGAAAGAGACGTTTTTAGTAGACGGTTATGAAGACTGGTCGCATGGTGAGAAGTGAGAGAGCCGTGTAGGAAGTGTAGGAATTGCTTGAATGTAGACTGATAACAAATAATACTGGGATTGGAATCAGCCATTGTAGTTATGCAACGGCTCTTCTATAAACGTTCGTTGCCCAGCCAAGGGTAATCGCAAGCAGTGGTATCATAACGGCGAACGCTAGAAATACATTCTTATCCCAAATGGTGCCGCTGGCCAATACGCGAGAAGCTTCCACCACATAATACAGCGGATTTAAGTGCGCGAGAACTTGCAACCATGTCGGCCCAAAAGAAATGGGAAGTAAAACGCCTGCCAGCAACATTATCGGAAGCTGCAATCCGGTGACAACAGCGGCTAATGTACCGATATCTTTGAATAGGAGTCCTAAACTGCTGCTTACGGCAGACACGACAGCCGTCAATAGGCAAAGCAGAACCAACAAGACAGCAAGCCCGCCAATGTGAATTTGAAATCCGGCAAAGCTTGAAATAATGATGACAATAAGTGCAGGCAGCAAAAACATGACAACATCTTTCACCACGTTTCCCATTAGCAGGGAAAAGCGGCTGACCGGCGAAACCCTGAAGCGTTCAATAACCCCTGTTTGCAGCTCGTGGATGATGGTCCAGCCAATACCGGTGCCGCTGCTTAATGCAAATAAAGCCAGCAAGCCGGGAACAAAGACGTTGGCAACACCTGTTTCTCCCACGCTGGGAATCCCGCCTAGAAGAGGCGCGAACAAGGCGAGATACAATAAAGGCGTTGTGAAACCCATAAATAACCATATGGGAGAGCGGATTTGTTCCATCATTCTCCGTTTGAAAAGCAGTCCTGTCTCAGAAGCCACGTTCATGCGATTCCCTCCTTAACATCACGTAGCAGTCTTCCTGTCTGTTTAAGAAATACATCGTCAAGGGACGGCGTGGATATGGTGATCGATTGCGTTTGAATGCCTTCGGTCTCCAAGAATTCGAATACGCGGGGCAGTGTCCGAGCTCCGTCATTGGCATAAAGATAGAGATTATCGCCTTCAAGCCGGGTTTCATGGATAAAACTCAGCTTTTCCAAACGTAATTTTGCTTGTTCTGATTCCTCGTTAGAAAGTCGAATTTGAATGACATCGCCGGAGATTTGATTTTTGAGAGCAAGCGGCGTGCCCTCCGCCACGATCCTCCCGTAATCCATAATGGCAAGCCGGTCGCTTAAGGCATCCGCTTCGTCCAAGTAATGCGTAGTCAAGAAGATGGTTGTGCCGCCTTCCTGCAGCTTTCTGATTTGCTCCCATAGATTGGCGCGGTTTTGCGGATCAAGCCCGGTGGTCGGTTCATCCAGGAACAGGACTTTCGGACGGTTGATCATGCCCAGCGCGATTTCCAGCCGGCGCTTCTGCCCACCGGAATATGTCCTCACGACCCGATCAGCCAGTTCGGTTAGCTCGAAAACATCAAGCAATTCGTTGGTGCGGTTTCTCGCGTCGTGGCGGTTCATCCCGTAAAGCCTTCCGGCAAGGATCAGATTTTCGCGTCCGGTTGCTTCCATGTCCGCTCCGCCAAGCTGACCGACATAGCCGATATGCCGCCGCACCTCTTTCGGCTGGCGGACAAGGTCGTATCCGCAAATGGCCGCATTCCCTCCATCAACCGGCAAAAGTGTCGTAAGCATGCGAAGTGTCGTCGTTTTCCCGGCCCCGTTAGGACCGAGAAAACCGAAGATCTCGCCGCTCTTGACCGATAGCGTGACTCCGCGCACCGCTTCAACCGTGGATGTCCGGCCCTTTAATTTGACCGCAAAGCTCTTTCTTAGCTCGGCGATTTCAATGGCATTTGGCATACAATCAACCCTCACTTTATTTTTTCTTTTTCAATGTAATTATGGCGTTGCTTATAAGCCCCATTCCTATTCCGATGACAGCGCCGACGACAACGCCGGTTAGTGTATCGATCCAACCGCCGGCCAAAAAGTTGCCGCGCCCGCCGCTGCCGAGAAATCCGACAAGCGCCCCGATAGCAGAGCCAAGGAACAAAAAACCTGCATAGAACAGCCCAATCGCTTCGTAATCGGCCGGATCGCGGTTTTCAAAGTACCGCTCAAACCGCTCCTGCAAATCGGAAGACCTCGCGGTTTCACTGCGAAATGCAAGATCCGCCTTCGCACGTTCCAATGCCTCCCGCTCGGATAATCCTCCCGCGATCAAATCGTTCATGTAATCGCTCATGTAGATGATCATATCGTTTTGCGCTTCAAGCGATGTCTCCGAGCGGTTCTTGAACTTGGCAAGCTTTTTCAAGAGCTTGTTTTTGGCCTGGCCGGTTTTCCGCCGCAGCTTCTCCATGTAGGTCATCTCAGCTTCATCCAAATAGTGCTGGGATTGTTCCTGTGCGAATTGGTTCATTTTTTCCTGTACCTCACGACTAAAGCTCATTATTTTTCACCTCCATGTTTTCTTAACATTTGGATGCGCCCATTAAGAAAATCCCATCTCGCCCAAAAGGATGCCAGTTCCTCGAACCCACGCTCGTTGAGCGTGTAAAACTTCCTGGGGGGGCCCATTTCCGAAGGTTTTTTCGTGATGTGAACCAGCTTGTTTTTTTCCAGCCGCAACAGTAGAGCATAGACTGTCGCTTCCGCAAGCCCTTCAAATCCCATGGCGTGCAACTTTTTGGCAATCTCATATCCGTATATTTCGCCCCGGCTTATAATCTCCAGGACGATGCCGTCCAAGACGCCTTTGAGCATTTCGCTTAGATTATCCAGAATACCACCCCCACGGTACTCAACGTCGTAGGTAATCAATGTTATTGAGTACTGCTACACAATAACATAGAGTAGTGAAAATTGTCAATAAGCTTTTCAATTAAGTTGTTAT
This sequence comes from Paenibacillus sp. SAFN-117, assembly GCF_051966115.1. Lineage (NCBI taxonomy): Bacteria > Bacillati > Bacillota > Bacilli > Caryophanales > Paenibacillaceae > Paenibacillus > Paenibacillus sp. SAFN-117. The sequence continues at coordinate 17,867 of NZ_JBQCLK010000047.1, forward strand.
TTTCAATAAGTGCTCCTCAATAATTCAATAACGCCTCTGGTACGAGGCGACCTTGTGCATGGCAAGACAGAAACATCAGAACATCTTCCTGCTTACCGGATGGCGGGTTTTCGGGTTGGGGGGGGTCTGCTGCGGAAGATATCCGAATAATAAGGAGTCCATAACAACGCATTTGATTCAGGCGGTGGTCATTCATTTTTCTGTTGGCAATCATGTGACAAAGCCCGGCCTTACGCCGGGCAATCGATTTAACTATCCATCGGTTTGCTAATCTAACTTTATTTATTAACAGCTTTCGGGGGCTGATTCGTTTAGCGGTTAATTAAATATGCTGTCAGGAACGTAATAAATTTTCTGCGTATCTTTTTTGTTTACCGGGTCTGTTACTATGGTGAAATAAACGTTGCCGTTTTTCGTCTGAACTCCTTCTATCTCTTTGAGCCCCACATTGGTAATCTTTACAAGAGCTCGGTATGCTCCGGTGTTCGACATCATCGCAATTTGCGGAGTATCGCCATGCGCGCCGCCTGATGTAAAGATTCTTGTACTGCCGAGCATGTCTACTCCTTGGAAAGATCCGTTCGGCCTGATGATTCCACTGCCCGACTGCGTGAAGCTGTAAACACAGGCGCTTTTCGCTGCCGCACTGTCCAAACGCACCTGTTTGCTGCTGTCCAGAAGCTTGTTCAGCGCTACCGTATCATAAATGGACCAAGTCACGGTTCCTTCTTTCGTCTGTACGCGGAAAATTGTATGGGTACTGTTGCCTCCGCCATCCACACGGTATGTCGTCCCTAATCTGGTACCGGTCTTATTGGCGTAATTCATATAGGTGAACCGATGAAGGTCTGTATAATCGAGTGTCGTGCCGGCTTTGTACTGCAGCCTTGCTACTTGAAGCGACCAGTTATACGTTGTTGCAGGATCCTGTTTTGAACTGAAATAGAAGTAATTCTGGCCATTGTAAGTATACATATCGAGGGTTTGGCCATGACCCGCATTGGTGATGGTCATTTTATCAACGAATGTGGCGTCTTTTCCATTGATGCGCAATCTTGAAAGATAGACCGTACCTCCAGACCGCTGAGTGACATAAATATACGTTGAAGCGATGTAAGCTTTTTGAACAACCAAGTTATGCTGAAGTCCTTTGAGATTGTAGGCGAGTGTCGCTGAAGCGCTTACCGTTTTCTGAGGAGCTGCAGCAAAGGCGGGCAAAACCGTCATTATCTGCATAATTAATGCGGCGGCCACACAAGTAAGTATTCTTAGTTGTCTTTTAGTAAGACGTAACGATTGGATTGGCAGCATCATGATTCCTCCTTAACAATGGATTTTAATATCATTGGATTGCCCCCGAAAACGTACCCAAAAATTAGAACTCTACCGTACTTCTTCAGCACAGAGAGCATGCCGGATATGCGCCATTGTCAATTAATTTTCACCTAGCAAGCCAGGGCCCTATTTTAAATCTCGATTCGAGAAATTATCGTAATAATCGGGGTTTATATAAAATAGAAAAGGGTTAGGGAGATGGCAAAAAAGTAGTAAACAATCTATGCGGTGAGAGGGACAGATTGAATAACATCGTAAAATGAAATCAACGAAAATTATACAAACCATCATTTGGGAGGTGTGGAGTAATAGTTCTGTTATCATTTAATACTTCACTGTATATGATGCGCCAATATATTAGAGGTCAAGTCAAAAGCTCCTATCATTATATTTTTAGACTATAAAAGGACGTTTGAATCACCAATGTACATGCCCGGTTGCGGAAATTCTTAATTCGAAGCCCACATATAGAAGAACTTGAGCATTTTAAGGAAGTCATAGACTACTACAGTCAATTAAGAGATAGTAAGGCTTGAAGAAGCCTGAAGAAATGCACAGGGATTATGTTTGGTGTTCCACCTAAAAAATCAGCCTGATAGTGGGAGGTAGGGAAGAAGATGTTAGCCGTCCGGAGACTGATTGCCTATGGAATTGATTTTATTATCCTTGCAATGATTCTTGTTAGCGTGCAATTAATAATTAATGTATTCACAGGGGGAGGGCTGTCCCGCTCGCTGCAAAGCGGCTGGGCCATAGAGCTGTGGGTGCTGTTAACGATGTCCGCACCTGTATGGCTTTACTTTATCTATTGTGAATATCGCACACGGCAAACGATAGGTAAAAAAATGATGAGGCTAATGCTCGAGAGGGTGGATGGACAGCCATTGAAGCTTCGGCAAACGGTGATTCGAACGCTGATCAAGCTGCTGCCGTGGGAGCTAACTCATATATTCATATTGCTGCCTGAACCTTGGTGGTCTGTTCCCGAAGCCCCCCGTATTTCGATATACCTGCCCAATATCCTCATAGTACTCTATGCTGTCTTTCTGTTCTGGACGAGAGGCAAGCGCGCACTTCATGATCTCATTCCGGGGACTCATATAGTTTCAGAATAACACGGAGCCCCAAATTACCATTCCAAGAAAACGGGAAGAGGAAATGGAAATCAACTGGAAATTCATATAGAATTAAGAGAATCATAGAAACTGGAGAGGGTGTCGAAAAGATGGGCAGTAGAAGCAGGCTTATCCGGGAAGAGGAATTGGAGAATCTTCTGCAGTTATACAAGCATCTGCATCCGGAGGACCCGGAATTGACCAGGGACGAGGAGCTGTCCAAGCATTGGCGCGACATGCTGAATGACGGAAACATGAGCATCATTGTGGTAGAGCATGAAGGACAAATCGTGGCTTCCTGCATCCTGGTGCTGGTTCGGAACCTGACTAGAAGCGCAAGACCCTATGGGTGGATAGAGAATGTGGTTACGCACAAGGAGTTTAGAAGAAGAGGGTTCGGAAGGATGGCGCTGGAGAAAGCACAGGAAATCGCGTCGTATATCAGTGGCAAACAATATCTCCCGAATTTCTAATTAAATCCACATCTGGACTTGAATTTACAGTAAAGAAAGATTTAATGGATTGGGCAGAATTTTATTATGAAGGTAAGGAAGTAGCAAGGTGGAAAATGAAAGCAACTGAATTTTTTAAAACTTATTTAGAAATTGAAGAATATTCTCCCATAAAAGAACCCGAATTCTTCATATGTCTTTTTCAATGTATTTTTTATGTTGGGGATTAGGGAAATTAACTATTTATGCATCGAATATATTTAGTTAATAATTCCGCGTTTATTGAAAAAGCCCGGGCATTCTAATGAGGTCATCAACAGCTTCCATGACAAGATAGTTTAAAGAAGCTTGAATAGCCAATGGAAGAGGAGAAAAGAAGAGAGGAAGAAGGGATGTCCTTCCTCTCTCAACGTTTATGGCAGACACGTGCTTTCGGAAACTATGGTGACTCATTGCTTTGCAGTGGAGACGGGTCGACAATTTGGCCTCGGCTGACATTCAAATACTTAAGTTTATCCGCTATTTTTACTTTTAACAAACCGGTGTCGAAGTCGGTATTCAATTCCTTGAAAAAGATCCCCTCTGTTACCGGCTCGCCCTCGACTTCCGAATTGCCGATGTGATACTGGTCCCCATTCCTGCGAACCGTGACACGGACTCCTCTCTCATGAGTGTCTGCCAATTCCTCATCCATTCGCTGAACGGCCACGATATGCAAATCAATTTCGCCTATTCGATTGAGGAGCTCATTAACGAAAGAACCGTGAATAATCTCCTGCCAACGCGTTTGGGCGGGCTGTCCGATGATCAATTGCGTAATATGATGATTCCGGGCCGTTTCGGCTATGATTTCAGAGGCTTTACGATTTTCGCTAGATTTCATAATAAAGGTTGCCCCTAGTTCTTCACATTTCGCTCTCCAGAGCGCCATATAATTCTCTTGCTCCTGATTAAGTTTATCCGGCTGCACAGGAATGACGCTTACTACAAACAGGGGGCATTGGAGATACCTGGCCAATTCACCGCCGCGGCGAATGAGCCGCTCCCCGTTCGGACCGTAATACACACAAACCATTATTTTTTCGTTGTTTTCCATTATTCGGACTCCTTTACTGTTGAAAACACGTGATATTTCTTTACTTTCCCAGGGAAGGTTCTGGGTGTAAGTCTGATCATTTCATTACCAATACCTTGCTGGACATTATAACCCAACTTTAGCAAAGAAAAAAAGGGTTAAGGATGTAATATGCTTGCGAAAATGAAAGTTTAGATTTGGTATAGTTGATCCGTAAATAGAAGCCGACTCCTTATTATCCACATTGCCATTAGGAACATCAGAAACAGGAATGACTATGAGAAATTACCAATGGATTAAGCTATAATATTACGAAAGGAAGCATTATCCATTTCAGTATAGGAAGTGACAGCGTGGTCGTTCGACGGGCGAACATTGCCGAGTGGGTTAATGATAAGGAAATCAAGATTAGTCCTAATCCGTCCGAGGAGAGCTTCCTCGCCTTTATAAAGCAGAAACGGGTATCCAAGAAGCTGATGCAGGAAATGGACATTGCAGAAGCCTTCAGCCAAACAGAATGGGTCGATCAAGAAGTCATTTTTAGGGGACGCCTCTAGGTCGCCCCAGTTAGGAGGTAGCTGTGGAATCGATCCGAGTTGCACAAGTGACAAGCCTTGATCCGGAAAGCTTGTCATCATTAGTAAAATGCAGTCAGGAAGAAGGCTTCCGCCATCTCGTTAGATTGGTCAAGGAATATGAACAAGGGGAGAATACTTTCTCCAGGCAGGGGGAAGCGCTGTTTGCGGCCATCCGGGGAGAGCAGATCGTTGGAGTGTGCGGTTTGAATCAGGACCCTTATTCGCAAGACAAAACCGGAAGAGTCCGGAGACTTTATGTGCTGCCCGAATTCAGGAGATCAGGCATTGGCAGAAAACTGACGGAGGAAGTCATAAAGGAAGCAGCCAAGCATTATAAACGGCTGGTTTTAAGAACGGATAATGAAGCAGCCGCAAAATTCTATGAAGCTCTCGGATTTATCCAAACTAATAGAATAGAGGGGAGTACCCATGTTATGAAGCTGACTCCGAACCATCCCGCGGACAAGCAAGAGACCAATGTCTTATTGGAGAGAGAAGGATGGACCCTCTATGAGGATAAATATGGTAAATTGTATTATACTCAAACGAATAACGAATCTGTAGTTATGCTTGCTAAAGATGAAGATTGCTTCATTCTTATTAAACAATTCAGGAGAGCGGTACAGTCCTCTGTCATCAAGCTTCCGGGCGGGGGTGTTAACGCAGGGGAGAGCCTGGAATCGGCAGCCAAGAGAGAATTTCTAGAGGAGACGGGGTATTCCTGCGGTGACGTTATCTATCTGGGTAAAATGTGGTCCTCTTCTTGGCGAAGCAATGAAATGACCCATGTATTCTATACAGAAGAAGTATCGCCGCCTGACTTGCAGCGGTTGGAGAACCACGAAAGCATTGAGGTTCTACGTGTAGAAGTAAAGGACTGCTTAAACCTAATTAAAGCGAATGAAATTTCAGACCCGGAACTAACCTTCGCTCTATTGCAAGTCATTTTAAGGGGAATGCTGACTGGACATGGGAGGTAGACCGCATGATTCTGGAAGTTGCCATATTGAATGTCATCCCGGAGTTGGCCGATAAATTTGAACGTAATTTTAAAATAGCCTCCGGCATCATTTCAAAAATGAAAGGCTATATCTCTCATGAGCTGCAGAAGTGTATAGAGGAAGAAAGCAAATATATTTTGCTGGTTAGATGGGAAACTCTCGAGGATCATACCGAAGGGTTTAGAGGGTCGAAGGAATACTTGGAATGGAAAGCTTTATTGCATCATTTCTATAATCCTTTTCCAGTAGTTGAGCATTATAGGGGCATCGATCTGGGATGATTAATGGGAGTGGGTCGTTAGTCAGGAGACTGACCGGTCAAAAATAAGCCTGGAGGAGAACCGTCAATCAACCGAGGATATGGCCAGGCAGTTGATGAGAATTATCGAGGATCATTACGAAACGGGTAGGCAGGTCCTTTCAATAATGTAAGAAAGTTTTTATGACAATATAAAACCATTTCCTATTTAGAACGTATTACAAATTAACAGGCACAGGGGGGATGAACCATGTTTCAAGAGACCATCTTACAGAAACGGGATCAATTTACAAAGATCTTCGATCAATTAACCCATTCAATTAGTTGGAGTGTGGATAAAAGGGTTCGAATGAGCATAACGTCACAGTTTATGTCGACTGAGCGGGATTTTGACCCTAAAGCTTACTTATACGTTATTGATTTTATAAAGAGAGAAGAAGGTTGGTTTTCATCACTTCCATATAATACACGCTACATATTAGCAGCCTTACTCATAACACAATTTGAGGACCCGTATAAAGCATACAGTGAATTAAAAGAATGCTATGAAGTATTAACGAATAATAAGTTTCGAAAAGGGCCTTATACTTATTTATCTGCGTTTTCTCTGCTAACTCATAAAAAGGAGAATGGAAATCTGGCGGAGCAGGCCCAGCGTGCAATGGAAATTTACAAAGCTATTAGAAGCAGACATTTCTTTCTAACCTCCTCTGACGATTATCCTCTATCCGTATTATTATCGCAAAGTAATCGTTCCATTGATTCATTAATGGAAGATATTGAATATTTCTATGACTTTCTAAGTAAACATGGATTTAGAAAAGGAAATGACTTACAGTTTTTATCGCATATATTAACTCAAGGGCAGCCGGAAAGAAGAGAACAGCTTGCGGAAACGACTGCTCGATACTTAGAAGCATTCCAAAGTGAAAAAGTTAAAATTAAGGGCATGCACTATCCGGCATTGGGAGTTTTAGCGCTTATAGATACACCTGAAAATACGCTCGCAGATGTAATCAAGGCATATTCACATTTTAACGAAAGCAAATTATTCCGTTGGTATAAAGACATGAGTCTGCTGGTAGCTATTCAGTTATATGTACAACAAATCATTGCAGATAATAGTGTATTATCCGTTGGGATTGCCACAAGCATCCAGACTATCCTGCAGGCGCAGCAAGCAGCAATGATAGCCGTTATATCTGCCGGCGCTGTAGCCGCAGCAAGCTCATCAAATGGAGGCGGCAATTAACTTTCCAGGTGTCGGTATAAAGAGGGATCCAAATGGCGTTCGGATCCCTTTTGAGTTTTTAGTTTTAATATATTGAGGTGAAAAATGGGACGATTCAAGTTTGAAAAATGCATGGACATAGAGGGACTTTATACTATAGAGCCTGAAGTTTTTTCAGATGAAAGAGGTTGTAATTTAGAGTCATACAATTTGAAAGATTTTAAAGATTCCTCAGAAACCTACGTTGGCTTGATTTTAAAATGCACGTATACACGTTTCATAGACGCTATTTCAATTACAGTGTTGTGAGTTCTGAAATTTTAACAAAGGCCCACAAAAACTGTGTTGGAAAAAATATGAAAGAATTCGCCATGCTTAAAACGGTGTGATTATGTTGCCAATGGAGGAATAGGCAGATGTCCTACATCAGACTGGGCTACGCCCTCTGGCAAGTAAAAGTATTGATTAAAACGACTTGTTAGTACCAAATTGTATACTAGAGAAGGAAACGACTATACGGTAGTTATTGAAAAACAGTATGAAGAATTTCTACTTTCAATGAAGCAGGGTCATAGCTTTTTGCCTATTTTGGGTGGTGTGGCTAATATTGCATTTAGCGGGGAACGCACACTGAATTATGCGGTTCAAATAATAGATGTTATTAAATCCACGGATACAATACAATAATCAATTCCACTCCACTTCCCTACGACGGATAACGGATAGTTCATATTTCAAGGAAAGAGCATCTCAGGCTTGGTGCCCACTACCCGTTTGAGGGTGGCTCTAACACGGTGGTTCAAATCATTACCAAAGTCCAGACAGCGGTGAGGGAGGCAAGAATATCGCACAAATGTGGATGAGATTTTGTCAAAGGGGAAAGAGATATCTTAATGTGCCAGTGGGAAGTTTCATACACACTTCATATACATATCGAACCGCGATAATGATGGCATCTAGGAAAAAGACGATATACCATGTCGGGCCTTATGTATTTAGACGATGGATTGTGTAGAATATTTGTGTAAATTTAAGATCGATGTCACGTGTTACGTAGATTTAGCCATTTTCCGGATACTCAAAGACTCTCTATATGGAATGGTAGTTAACGCTTCAAAAAATAAGCTAGAAGAGCTAATATAGCGTAACAAGTAGCAAAGGAGATAAAAAGGGTCAATACAATATACTTCCAATTTGGGCGGTGAAAATTACTTTTTTTTATTTCTTTTAGTTGCCGTTCAACTTCACTTACTCTATTTTTAAGTTCATCAATCATTTTTTCGTTGTCCATCCCTTATTTCTCCTTTCTTTTAGGTGCTATATAGTGCGATTTGGACTATTTTTGTTGTATCCATAAAATTTAAAAGTGTAAGTTCATCGCGTATTAGAAACTATACTAAAATTTCTAAATTGAATAGGTTCTTAAAGAAATATTATAACAGAATATTACTTCTTTATGGAGGGGTTTTGATCTGGCGAGACTAAATAATGCGATACGAGTAAATTTTCGTTTAAGTTTCGAAATATTTTTGAAAAAAAGAGATATTATTTCTTCGCCCTTGCGTTAGGATTCATTTAAACAACACGGAAAAAAAGGGTAAGGCGTAATCAGATACAAATAGCCTTGTTATAAGACTTGCGGTAACGGAAAAAAGTAAGATTAGCGCACGCATTCCTATAGTTTCATTTAACTTGGCGAGTATTTGCTAACGTCGAAATAATTATAATTTACTTTCCCAAGTGGCTGCGGGTTTATCTGTATTTATGTCACAGAAACTAATAATGGGTAGAGTGCAGCATTATAGATTAATCGAATGCATCTCATATCATAAGTATTGAGGGATAAACAAACACTATCAATTATAAATTTAGCGGAACTAATTTCTTTTTGTTAATCTTGTAAATTGTAAATATATGTGATATATTGGTAGAAATTGATAGGGTGTTTGGTAAAAAAGTGGAATGTCTTTGCTTAAGATTGGTGTTTTGTTCCGTTTATTTTCTCAGCCTACATAGGTGTCCATCCTTATCCAATTTAAGCAAAGAGTCAAACAACAAGATCAGTCATCTTTTTTAAGGTTCATCCAGCCTATTGCGAAGATAAACCAAAAAAATGAAGGGACTGATGAATTGTGAAAAAAACAATCTCGTTTTTGCTAGTTCTAGCGATGTTTATGGCGGTTACTACACCCGCTAGCGCATCCGCTTCTACAGATCGATTGACTGTCGAAAAGTTCCAAAACCACTTGGAGCAGGTATCGAAAAATGATGCAAAAGCGCTAGAGGAACTAGAAAAATTTAATCGTATGTCAAATATCGAAAAATCGAAATTAATTGCGCTTCTTAACGATGGAGAGCTCATGAACAAAGTCATTAAGGAGGCATCTTCAGATATAATAAACTCTCCCAAAGAAAAAAGTTTTCATAACGGTGATATAAAAATTACGAAAACGATCACCAGCACTTTAAATGGCAATCAATCGTATACAAAAGAAATTAGCACATATGGATTGAACCTTACTTCCTTAACATTAACAGTATACTTTAAATATGATCCTTCGAATTCGGTAGTAACAGAAACACTTAGTGCAAATAACACCCACTGGAACATCAATCCCGGTCTGGTTATCACTAACGAAGCCAATGATCATTTTGTTAATGGAACTTTAGCCCAAGCTTGGGGAAATTATAACTTTTACGTTACTGCAAGTGGCGGGTTTTTTAATTATACTGTTACTCTGAATATCCAATGCGATAATGAAGACGTATCGGGGTGGCTTGAATCATAATTAATGCTTCCTCGCTATAGTGGATGCCTGATGTCTGCTTAATAGAGAAATGGTCAATACTGCCGAGTAAGAACGTTAATAGGGTGGGAATGACCATGTGGACCTCATTAAGCAGCAAGGATAACATGATTCACGAAATGTTTAAGGTAGCGCTCCAACTGGAGGAGCCTTGGAAATTCATGCATGTTGAGTTCGACGATCAAGAAGAGGCCTGGCATTTGTTTATCGACTTCGAACGCGGAGCAACCTTTGCATGTCCGGTCTGCGGCGCCGAGAGCAAAGCCTATGACGCCGAAATGAAAAAATGGCGTCACCTGGATTTTTGGAATTGGAAAACGTACATGCATGCGCGAGTGCCGAGAACCAATTGCAGAGCGTGCAAAAAAGTGACGCAGGTACCGGTCAAATGGTCACGACCGCTGTCTCACTTTACTTTGCAGTTCGAAGCTTGGGCCATGCGGCTGATGGCGGAAATGCCGGTGAATGCAGCGGCACGGGAGCTGCGGGAGCATGACACACGAATGTGGCGTATCTTCCACCATTACGTCGGGAAAGCCATGGATGAACTCGATCTGACCCGCGTGAAACAGATTGCGATCGACGAAACCTCCTCCCGCCGCGGTCATCGGTACATCACTTTGTTTGTGGATGCTGAAGCGAAAACAGTTCTGTTTGCAACTGAGGGCAAAGGAATGGATACCCTCGAACGCTTCAAGGAACACCTGAGCGCTAAAGGAGCCTCTGCCGGGCAAATCGAGGACGTATGCTGTGACATGTCCCCTGCATATATCCGGGGGATTCAGGATTACTTTCCCCAAGCGGAAATCACCTTTGATAAATTTCATGTCATGAAGTTAGTGAACGAAGCCGTTGACGATGTGCGAATCCAGGAACAAAAACAAGCGCCGGAGTTGAAGATACGAAGTACATCTGGCTGAAGAACGAATCCAACCTCAAAAGCGGGCAAAAAGAAACGTTGGCGCGGCTGAAGGATAGCAATCTGCAGACCGGGCGTGCCTATCGCTTGAAGCTGGCGATGCAGGAGTTTTGGACCACACCGCATATCTTCGCGGACGTCTACCTTCGGGAATGGATGGTTTGGGCGCTCCGCTCTCAACTCACGCCGATGGTTGAACTGGCAAAGACGATCAAGAAGCACGAGGAAGGCATCTTGAGATGGTTTCACAGTAAAATGACCAACGGCTTGCTGGAAGGCATAAACGGTTTGGTGCAGGCGGCCAAGCGCCGGGCGCGTGGTTACCGCAATGTTGAAAACCTTATCGCGATGGTGTACATGACGGCAAACAAACTGCGTATGCCGGTGCTCGGAGCACGCCGGGCACACTAACCCTTACCGCCTTGTGACCCCGCCTCATAGGCAGAAGGAGCGGTCAAGCGAACTCCTTGACGGCTTCTTCTGCCTATGAGATGCTCCAAGCAAGAGGAAGGGTTATCAATCTATTTAAGAGGCTTCTACCCACCGAGTAGAGCGAAGAGCCTAATTAATTAGACCCTATCAATTGGATACACCTATAGTAAGGCTACCGAAAAGGCTGTCCAATAGGTCGTTAACGAACGACTTTGCGAGATAGCCTTTTCTTTAAGTACTACCAGAATAAGGTTGTTTTTTGAGTGTGAACAGTATATTTCCAAAATAAACTTGTTAAACGCATTCAAGATAGGGGAGAATTGTTAGATGATCCTGCCATCACGACCGCTATTCTTGATCGTATCTTACATAAAAGTGAGATCATACATTTAAGTTGGGACGGCTTCCGGCTTAAACACAGAGAAACTATATTTGGAAATGCCTAGTTGTTGAAAGTTATTTAGCGAAAACTGCTCAAAAGTACATGACGGTTACAACTTCCTATATTAATTGATTTCTGCCGGCACTATTTGTATACTTAATCGTAGTAAACGATTTCTAAAAATGAGGGAATACGATGAAAAAACCGACAACGATTCACGACATAGCGAGGAAGGCGAATGTTTCTTCCGCGACGGTTTCGCGGGTACTCAGTAACAGCGATTATCCGGTAAGCAAAGCTTTGCAGGAGAAGATTCGCCGCATTGCCGCGGAAATGAACTACATTCCGAATCTGCTGGGCAAACAGTTGAAAAAAAACGTAAGCATGACCATCGGGGTCATTGTTCCGTCGATTATAAATCCTTTCTATTCTTCGGTCGTCTTCGGCATCGAAGAAATAGCAAGGGAGAACCATTATACAGTTGTTACTTGCAATTCGCTGCAGGACCCGACGCTTGAGGATGAATATATCCGCACCATCATGGAGAAGCAGATCAAGGGACTCATTATTTCCTCCATCTCCAAGGATAAATCCCTGCTCAAAAACTCCATACAGATGGGATTGAATGTCATTGCGATAGACCAGACCATCGAGGAAGAGGGCGTTTCGCAAATTAAATTCGATTATCGTAAGGGCGGATATATGGCGACGAAACATTTGCTGTCCAAAGGCCACAGCCGCATTGGCTATGTAACGTCCAGACTGGACAGGCCAAGCCGGCAAAGCATCTGTCAAGGCTATCTGTATGCGATGAAAGAAGCGAAACTCGAGCCGATCGTGGAAGAATCCAAGTCGGAGGAACTGTATAACGCTGTTTTCGACTTTGACACCGGCAAGAAACTGGCTAACAAGCTGCTCGCGGCGCCAGACCGGCCGACGGCCATATTCGCTTGCAACGACATGATGGCTTTCGGAGTGATCAACGAGCTTTCCCAGCAAGGTGTAAAGGTGCCTGAAGATATATCTGTGATGGGATTTGACGGGATCGATTTCGGCCTTATGATCCACCCTCCGCTGACGACGATCAAACAACCGGATTACGATATGGGAAAACTTGCTTGCCGGCTGTTGCTGGATAAAATAAACGGCGAAGACAGCCCGACGTTCGACGTGATGCTGCAGCCTAAGCTGCTGGAACGAAATTCAGTTTTACCGATAAGCGAGCGCGTTTAGTGATAATGCGCCGACTATAAGATTCTCTAAGGGGTGAGGTATCGTTGTCAATAAAGAAATCGATTGCTTAGCTGTTATGAAATTACTAATTAGAACCGCCATTCCGTTTGCACGGCACCAGCAGACGGTGAAAATAGACGGATTTTCAAGGTAGATAAGTGTAAATACACGAGAAAATTGTTTTTTGGTGGCGATTTTGGGAAGGAAATTGTTTACATTATTACCACACGCAAAACAAAGAGGGTCCTATTGGCATAAAAAGCTACCTCAAATACCGGGTTATTCATCTTCGAGAAGGCTCCGTTAGGAGCTTTTTTTACCACATAGGAATCTGTAAGTTCTTTACAGTGTTAATATGATACAGAACGAAGATTTCTATTGGCATAAAAAGCTACCTTTAATACCGGGTTATTCATCTTCGAGAAGGCTCCGTTAGGAGCTTTTTTTACTACTAGTCAAAGTAAACCGAAAATGTTATACTCTCTATAGTAATCGATTACTATAAATTAAACATGACGTGGGGGCAGATTGAATTTTATTGATTTGTTTATGCCGGTGTATTTTTAAAAGAAGGAGTGAATTTCATTGAAGAGAAGGCTTAGTTATCTTGCTTTTTTGTTAGCGCTTTTATTGGTTGTTTCAGCTTGTTCCTCATCTGGCGGCGACAGCGGAAACAACAATGCTTCAGAAAATCCCGAAAACGGTTCCGTTTCGGGTGAAGGAAACAAAGAACAGCCGAAAGACAAAGTAAAGCTGAAAATCGGATTACCTGGCAGCTATGAAGTGACGAACAAAGAGATTATCGACAAGTTTATCGAGACGCACCCGCATATTGACGTGCAAATTCAGGAAGCGCCGTGGGGCGACTTCACTTCCAAGATTGCGGCGCAAATTGCCGGAAACACGATGCCTGACGTCTGGTTCCAGGAAAACGCCACGATTCTCGGCTATGGCAAGAGAGGTGTGGCGGAAGATCTGGCACCGTACATTGAACGCGATTTGAATGAGGACGATTACATCGACGGCTTGTTCTCGGCGAAAACGCCTGAAGGCCAAGTGTGGGGAGTACCGCACGGCATTAACCCAATCGCGCTGGCTTACAACAAGGACGCATTTGAAAAAGCGAATGTCGAGCTACCGACGGACGATTGGACATACGAAGATTTGATCGAGGCCGCCAAGAAGTTGACGGTTAAAGACGGAAACGATACGAGCCAATACGGATTCATCGGTTCTTTCTCGATTACGAACGGCTGGTTCCCGTGGATCAAGCAAGCCGGAGGATCGGCGTTGGACAGTACGATGACGAAGTCGATGTTCGACGATCCGAAGACTATCCAGGGCTTGGGGCAATTGAAGGATGGCATTGATCAAGGATACTTTACTCATATCGATTATGTCAGCGCTAACGGCGGGGAGCTTGAAGTATTCGCCGGTGGCAAGGCGGCGATGTATTTCATGCAGTACAGCTTACAGGTGAACATGAACGACAGCTTCCCGGATGCGAACTGGGACGTCGTCAAAATTCCGAAGGCGGTGGACGGTAAGCGTTATGTGCCGATGGTCGCCAACTCGTGGCTCATTTCCTCCAGAGCTTCGCAGGAAGCGAAGGACGCGGCGTGGGAATTTCTGGAGTTTTATCTTGGAGACGAATCGCAGAAGATCGTAGCGGAGAGCGGTTCTGCCCTACCGGTAAAAAAATCGGCATACGATGTTCTGGAACAGAGTACGACGAAGCCGTCGAATAAGAAAGCGTTCACAGAAGGGATTGCCGAAGGCGGAGTGACGCTGGACGAGAACGCGTCCTGGAGTGAATGGCGTATAGTTGTGCAGCAAGTCGTGAACGAAATCGTCAAAGGGAACGTTGATGTGGAAGAAGGAGCCAAGGAAATTCACCAGAAAGTGCAGGAAGTGTTGGACGCCAATTCGTAGGCCCGGTTCATTGCAACCTGAGAGGTGTGGCCTTGCTGCCGCACCTCTCGGCCATAGAAAGGTAGGTAACCGTATGCACAAACAAGGATACTGGGGATATATATTCACATTACCATTCGTGTTGAACGTACTCGTATTCCTTTTGTTTCCGATCGTCTTTTCAAGCTACATATCGTTTACGCAATGGGATTTGTTCAACCCGCCGAAGTGGATCGGGCTGGACAACTGGATAAATACGTTGAATAAACGGGAATTTTGGGTAGCGATTCGCAATGTCTTTGTTTTTGCGCTCATCTTTGTTCCGCTTCAAACCTTGATGGCCTTTGTTATCGCTTTTTTATTAAATCAAGCGATCCGCGCCAAAGCCTTGTTCCGTCTCATGTATTTCTTGCCGGTCGTAACCCCGTGGATTGCCGGCGGCGTAGTATGGGTGTGGATGTTCAACTATCAGTATGGCGTCATTAATTGGTTCCTTGGTCTGTTCCATATCGATCCGATCCGCTGGATTGACAATAAGTCCTGGCTCGTCGTGATGGCCAGCATTGCTATAGTGAACGTTTGGAAAGGGGTCGGGCAATCGATGATCATTTTACTTGCGGGCATGCAGAACGTGCCCAAAGAAGTGCTCGAATCGGCGCAAATCGACGGAGCTTCCGGCTGGAAGCAGCTTACGCATATCGTGTTTCCCATCGTGACGCCGATGGTCTATTTGGTCATGATTTTATCTACGATATCGGCTTTTCAGGCGTTCGACGTGTTCCTGGGCTTGTTTGGCAGCATTACGACAGGCATCCCTGAACGGAACATGGTTCCGAACCTCCTCATATACCGCGACGCCTTCCTGCTGTTCAAGATGGGGCCGGCTTCGTCTATGGCATGGCTGCTGTTTATAATCATTCTGGCGTTCACGCTGTTCCAAAAGTATTTTGAGAAAAAGTGGGTGCATTATGACTAAAACTACACCTCGTCCACTTAAGATAGCGGTTTATTTGCTGCTGATTGCAGGTTCTGTTTTCATGGTGTTTCCCTTTATATGGATGATTTCGACTTCGCTTAAAACCGTCGGCGCTATCGCACAGATGCCACCGCAGCTCATTCCGAATCCAATCAACTTCGACAATTATGTAACGATATGGAATAAAGTCAATTTCGGACGATACACGCTGAACAGCTTTTTCATCGTTGTGCTGGACATGATAGGCTCCTTGCTGTCATGCTCTCTCGTTGCGTTCGGACTCGCTATGTACAAATTTAAACTAAAAGGTCCGATCTATATCGTCATGCTGGCGACCTTGATGGTTCCGGGCCAGGTTACGATGATTCCGACCTATTTCATATGGAAGGAATTCAATGCGCTCAATTCGTACTACCCGTTAATCGTGCCAAGCTTTCTTGCGGGGGCATTCGGCATTTTCCTGATGCATCAATACATCAAGTCGCTGCCTAAAGAGCTGTACGAATCTGCGGTGATCGACGGCTGCAGTCCGCCAGGCATCTTTTTCAAAATCTACCTACCGTTGTGCAAACCGGCACTGGCAGCGCTGGGAGTGTTTACGTTCATGGGCGCTTGGAACAATACGCTCGGTCCGTTAATTTATTTGCAGGAAAAGTCTTTGTACACTTTGCCGCTCGGATTGCTCTATTTGAAATCGGAAAACGTGAACCAGGCTTTGATGATGGCGGGGGCCGTCATTACTACGCTGCCGGTCGTCCTCGTCTATTTGTTCGCGCAGAAGCAGTTCGTGCAAGGTATCGCCTCATCAGGGCTAAAAGGTTAAAGTCAGGAGATGTTATTGGATGAAAAAATATGTGCTTGTCGGCGCCGGTTCCCGGGCTCTATATATGTTCGCCAAACCGATGTCATTGCAGTGGAGGCATCATGTCGAGTTTAAAGGCGTATATGATATCAATAAAATACGCGCGAAACTGCTGAGCAAGGAATGCGGCGGAGTGCCGGTTTATGGCGATTTTCACGAGATGCTGGAGGAAGCCAGGCCCGACGTCGTTATCGTCGCTAGCTCGGACAACACTCATCACATTTATATTGTTGAGGCGCTTCGGGCCGGCTGCGACGTCATTTCAGAGAAGCCGATGACGATTGACGAGGACAAATGCAGAGAAATCTTGAAAGCGGAACGGGAAAGCGGAAGAAAGGTTACCGTCACGTTCAATTTACGGTTTGCTCCTTATTTTGCCAAAGTGAAGCAGCTGCTGCATGAAGGCGCGATTGGCGACGTCCATCACGTTCATCTCGAATGGTTTCTGGACCGAACTCATGGTGCGGACTACTTCCGCAGATGGCATGCCGAGATGAAAAATAGCGGCGGCCTGCTGGTGCACAAGTCGACGCATCATTTCGATATCGTCAATTGGTGGGTGAACGGCCGTCCTGTTCAATTGCAGGCGTTCGGGGCGCGAAGGGTGTACGGCGATCAGGGCCGCAAGAAGGGCGAAAGGTGCCTGACTTGTGAATATAAATCATCGTGCGAATATTACAAAGACATTACCGCCGACCCGTTCATGGAGCAATATTACCGTCAGGCCGAACAGGAAGACGGGTATTGGCGCGACCGCTGCCTGTTTGACGACTGCATCGACATCTACGATACGATGGCGGTCAATGTGCAGTACGATAACAGTGCGCTGCTGAACTATTCGCTCGTGGCCTACAGCCCGTATGAAGGTTGGCGCGCAACCGTGAACGGCAGCGAGGGCCGGCTTGAGCTGGGAGAAATTTATACCAGCGCCGATATGCAGCAAACGGACAGCAACCTAATCAAGTTATATAAGCCGGGTGGCCGTGCGGAACATATCGAAGTAGCCGCGGCCTCGGGCGGCCATGGCGGCGGGGATGCCAGACTGCTGCAAGCGCTGTTCGAGGGCGGAATCGACGATCCGCTCGGGCAGCAGGCGGACAGTCTTGCGGGAGCAGCTTCGCTGCTCATCGGTGCTACGGCGAACAGGTCGATCGCCGAAGGCCGGGCACTGCAAATTCCCGATGGTTCCCTCATGCGGTGAATCGTCGGAGGCGGGAGAGAGGAAGCGGCATGAACAGAATACAAGAGCTGGAGCAATATAAATGTACGTTATATGACACGCGTGATCAATTGAAGCTCCATATTTTCGATCGCGCGGACCGGGCGTTCGCCGCCGGCGACCACGATCGTGACAGTATCGTAGACATCGCCGGGCTTCAAGCGCGCCAGGCGGCGATAAGGGAAGCGTTCCTGACAGTGATCGGCGGGCTGCCGCCAAGCGATGCTCCGCTGAATGCGCGAACGACGGGAAAGACGCAGGCCGTAGGATACAGCGTCGAGAACGTCATCTTCGAGCCGCGCCCCGGCCATTACGTTACCGCGAACTTTTATTTGCCGGATGAGCGCGAAGAGAGATGTGCCGCAGTGTTGTTTCTATGCGGGCATGAATATGAAGCGAAGCACAGCCCGTATTATCATCAAGTCTGCTTGCGGTTCGTACAGGCGGGATTCTCAGTGCTCGCCATCGACCCGATCGGACAGGGCGAGCGGCTAGCTTTTGTGGACTTCCCGGCAGGGGAACCCATATGGGGAACGCAGGAGCACCAGCTGTTCGGTGCGCAATGTTACCCACTCGGGGACAGTATCGCCCGCTACTTCGTTCATGACGCAATGCGCGCGGTTGATTATCTGCAGCAACGCCCGGAAATCGACGCCACCCGTATCGGCGTGACCGGCAATTCGGGCGGAGGCACCCAGACGGCGATGTTGATGGTATGCGACGAGCGGCTCGCCGTGGCGGCGCCGGCCACTTTCATCATGAACCGCCGGCAATATATGCATGCGGGCGGCGTTCAGGATGCGGAGCAGGTGTGGCCCGGCTTGTCGGCGCAGGGGTTCGACCACGAAGATTTGCTGCTGGCGTTCGCGCCCAAGCCGCTCCTCGTGCTGGCCGTGCAGTACGACTTTTTCCCGATCGAGGCGACGCGGCGTACGGTCGACCGCTGCCGCCGATTCTGGGAAATGTCCGGCAAGGCCGGGGAACTGCTCCTCATAGAAGACCAATCGACCCATCGTTATACGGATCGATTGGCCGTTGCCGCCGCCCGTTTCTTCAGCTGGCATCTAGCGGGGCGGGGGGCCAAGCCATTCCCCGACACGTTGGCTGCGCCGGAACCGGAGCCACTGTCACCCGTCCCTGCCGAGCGGCTGCTGTGCACTGCCAGCGGGCAAGTGCGTCGCGACTGGCCCGCCGCCCGAACCGTTCGCGACGAGAACGCTGCTCGGTGTGAACGGCTGCGCCGCATGCGTGCCGGGCTTGCGCCGGAGTCAAGGCGGGTACGCGCGCTCGGATGGCTTCGCGAGAGGGTCTGTGGCCCCCGGACGTGCTGCGAGCTGAATCCCCGCCGCATAGGGGTCGGCGAAGCGGACGGTTTGCGCGTGGAGTATTTGCTGTGGTGGTCACAGCGCGACTTGATGAACAGCGGTTATTTATTTCACGCAGACGGCACAGACGGCGCGGACTGCAGGGTGGCCGAACGGTACAGACCGGTCACGGTGGCGTTATGGCCCGGAGGAACAAGCCGCCTGTCGCGGCACTGGCCCTGGATTCGCCAGACTTGCGCGCAAGGGCGCGACGTCCTTGTGCTGAACGTCTCCGGTGTCGGTCCGCACGAGCCGCATGCGATTTACGGCAAGCCTGCCCACCGTTTTTTCGGAGTGATGCACAAGCTGACGGATGACCTGTTATGGCTTGGCGACAGCCTGGCCGCTCTGCGCACGTACGACACGATTCGTTGTCTCGATGTGCTCGCACATTTGGGCGAATGGCCCGATGAGCCGGCCGACTTCTACACAGACGGGCGGTACGGAATGTATGTCCAGCTTGCCGCCATGCTGGACAAAAGAATCGGGCGCATAACGGGGCGCGATCTCTTAGGTAGCATTTCCGATTGGGTCGAGATGCTTCATTATGAGGAAGAAGATGTCATGAGCCTTGTGTTTCCGGGAATTTTACAATATCTCGATCTTGGCGAACTGGCGAGAAAGGAAGGATACAGATGACGAAACCAATCACGGTCACTCTTGTCGGAGCGGGCCTGCGCGGGATGATTTACAGCAGTTATGCTCATCAACGGCCGGAGGAAATGCGCATTGTCGCCGTAGCCGAACCAGATGTAGCAAAGCGGGACCGGGCACGTGAACGCTTTGGCATAGCCGGGCAGCGCTGCTATACAAGCTGGGATGATTTGTTCGCGCAGCCGCAACAGTCTGATGCCGTCTTCATATGTACGCGCGACCGGGATCATTACGAACCGGCGATGAAGGCGCTGGAGGTGGGCTATCACGTACTGCTGGAGAAGCCGATGTCCCCGGACTGGCGGGAATGTATCGAGCTGGGCAAGCAAGCCGAAGCCAAGGGCCGTATTCTGACCATATGCCATGTGCTGCGGTATTCTCCTTTTTTTCAGACGATCAAGCAATTGCTGGACGAAGGCCGCATCGGTCGGCTTATGTCGATTCAGCACAACGAGAATGTAGGATATTGGCATCAGGCACACAGCTATGTTCGGGGCTATTTCAATAACGCCGAAAGATCGAGTCCCATGATTTTGGCGAAATCCTGTCATGATCTGGACATTATTCAGTGGCTGGCGGGTGGGGTATGCACAAGTGTATCATCTTACGGCCATCTGTCTTATTTCCGGCCGGAGAATGCTCCGCCGGGCGCTCCGAAATATTGTATCGACGGATGTCCGGTCGCGGACGAATGCGTGTATTATGCGCCCGATACTTATCTGGTGGAGAACGGCGGCTGGAAAGCAGAAGCGGCAAGCAGCGACCCGAGCTACGAAGCGCGGTATAAAGCGATGAAGGAAGGTCCGTTCGGCCGTTGCGTATTTCAGTGCGACAACGATGTGGTCGACCACCAGGTCGTCAGCATGGAATTCGATAATGAAGTGACGGCGGTTTTCACGATGAGCGCCTTTACGGAAAAATGCAATCGGACGCTCAAATTGATGGGAACCGAAGGTGAAATTCGCGCGACGATGGAATCGAACGAGATTGAGATCCGTCGGTTCGGAAGCGGTCGGCAGGAAGTGATCAAGCTAGTCGACCCAGAAGGCCATATCGGTCACGGGGGCGGTGATCGGAGGCTAGTCTACGATTTTGCGAAGGCGGTTCGTCGGCAAGGGACTCATCGCAGTGTTACGTCCGCGCAAGCTTCTATACAGAGTCATCTGATGGCGTTCGCGGCGGAACGTTCGCGTATAGAGAAAAGAATGGTTCGTCTGGATGAATTTCGATAGGGAGGAAACCGACAAAATGCAAATCAACATATTCGAGACAGCAGATCAGAGCGGCTTGGAAGCGGCGCTTGCCTGCAAGGAACTAATTGGGGATGCTATCCATACGAACGGCAGCGCTCGCATTGTGCTTTCAACGGGCGCTTCGCAATTTGAGTTTTTGCAGCATTTTATTACGATGAATATTGAGTGGGACAAGGTGGAGATGTTCCATTTGGACGAATATATCGCTCTGCCGGAATCTCATCCGGCAAGCTTTCGCAAATATTTGAAGGAACGGTTTTTGCAATATGTTAACGTGAAACAGGTTTGTCTTGTCAACGGTGAGGCGGAACCGCAGGCGGAACTGCGCCGTCTGAATGAAGAGATCGCCAAAGCTCCGGTCGATGTAGCCTTGATCGGCATCGGGGAAAACGCCCACATCGCCTTTAATGATCCGCCAGCCGATTTTGTAACGGAAGAGCCGTACAAAGTTGTCGATCTGGATGACACCTGCAAACAGCAGCAAGTGCGTGAAGGGTGGTTTGCTACAGTTGACGATGTCCCTAAGCAAGCGATCACAATGACGGTGAAGCAAATATTGAAGAGCCGCCACATCGTATCGGTCGTGCCGCATGAAGCAAAAGCCGCGGCAATCGCGAATACGTTCAAGCGGGAAGTGGATCCCAACTATCCGGCTACAATTTTGAAGTCGCACTCGAACTGGCGATTGTATCTGGACAAAGATTCCGCTTCGAAAATTTATGCCTGGAGCTGACGCGGTCCGAACTTGTGTCGGAAAATACACCTTCGGCAGAGCGGTGGCGAATGCAGACCGGTACAGATAAGCACGAAGACATATAATTTTTCCAGGCAAAAAAAGGGGGGGAGAGGGCTTGTCAGTTTTGCAAGGCAAGCTTGCCCGGACGGGCAAGGAGGGGAATGGGGGAGCTCCGGAGGCTCATCTGCTTCCATGCTTGTCGAATTCAGAGCAGCGGCTTCAACAGACGATGGATGATCCGGTGACGGTGGTTCAAATCGGCGAAGGCAATTTCCTCCGAGGCTTTTTCGACTGGATGATTCATGAAGCGCGCTGCCAGGGAATTTATCAAGGCAGCATTGCGGTCAGCCAGCCCGCGCCCTTCCGGTAAAGCGAAGCTGGATGCACTGAAACGCCAGAACGGGCAGTACACGCTCGTCATGCGCGGTTTGAGCGATGGAGTCCCCGTAGAGCGCACCGAAATCATTTCTGTTTTTTCCCAGATGATCGATCCGTATTCGG
Organism: Paenibacillus sp. SAFN-117; assembly: GCF_051966115.1. Classification (NCBI taxonomy): domain Bacteria; kingdom Bacillati; phylum Bacillota; class Bacilli; order Caryophanales; family Paenibacillaceae; genus Paenibacillus; species Paenibacillus sp. SAFN-117. Next base: position 40,162 of record NZ_JBQCLK010000047.1, read on the forward strand.
AATGGGATCGGTTCCTCCGTCTGGCGGAGCAGCCTCATCTGCAGTTCGTCATTTCCAATACAACGGAAGCGGGGCTCGTTTTTTGCCCCGAATCGATGACCGAAGGCGAACCGGTAGAATCGTTTCCCGGGAAAATGACGTTGTTTCTGTACCGCCGATACTTGACTTTCCGCGGCGAACCGGACAAAGGCCTTATTTTTTTGCCGTGTGAGCTGCTGGAACGCAACGGGGATGAGCTTCGAGACTGCATACTGCGTTATTGCGAAGATTGGGGGCTGCCGGCTCCGTTTATCCGGTGGGTAAATGAGCATAACCGTTTTTTGAATTCGCTCGTGGACCGCATCGTAACCGGCTATCCGGATACGGAGGCGGATGCATGGTTTGCCGAATGGGGGTACCGAGATGACCTGCTCTGCACGGCCGAGCTCTATCATCTGTGGGCGATAGAAGCGGAGCCCGAACTGGAGGAGAAGCTTCCTTTGCGGCGGGCGGGTCTGAATGTTCATTGGGTGGACGACCTGACGGAATACCGTCTGCTGAAGGTGCGGCTGTTGAACGGCGCCCATACATTAATGACCCCGCTCGCACTGCTCTATGGGCTTGAACATGTGCGCGAAGTGATGGGGCATCGGGAACTCGGGGCATTCGTACGCCGGACGATCGAGGACGAGATCATTCCTTCCTTACCGGTACCTGAAGCAGAAAGCAGACGGTATGCGGAAAGTGTATACGAACGTTTTCTCAATCCGTTTATCCGTCACCGGCTATCGGATATCGCAATGAACAGCGTTAGCAAGTTCAAGGTGAGGCTCTTGCCGTCTCTGCTCTATTATCGCGATCGAGGAGAAACGCTGCCGCAAGGGCTCGTCCGGGCGTTCGCCGGATTGCTGAGGTATTACAGGGTGAGTCGAACGGAAAAAGGCTATGAAGGAATTTCCTTGAACGGAGATAAATATAGGGTAAACGACGACAGAAACGTGATGGAAACATTCGCATATGTCTGGGGGCAGGAACAAACGATGTCTTGGGTTGAACTGGCCCGCCGTTTGCTCGGACTCGAGAACCTATGGGGGACGGATCTGGCCGCAATAGCCGATCTATCGGAAGCGGTCGCCGGACATTGGGAACGAATGGAGATGAGAGGATGAAAGACTGGGTTCGCTTGCATGGAGAGGATCATGTCATCGTCGCTTTGCGGAGTTTCGCCAAGGGAGAAATATTGGAGCTGGACATGGGCGCGGTGGTGGCGAGGGGGACAGTTCGGATCGAACTTCGGGAAGACATTCCGAAAGGGCACAAGGTTCTCGTTCAGCCGGTCAGGAAGGGAGAACCCATCCGGAAATTCGGTTATTCCATTGGGAAAGCGAGAGAGGATCTGGTCCCCGGCTGCTGGGTTCATACTCATAATATGGAGACGGGGTTAAAAGGTTTCATAGATTATACATACGAGCCTACTGAGCCGGTTCAGGAAACCGAAGCGGCAGCGCCTCTTACATTCCCAGGGTATGTTAGAGAAGGCGGGGACGTCGGCGTTCGTAACGAAATCTGGATTATTAACACAGTCGGCTGCATTAATAAAACGTGCGAAACGCTCGCCAGAAGAGCCGATGCGCTCTATCGCGGCCGAATCGACGGCGTTTATCACTTTGCACATCCTTTCGGTTGTTCGCAGCTTGGTGACGATTTGAAGTATACACAAGCTCTGCTCGCATCCCTTGTCCGTCATCCGAATGCCGGCGGCGTACTCGTTGTCGGGCTGGGCTGTGAAAATAACCAAATCGATTCGTTCAAACAAGCCATCGGGGAATTCGATCCGTTGCGCATACGTTTTATGAAGGCACAGGAGGAAGAAGACGAGCTTGAGATGGGCTTGGAATTGATCGAACAACTGGTAGAGCACGCGGAACGGTTTCTGCGCGAGCCGGTTTCCATCTCGAAGCTTAGGATCGGTCTGAAATGCGGAGGGTCGGACGGGTTGTCCGGAATAACGGCCAATCCTCTGGTCGGGGCCGTCTCCGATCGGTTGACCGGCATGGGTGGAACGACGATTTTGACCGAAGTGCCGGAAATGTTCGGGGCGGAAACGATATTGATGAATCGGGCCGCAGACGAGAAGGTGTTCGATCAAATCGTACGTCTGATCAACGATTATAAGCAATATTTTATACGGTACGATCAGGAAATTTATGAGAACCCTTCGCCGGGCAATATAGAGGGAGGCATTTCCACTTTGGAAGAAAAGTCGCTCGGCTGTACCCAAAAAGGGGGGCATGCGGTGGTCGTCGATGTCGTCGGCTACGGAGGCAGAGTAAGCAAGCCGGGGCTGAATCTGCTTGAGGCGCCTGGGAACGATCTTGTCTCCGTTACGGCGCTTGCCGCTGCGGGGGCCCATATCGTCCTGTTCACGACGGGAAGAGGGACTCCTTTCGGCGGACCCGTACCTACGGTAAAAATATCGACCAACAGCGAGCTGGCCGTTCGTAAAAAGAACTGGATCGACTTCAATGCAGGGCAGCTCCTTGAAGGAAAGCCTATGGACCGTCTGACGGACGAATTGTGGGCACTCATCGTCAGCATAGCTTCCGGAGAATCGGAAGCCCGCAATGAACAAAACGGATTTCGCGAAATCGCCATTTTTAAAGACGGCGTGATTTTGTAGAATGGTAGCCACCAATATCCAAGACAAAGACCCGCATTTATGGCGGGTTTTTTCATTTTTTAACTTTATTACCTCAACTATCGCAGACTGAAATCGCCAAATAACCTTTGAATTCATTAGGCCATCTGTCTATTTAATTTCCGGCTTTACGCTGAACCGAATCAGTGATTCCTCTCCTGCTTTTATGACGGCTTTCGCCGATCCAATCGCTGCAAGACGACAGCCCGTTTGAGACTAACTGATTTTCTACGTAGCAAATAGAACCGTTTACCTGGTTATGTCTCGATAATTTTCACTCTTCTGACGGTGCCGTTTGACGGTACCGGTGACGCTTTTCCGACTTGGACGTCTACCTTGAAAATCGTTTTCATTTTCTGCTGGTGCCGTGCAAGCAGTCTACTCGCAGAATGGCGCGTCTAACTGGATTTCATACAGTTAGTTTGCAACTCTGGAGCGAAATACGGAAACTAAGTGGAAAAACTACAGTTAGTTTGTGCAAGAAAGGCGATTTCAGCAAAAAGCCTTGATTCTAAATGTAGTTTTTCCATTTACTTTAATCATTTTCCGCCATTCGCTTAAATTTACCTGCATAAAATACAGTTAGACCGTCGAGGGTCCACCACAAGTAAAGGTTTTCTACTTGTGCAACCGCGCGCTGGGAGTCGCGCTCGGTGCGGAAGACATTTATATCAATACTTATCTTCTGCGAGTCAAATCAAACCTTTAATCGTTTTTCGCTCTGCGAAAGTTGAGTTTATTACAAAATATGGGGCAAGATTCTGGGGAGGAGACATCAGTCTGTGGAGTTCCAAGGTATTACGGTGGTTATCGATTCATGGAAGGGTATCTGGAAAATTAAGGCGGATGATATGTTACAATTAGAATGAACGTCGGGAGGTGGAGGATGACCTATAAATACTGTCCCAGATGCGGACAAGAACTAAGCAAACGCATTATTCCGGATGAAGGTGAGATTCCGTACTGTGAAGCATGCAGGAAACCGTTTTTCATGTCATCGCAGGTTTGTGTGCTCGTGGCTGTCATTAATGAACAAAATCACATTCTATTAACTAAGCAAAAACATATTTCAAATGATAAGTGGATCCTTATATCGGGTTATGTTAAGCAAGGCCACAATATGGAAGAAACGGTTGTTAGAGAAGTCAAAGAAGAAACCGGGCAAGAGGTCAGGGAGCTTCAGTATATTTCGAGCTATTATCATGAAGGTTCCGATTTATTGATGATAGGATTCGCTGCCTTTGTCACCCAGAAAACCATCGGAAGTTCACACGAGATACAGGAGTTCGGATGGTTTTCCGCACATGACGCCGCCGAATCCATTTGGAAAGGAAGCATTGCCGAAAAACTTTTAATAAAAATAAGAGAACGAATGGAAATCTAGCAGCGTCCCCATACATCGGTAAGAAGCGACAAGAACCAGCAATAACTCCACGGCCCCCTAACGAAACTGGAGTCCTACCCTACAATATATTATTGTATTTCTTAGGGAGGCGACCAGCATGA
>NZ_JBQCLK010000048.1:0-40170 GCF_051966115.1 Paenibacillus sp. SAFN-117
AGCCCGGAGCTGATCGAACCCGCCACTTCTTCCAATGTCGTTCCTTGCTCATATTCCCGAACCGCACCATCCGGGAAAGTTACTTTCACTGCCATTTGAATAACCTCCTGTTAGATCAAACCAAAGTTTATAGATATAAAAGTAAAAGATGATTTCCTTACGGGGCCTTTCCGCCCCTAAACCTCCGGCCCGTTAAAAATGCCGATTAGATCGGGACCCGGCTCATGAAATGTACTTTGCAGGATGCCCTGCAAAATTCCCCACTAACTGACGTGAGCCTTCGAAGCTTATTTCGTCCTCGCTCCAACAGAGCCGGTGTCTAACTTTCAACCAAGCGCCAATTGTTCTTCCTGTTTCGGGAAGCCTATAATTTCCCACTAAGTAACGTAAGCCTTCGAAGCTTATCCGTCCGCATTCCACCAAGCAGACGTCCAAACCTTTTTCCATGCAGTGATTACTCCTCCTGCTTGGCGGAAGGTCCCGTAAATGCCCCGCTAAGTGACGTACGCCTTCGAGGCTTTTTGCAGGTACTTGCAGGAAGAGCCCCGGAATTCAAAAGCCTGCATTTCTGCATGATTTTGGCCGTTTGGCTCGGCGTCCACTGCAAAGCCTGAAAAAATACATCTTTTTTATCGTTTAAGGGGAGATCGGATAATTTTGTACGGAAATTGATGTATTATCGCAGGCTTTTCGCTGGAGTGCTCCAAATCGACTCAAAATTGATGTATAATCGCAGGAATTTGCACCCGCCGCTGAAATGGCGCCAAGCCTGCCTTCTCACAAAGACGTCGCTTTTCCTGCTAAGCTTCGATTGCGGGGAGTCCCGTAAGAAACCCCACAAAGTGACGCATGCCTCCGAGGCTTTTTTCAAGTCCTTTTGAAAAACAAAAAAACGCATCTCGCCCAAAAGGGACGAGTGCGTTCTGCTCGTGGTTCCACCCTCATTCGATTCGCTGCCAACGCTGCTCCGTCCAATGGACGAAAGACAGACACGGGCGGGGCAGATCTTCCCTATCCCCCTTCCCTTCCGCTTGCTCGCGGGTGGACTGGACAGGAAAATCGGCTTCGCCTTACAACGAATCCTTCGGTATTCCATAACGGGAATAACCCGGTAATATGTACTGTCGCAAATAAGCGCGGGTTCCATATCACGGCTGCAAAGGGGTAACTCCCTGACCGGCTCTCTGAAGGAGCTTGCAGCCTGGGCTCCTCTCTCTGTTCAGTGCGGACGGGGAATCATGTCTTTGGTCATCGCCTGTTATCATATAGATTATAAGCAACGATAGCTTGGTCGTTGACTATAAACAACGTTTACTGATTATAGATTATAATTTCTATATTAAAGAAGGTCAAGCGGCAGATTATAGATCCGGCACGAAAGTAAATGGCATAATGTGGTAAATTCCACCACTGGTCCAGCTTAAGATAACACAGTACACAATTCGACCCGATGCTCGAAGATTTGCTGGATCGTCTTGATGACCTGAAGTTCCGGCTCCCGGGTATGGATATAAATTTTTTGCGGGGATACCGACAGAAGCGCGCTCACAATCAAATCCTCGTCGCTTTCCTCGGCATCGAACGACTCCCCTTTGTTAAAGTGAAACAGCCTGGGATCAATCGGCTTCATATGCTCGTTGAGAAGCTGGAATTCATGGCCGCCCTTATGCATTAGATGTGCAGTAGGGATAATCGTGTCTTGGGCGTAAACGTAATATTTTAGCAGAGCGATAAAATCCTGATATTGCTGGTCCAGCATCATTTCCTCCACGGCGTAATCGACCGCTTCCGCAAGCTCCCGGTTATAATCGCCCAGCCTGAACCGGATGAATCCATCCAGATGAAGAACCGGATTTTCCCATAAATAGGATTGCAAAATGGCCGATACCTTCGCTTTTCTCCTGCCCTTGAGATCGAAGGGATGGGAATAATCCAAGGTCCCGTCAAGAAGCTCTTTGCAGTAGCTGCATATTTTTTCGGTCTCATCGGGGCTGCAGCGATATTGTGAACGGGTAATGCGGCGAATGATCTTAATCTCTTCACAGTCCACGATATATTCAGCCAGAACGCGGCCAATGGCCGTTCCCGCCATTTTGCGCGACTCCTGTTTAAGAACGCCTTGCGTTCCCGAAACCCAATGAACCGTAACCATGAAGCGGTCGGTTTCATATTTCAGTTGATACACATTTTCCGATTTATTTATTTTGTGCAGTTCCTTTTTGAGTGTTTGAACCAAGGCGGCATAATGATTGTCCGGCATATCCGGCAAATATAATTGAAACAGCCTCATCCCGAACCACTCCTTCCCGAACGAAAGTTCTTTTTTAAGTATATGGTGGACGAAAAGCAGATATACGATTAAACTTTACGGGAAGTAAACATTGGAATTGTTGGGGAAAAGAGGTTGTTCAATGAGGGATTGAAAAAAGCGGCAGGTTTTTCCCTTCAACAGGATAGACTACGGATAGTTTGATTTTAGATTTGCGGATACCAGTCTACTGCAGGAGTGATCTGTATGAAAAGTCCATACTCACGCTATTTCGTCTTCACCGCATCCGAATGGGGAAAATTATACAACGGTCCCTCCCCCGGACCATCGCTCACCGGCGAAGAAATACAGGAGCTGCAGGGCATCAATGAATCTCTTTCCGCCGATCAGGTTAAAGAAGCCTACCTCCCCCTGTCTAATCTGTTAAATCTCATCGTGCAGCAGGCCCAAACGATGCGGCATGCCAAGAACGCATTTTTGCATAGAGAAACGGAAAAAATGCCTTTTATTATCGGAATAGCGGGCAGCGTCGCCGTCGGCAAGAGCACGACCGCCCGCCTGCTGCAAAGACTTATTTCGTGCTGGCCCTCCCGCCCCCGGGTCGAATTGGTTACGACGGACGGATTTTTATATCCGAATGAAGTGCTGACGCAGCGGGGACTGATGAACAAGAAAGGCTTTCCGGAGAGCTATGACACCCGCAGGCTGATTCAGTTCCTGGCGGCTGTCAAATCCGGCGCCGCCGAAGTCGAATGCCCGGTTTATTCGCATCTGGAATACGATATCCTGAAGGATCGGAAGCAGGTCGTGGTCCGGCCCGATATCGTCATTGTGGAAGGATTGAATGTTCTGCAGACCAATACGGTGACCAGTGCACCTAACGTGTTCGTGTCCGATTTTTTTGATTTCTCGATATACGTGGACGCGGATACCGAATGGATTGAGAGCTGGTACATAGAACGGTTCAAAATATTAAGAAAAACCGCCTTTCAAAACGAGCACTCTTATTTTCACAAGTATTCGCATCTGAGCGAGCAGGAGGCCTTGGAGATGGCCAGACAAGTTTGGCGGGAGATCAATTATGTCAATCTGATGGAGAACATTTTGCCTACTCGCAGCCGCGCGGACCTGATTCTTAAGAAAACGGAACAGCACAGAATCGAATCCGTGCTGCTAAAGAAATAGTCCCGATTCCGGATCAATATCCGAGTAATCGGGACCGTTGTATTGGCCAGGCCGCGCCTTAGTTTTGCATGACGAAATCTTTGTCTACCGTATCGGCCTCGTCAAACATTTTTATAATTTCATAGCGAGTATTGCGCTGCGCCGGTATTTTGCCGGCCTCGCGAATCAGCTTCAGAATGGTGCCGATATTCACCTTATGGGTCGTACCGGCCGCAGAGACTACATTTTCTTCAATCATGGTACTGCCGAAATCGTTACAGCCATATTGGAGAGACAGCTTGCCGATCTCCGGCCCCATCGTTACCCAGGAGGATTGGAAATTCGGAATATTATCAAGCGTAATCCGGCTGATGGCCAAAGTCTTCAGATACTCCTCCGGAGTCGACTTCTCGGCCTTGATTCGGGTATTCTCCGGCTGGAAGGTCCAAGGAATGAATGCCAAATATCCAGGTGTATTCAGCTTCTGCTGGATACACTTATCCTGGGAGTCCCGTACCCGGATCAGGTGCAGGGCCCGTTCCTCCATCGATTCCCCGAACCCGATAACCATCGTAGCCGTCGTATGCATTCCGAGACGGTGTGCGGTCTCCATAACTTCAATCCAGTCGCGCCAGGAGCCCTTCAAACGGCTGATCTTGCGGCGAGTACGGTCATCCAGAATCTCGGCTCCGCCTCCCGGAAGGGAATCCAGTCCCGCATCTCTCAGCTCGCGGATGACCTCCTCCAGAGTCAGCCCGTTGGATACTTCCTTCATCTTCATGATTTCCGCAGGGGAGAAGGAGTGCATCTGGATATCGAATCGCTGCTTGATAGCCTTGAGCAAATCCGTATAGTAAGTGAAGGGCAGATTCGGATTCGTCCCGCCCTGCATCAAAATTTCGGTTCCGCCAACATCAATCGTTTCCTGGATTTTCTGAAAAATGGTTTCATCAGGCAGGACATACCCTTCCTCAGAACCAGGCGGACGGTAAAACGCACAAAATCGGCAGTAGACATCACATACATTGGTATAGTTAATATTGCGGCCGACAACAAAGGTTGTAATCGGTTCGGGGTGCCAGCGCTTCATGATCTGATCTGCCGTATGCCCCATTTTTTCAATCTCATCGGACTCGAACAGAGCGATGCATTCTTCCAGTCCAATCCGCTGACCGTCCAGCGCTTTTTGCAAAATCCGGTCTATGGAACTCAAAGTCCCCACATCCCTTCCTAATCTATCGTCCATTCACTAATCGTATCACAAAGGGGTCCCGGACGTCATTACTTTTCGCAGAAGGGCTTCTTGCCGCTTACCCAATCTTCTCCTTAAAGCAGACCTTTCGTCCTATATGGCAGAACGTCAATTTGCTCACCGCCGTAAGGGATCAATCGGTATCAAGAGCCTGTTCCAAATCCGTTATTATATCCTCTACCGCTTCCAGGCCTACGGAATATCTGACCAGACCGTCCGTAATGCCCCTCTCCAGCCGCACCTCTCTTGGCATAGCCGCATGGGACATCATAGCCGGATACGACAGAATACTTTCGACCGCTCCCAGACTTACAGCCACTATTGGAATCCGGACTCGCGACAGCAGCCGCTTGGCCTTATCCCCGCTACCGACATCGAACGATACGACCGCTCCGTAGCCTCTGGACTGCTTCTCATGAATGTCCCGTCCGGGATGATTCGGCAGACCCGGATAATAAACCTTCTCGACATCGGCTCGCCCGGTCAGCCAGTTGGCCAAGCGGATCGCCCCTCTCTCGGAAGCTTCCATTCTGGCCTGCAGCGTCTTCATTCCGCGAATAAGCAGCCAGGAATCCTGAACCCCCAGAACATTGCCCAGTCCGTTCTGAATTTGCTTCAATTCGGTGCCCAACTGTTCGTTGGCGACTACGGCCAATCCGCCCAGTACGTCACTATGTCCGCCCAGAAACTTGGTCGCGCTGTGCAGGACGATATCTACGCCCAGCTCAACCGGCTTTTGATGATAGGGCGTCATGAAAGTATTATCCACCATAGTAAGCAGACCATGGGATTTGGCCCAAGTTGCCACTGCCGGTATGTCGGTAATTTTCAATGTCGGATTGGATGGGGTTTCGATGTAGACGGCTTTCGTGTTCGGACGCAATGCCGCCTTCACCTGGTCCAGATCGGTCATATCGACGAAGGTCGTCTCGATGTTCATGCGGTTCAATATCGTAGTCAGCAGCCGATAGGTTCCCCCGTATACGTCTTCTGTGCAAATAACATGATCGCCTGCCGACAGCATGAAAAATGCCGCGGATATGGCGGCCATTCCGGAAGAAAAGGCAAAACCCCTGCAGCCTCCTTCCAAAGCAGCTATATATTCCTCCAGAACCTGCCGTGTCGGATTGCCCGACCGGGAGTAATCGAACTCGGGAGGGTTGTGGATATCGAAATGATGGAATGTCGATGCCTGATAGATCGGGATGCTGGCCGCACCGGTCTGTTTGCAAAGCTCTGAGCCGAAATGAATCAATCGGGTAGCAAATTCAGGCTCCGCGGTCTTCTGCTTATCCGTTAAACGATCTTTATTCATGAATGCCTCTCTCCTTCTCCGGATTGCTCCTCTGCGGCCGCCGCTTCAAATGCCCGGGTCAAGTCCGCAATAAGATCATCGATATGCTCGATTCCGACAGAAAATCTCAGCAAACGGTCGTCCACGCCAACCCGGTTGCGGATCTCCTCCGGAATATCCCCGTGGGTCTGAACTGCGGGGAAGGTCATCAGCGACTCGACTCCGCCCAAGCTTTCGGCGAATGCGATTAACCGGATCGAACGCAGGATGGGATCGATATACCGGGCTTTCTTCACCTTAAAGGAGAGAATCCCTGTGTTTCCCGACGATTGTTTGTTCTGCAATTCATAATCGGGATGGCTCTCGAGGCCGGGATAATATACTTCATCGACCAAAGGATGCTCGCTCAGAAACTGTGCGATTCGCAGAGCATTGAATTGATGTCTCTCCATCCGCAGCGCGAGCGTCTTCATCCCCCTCATCAGCAGCCAGGAATCGTTCGGGCCGAGGACGGCGCCGATCGAATTTTGCAGGAAGCCGATTTTCTCGCTCAATTCCTTCCCTTTGGTTACGACCAATCCGGCCAGCACATCATTATGCCCGCCCAAGTACTTGGTGGCGCTGTGGATGACTATATCGGCCCCCAGCTCCAGCGGTCTTTGGAAAAAGGGGGTCAGCAAAGTATTGTCGACGATCACGAGCAGCCCATTCCGTTTCGCCCATTCCGATACTCCCCGCAGATCCGTAATCATCATCAACGGATTGGTCGGCGTTTCGATCAATACCGCTTTCGTCTTCGGAGTCCGATATTTCTCCAGCTCGTCCATCCGATTGGTATCGACGTACGAGGCCGTAATGCCAAACCGGTTCAGCACTTGCTCGATCAGCCTGTAGGTTCCCCCATACAAGTCCAGCGACACAAGCAGATGATCCCCTTGTCCAAACAACGCAAAAATGGTCTGGAGCGCCGCCATACCGGAGCTGAAAGCAAAGCCGGCATCCCCGGATTCGAGATCGGCGATCGCCTCCTCCAGCACGGTGCGGGTAGGATTCTTGGTCCGGGAATAATCGAACCCGGTGCTTTCCCCCAGCCTTGGGTGCCGGAAGGCTGTAGCATTATAAATCGGGAAGCTGACGGCCCCCGTAACCGGCTCCGAGATCGAACCTATTTGAGCCAAACGACTTTCTATCTTCATAGCAAGATCCCCTTCCGCTTAAATTCATTTCATCGATATTGATGTAAAAAAATCCCAGTAATAATGTTGCGAAGATGATCGACTGTACTTCATGGGCGGGCCGTTATCGCTGCCTTCTTACGCCCCTGAACATGAGAACAGGCGGAACGCAAGTCCGCCTGACGCTGCTTCATCCTCATGACTGTGCTGCAGGATTGTGGCATCTGTAATTGCAGGATCGAAACTTGTATCTGCCGGAGCAGTAGAAGAGGCTCACTTCTTCAGTAATTTCGTCGTCTTCCAATCGTATGGAGTTTCCTGATAAACATAGTAATTCAACCAATTGGAAAACAACAAATTCGCATGGGCTCTCCATATGACCATCGGAGGCTTGGTAGGGTCGTCATTCGGGTAATAATTTTTCGGAATTTCCATGTCCATACCTCTTTGTATATCCCGGTCATACTCCCATTTCAACGTGTTCTGGTCGTATTCCGAATGGCCCGTCACGAATATCTGTCTGCCGTCTTTCGTTGCCGTTATATACATTCCCGCTTCATCGGATACGGAAAGAATTTCAAGCTCCTCCACCCGTTCAATGTCTTCGAGGCTCACTTCCGTATGTCTCGATTGGGGGACATAGAATACCTCGTCGAATCCCCTCAGAAGCTTCACGTTAGGTTTACAAACCCTGTGCGGAAAAACACCGAAAACTTTACGGTCGAGCTTATATTTGGGAATACCGTAATGATGATACAAGCCGGCTTGGGAAGCCCAACAGATATGCAAGGTCGACGTTACGTTTTCTTTCGTCCAATCCATAATTTGACGCAGCTCTTCCCAATAATTGACTTCTTCAAACTCCAACTGCTCTACAGGAGCCCCGGTAATAATCATTCCGTCCAGCTGCTCGTGCTTGATGTCGTCGAATGTTTTGTAAAACATTTCCAGATGCTCCAATGATGTGTTCTTGGAGGTATGTGATTTCGGATGCAGAAGCACAAATTCCACCTGCAGGGGCGTATTGGCAAGCAGCCGCAAAATCTGGGTCTCCGTCGTTTCCTTGGTCGGCATCAGATTTAGAATCGCAATTTTTAAGGGACGAATGTCTTGGTGGAAAGCTTGCTGCTCTCCCATGACAAAGATGTTTTCCTGGCTTAAAATTTCTTTGGCGGGCAAATGATCAGGGATTTTGATCGGCATTGGGAACCCTCCTTGGTCGTAATTAGATCAAAGCTAACGGTAACACAAACGTGCTACTGCGAGAGGGGCTCTCCAACGTTTAAAAAGCCGCCCTTCTCTTATGAGAAAGGCGGCTTAACCAACGCGAGGTTGTCCTCTCTCATCTCTCAGAAGCGAAAGCTTCTGCAAGAATTAGCACCGTGCATTCCTGTCCATAGGAATGTCGGTTGCCGGGTATCATCGGGCCAGTCCCTCCACCTGCTCTTGATAAGAGTTTAAAATATTCATTTATTCAGCACATTTGATATCTACTCTAGCTCAAAATAACTCCCCCGTCAAGAGGCGTCTTAACGGCAGCCGATCCTCTATTTCTATATCTGCCGCCCCGGAAATCCCGTTCGTTTCCTTCCCTTTCATACTCCGGGCATCGACTGCATAATGCGATTTTAACCTACCTTTAGCCTAATTGCCGATTCCGCATCCGCTTACTGCTGTATAAGCTCCTTCTTCCCGGCGGTTTCATTATCCCGCATGTCTGCGGTATTTGAGACGGTACAGCCGGAGCCAATCATAGATCTGGCTAACATCCCTCTGCTTCAATTCGTCCTCGGAGTACAATTGCTGCACGACCGGCTTCAAATAGCGATGCCCGATATCCCGGAACAGCTTCTCCGCCTGTTTCTGTTCCGTCTTCGCTACAGCTTGCAGCTCCATCTCGATGAATGGCCCGACATCGTATCCGTCACGGTCCAATTCCTCCAGCAGAAGAATTAGCTCACGACGCTCCATCGCCAGTTCGCTAGCGATCTGATCCAGCGTAACTCCTTTCTCCATGGCCTCCAGCAGCGCCCGTTTCGTCTCCCGCTTCTTCTCTCCCGCGGTTTCCTTCTTGCGGTACTGCTCCTCCAGCCATTGTTCAAATAATTCCGGATCCACCTTCTCCTTAACCCAATCCAATGGAAACGGGGTGCTTTGCGGCACTTGCTGCAGCAGCTCCAGCAAAGGCTGTCCGTAGCTCGCCAGCCTCTGCTCCCCGAAGCCCGGAATTTGCCTCAGTTCGTCCAGATTATGCGGAACAAAGACGCTCAGCATCTGCAGAATCCGGTTGGTGGCAATAATGAACGCCGACTTCCCCTCCTTCGCGGCCTGTTCTCTTCTCCACTGCCGCAAAGTGTTAAACAACTCCGACTGCAGGTTGGCTTCGCTGTAATAATGCAGCATCTGGGTGAAGCCGCCTCTCGGCGCCATTCGCCGGCCCAGATCGGTTCCCCGGATCAGGGGCACGAAGCCCTCCTTAAACTTGCCATCCAATCCTTCACGGAATCCTTGAAGCGCTTCGTCCCACATCATCCCTTCATACCAGACATCCCTTACGGCTTTCCCCTCTGCCTGCTCATTCCAGAACACAGACCATTCGCCATGCTCCTCATAGATGGATACGAGGGCTGTCCGCACCCGATTCTCCTCGGTCACCTTCTCCAAAGTGTTGCAAAAAATCAGATTCATTCCCTATTTCCTCCCTTGTTTGGAATTGCGGACAAACAAAAAAAGCACCCCTCTTATCATTCAATAAGAGAGGTGCTTCCTCTGCCGTCCAAATTTTATGCTATTTATCCATATTATACTATATTTTTAATAGATTGCAATCCCTGCTTTAAGGAACCAGAATAATTTTCAAGGAATCCTTGCCGCTCTTCATCATTTCGAAGCCGCGGAGATAATCTTCCAGAGGAAGCTTGTGGGTGACTACCCCTTCGGTCGGAAAATCGCCGTTCCGGATCCCCTCAATGACCAGCGGGTAGCAGTACGGCCCCAGATGGGAGCCGAGAACATCCAGCTCCTTACGGTCGCTGATGATGCTCCAATCGACCGTCACAGGATCCTTAAACACGCTGAATTCAACGAACCGCCCCAGTTTTCTGATCATGGACAGCCCTTGCTCAACCGACTTGGGATGGCCGGTAGCTTCGATATAAATATCGCATCCGTAGCCGTCGGTCATTTTCTTGATTTCCGATACGACATCCATCTTGGCAGGGTTCATTACGAGATCGGCGCCGAATTTTTTGGCCAGTTCCAACCGCTCATCCATCATATCCAGGACGACCAGCGTTTGCGCTCCCGCCTTCTTCGCTGCACCGACCATACCCAAACCCAACGTTCCGGCTCCGGCCAGCACTACGAAATCCCCCAGCTGGATTTGCGCCCTCTGTACCGCATGCAGGGAACAAGCATAGGGCTCGATCAGAATCGCCTGCTCAATCGGCAGCTCCTCAGGGACCTTGTAATTTAGAGCTTCCTTGGTAAATTTCATATATTCGGCCATTCCGCCGTTAACGTTGTTCTGGAAGCCGTACAGATCGTGCTTTTCACACATCCAGTACTGTCCGCGGTTGCAGAAACGGCAATCCCAGCAAGGAACAATTTGCTCCGATATGATCCGGTCGCCGACTTCGAAATTTTTCACCTTATCGCCTTTGGCCACGACCCGGGCGATAAACTCATGCCCCGGAATCATCGGAGCTTTAATATAAGCCGGCTGAGTATCGTCTCCCCAGAAGCTGGGGGCCCCGTCGAACGCCTTAATATCCCCTGCACAAATTCCGCATGCTTCAACTTTTACAATAATCTCCTCATCGTTCTCAAGCTTGGGAGTAGGCACAACCTCCAGCCGGTAATCCCCCGGGGCATAGGCTACAATTGCTCTCATCGTTTCCGGAATGGCATTGTTATGATTAGACATACCTGGTTTCCTCCCGTAAATTTTATGAAACAAGGATAAACGGCTATCGCCGTCCTTAAGGACGGGCGCGTTTACCGATGAAATATAAGAACAAGTATAAGGCGAATACTTTCTCATATTTTAATAAAAGAATTCCGCTGAAAAATTACGTTACTCCTTCTCCCCATGGAGGAATTGGCAAGGCTTCGATTCGATTGATCCCGCTATTCCTTAGCCAAGCTTCCTGAGGGCCTCCAGGAAGGACGACAATATGATATAAGCAGAAACCGAGCCGGGGTCCAGATGTCCGACGGAACGCTCGCCCAGACGGCTGGAACGCCCTTTCTGCGACAGCATCTCAGCCGTAGAGTTCATTCCCTTCTCTCCAGCCGTTACTGCGGCCTCCAGGCTTGCCAGCAAATCTCCGCCCTTGCCCCTCTCCTGTTCAAGCGCTTGCATCGCCGGAATCCAGGTATCCATCATCGTCTTGTCGCCTACCTGCGCTTTGCCTCTTTCCTGGATCCCGTTTACCGCTTTAAGCCAGAACTGCACAACATCCTCTTCGTCCAATTCCGCCTTCCCCTGCAGAGCCATGCCTCCCCTTAAGAATGCAGTCGCATACAGCGGACCTACGGAAGAGCCTACCGCGTTGAGGAACGACATCGCCATGTCCTTGCAGAGCGCAGCGAAATCGTCTCCTTCATAAGAATTCAGCTTATCGACAATGGCCTGCCAGCCGATGGACATCGTTACCCCGTGATCCCCGTCCCCGACCGCGCGATCCAGCTCGGATAACTCGTCTTTCCTCGCTTCAATTTGTTCGGCAATATAGATAAAAATTTGTTTAAAATCGGAAATAGTCAGCTTCATCGCATATCCTCCTTACTTCTGCACATACATTGGGGTGTCTACGGGATGGTCGATCATTTCCGCCAGCTCGTCATCGAGCTTCATAATCGTGATGGAGCAGCCGCCCATCTCAAGAGACGTGACGAATTCACCGACAAAGGAGCGGTGGACTTTAACTCCCAGATTAGCCAGCCTCGCAGCCACCCGGCGGTACATGATGAATTGTTCCATGTAAGTCGTCGAGCCAAGCCCGTTGACCAGCACAGCCACCCGATCATCCGGTGTGAGCGGCATGTCATCAAAAATCCGGTCCAGCAGAGCGTCCGCCACTTCATCGGCGGTTTTCAGCTTTCCTCTCTCCACCCCCGGCTCTCCATGAATACCCAGACCGATTTCCATTTCATCATCGGCCAATACAAAGCTGGGCTTGCCGGTTTGCGGAACCGAGCAGGGGGACAGAGCCACCCCCATGGTACGCGTCTGGTCGTTCGCTTTGCGCGCTACCCGGACGACCTCATCGAGCGAATAACCCTTATCGGCCGCAGCCCCCGCCGATTTGAATACAAGAAAGCCTCCGGCAATCCCCCGCCGACGATCGATATCGCTCTTCGGTGCGGATGCCACATCGTCCGTCACCAGTACGGTTTCCACCCGAATCCCTTCCATGGCGGCCAGCTCCGCGGCCATATCGAAATTCATGCAATCCCCGGCATAATTGCCGTACATATAGATAACTCCCGCGCCTCCATCGACGGCTTTGGTCACTTCAAGAATCGGGTCCGGAGGAGGTGAAGCAAAAACGTTGCCGACAGGCACGCCATCCACGAAGCCTTTGCCGATCACACCCATAAACGCGGGCTCATGGCCCGATCCGCCCCCGATGACGACTCCCACCTTGCCGGGACGAACCGTATCCACACTAACAACCGACCGCTTGTTCTGCGGAAGGATCTTCACGTATTGCGGATAGGCGGCCTCATAGCCCTCAATCATTTCATCAACAACCGAATTGGGTTGATTCATCAGCTTTTTCATCATCACCACTCCTTAGATAGTGCTGTTCCTGTTCCATTATCTTATTTACCTTTCGTTCCGAATTTCCTCGTTGAAACTCTGAATCTATCCAGGCTTCCACAATTTTAAGAGCGGTCTCCGGGCCAATCACTTTGGCTCCCATCGTCATAATCTGGGCATTATTGCTCTTCCTCGCGCGCTCCGCCGAATAGGTATCGTGACATTGCGCCGCCCGAATCCCCGGAACTTTGTTAGCCGCAATGGCTACCCCAATGCCGGTTCCGCATATCAAAATTCCGCGTTCCAGCTTTCCCTTGCGAATATCGTCAGCTACTGCGAAGGCCACATCCGGATAATCGACTTCCTCACAGGAGTAGCAGCCATAATCGGCAGCTTCAATTTGCCTGTCACGCAGGTAAGCAATAATAAGCTCTTTCATTTCGAATCCGTGATGATCGCTTCCAATCGCAATTTTCTTCATTCTCTCACTCCACAAATGTTTTCTTAATAGAAAAATAAATAAGCGCTTTCATAGACTCAGGCAGGATGGATTTTAACTGCTTTCCCTTGACATCCCTCCAAAAATTCTATCCGTCACACTACGTCTGAACACTTTCGATTACTATCGTTATGTACCTATATTACATATTTTTATTTTCATTTGTCAACAAATATACCTAATTTACTTTCAAATGTTTTTCATATTTTGTTGTTTCTTTATTTTGTCAGCTCCAAACCAACAGCAATCACAGCAAAAAACATCAGCACATAAAGCCAGCCGAAAAAAAGAAAAGAAAGCTGGGTACCAAGAAACGATAGCGTACCGGCTCATACACACAGAAACCTGCCTTAAAATTTGCGATTCAACATTTGTAGAGCGATTTCAAAATCATCCGGAAATGCGATTGGAAGTCTAATTTTTGCAATCTGCATCCATTTTCGGAAGCCCTTCCATATCCATACTATATCACGGAACCGCATTGAAATTCTGCGACCTTGGCCATTCAACATTCCTGGTGCACAATTTACGTAGCACATTCAATCCTTAGCTTCTTATGTACCGCTGGCGGAAGGATCCGGCTTGTTGCTCCCGGTTTCAGTACTATATGATATGATGAGAAAGATCAAATAAGCGCGTCCCATTTTATTTATATACAACGGAGGGTATGAAATGTTCGACAAAGACTTGGATTTCTTATATGACGAAACGGAGGATACATCCACCCGGTTTGTCTGTTTTATCGGGGAAAGTATGAGACGCTTCGATCTGGCGGTCACCTCATCTAACCGATTCTACGGGAAGAAGCTCGTTACAGATATTCAATCGGGAGTCACTGCCATTCTCGGGCCGGATGATGTCCATGAGGAAGGATGCCTCGAAAGGTTATTTGGACTGTCGGAAGAAGAAGGCGAAGATTTGAGAGCTTTTCTCTCGCCAATCATCGGGAATGTTCATTTCACGGATCTTTAGAAGTGTTCATTCATAGTTCCCTTCGAAGAGGGGAAGGATAAACCTTATCTTCTTCCAAATAAACCGGAAGATCACGGAGGTGGACTATGAAAGAAGGTTTCGTTAAAGAAAACCGGACCGAAAATACCGATTTGGATACGGTGGAATCGCAGAGAAATGACTTAACGGCCGAGGAATTTCCCGAAGGCCCTTACGGCTCCAGTTTGCTGACCGAATCGCTGGGCAAAAGCTCTCCGTGGAGAGAGGATCAGCGTCCGCCGAACACATACAACTATGAAAATCGCGAGCTTCATGAAGGCATGCAGCGGAATTTTCCCGAAGATCATGAAACCCATGACGAGCCTGAAAAGTAAAAAAAGCATCTAACGGATCTTTGTTCTATACCAGACTAAGAACTTTAAGATCCCTTATGTGATAAAAATAAGAAACGGACGCCTCCAATAGACAGGCGTCCGTTTTTCTTAGTTAAATTTTCATAACACCGCCGGTGCTGGCCGAAGTCACGAGCTTGGAATATCTCGCCAAATATCCGGTCTTCACCTTAGGCTCAAACCCTTTCCAATTCGCTTTACGGCGTTCCATCTCTTCATCGCTGATCTTCAGCTCGATCTTGCGGTTGATCAGATCCAGCTCGATAATATCCCCGTCTTCGACGAATGCGATCGGCCCGCCTTCGGCAGCTTCAGGGGAAATATGCCCGATACTGATCCCGCGGGAAGCTCCAGAGAAGCGGCCGTCCGTTATCAGACCGACCTTGGCGCCCAGTCCCATTCCCACGATTTGCGAAGTCGGAGCGAGCATCTCGGGCATTCCCGGTCCTCCCTTCGGACCTTCGTAACGAATGACTACAACATGGCCTTCCTTGACCTTGCCGTTAGCAATGCCGTGCAGAGCCTCTTCCTGGGAATCGAAGCAGATCGCAGGTCCGACATGACGTCCACCCACCTCCGGATCTACCGCTCCGACCTTAATGATGCTGCCATTGGGAGCCAGATTGCCGAACAGAACGGCCAATCCCCCCTGCTCACTGTGCGGGTTATCCAGCGGACGGATAACATCGGTATCCAAAATTTCACATCCGGCCACATTCTCCGCCAATGTCTTGGCCGTCACGGTAATGCATTCGCCGTTCAGCACTCCCGGCTTCTTCAGCAGCTCATGGATAATCGCGCTGACTCCACCGGCATTGTGTACATCCTCGATATGATAATCCGACGCCGGGGCAATCTTGGCCAGGTGAGGCACCCGCTTGGCCACTTCATTGATCCGTTCGATCGGATATTCAAAGCCTGCTTCATGAGCAAGCGCCAATGTATGAAGCACCGTATTCGTAGAACCACCCATCGCCATATCCAGGGCAAAGGCGTTATCAATAGCTTCCAGCGTAACAATATCACGCGGCTTGATGTCCTTCTCGATGAGCTCCATCAACTGCTTGGCCGAGCGCTTGACAAATTCCTTGCGCGCTTCGTCCACGGCCAGGATTGTTCCGTTGCCCGGAAGCGCCAGTCCCAAACCTTCTGCGAGGCAGTTCATCGAATTGGCGGTGAACATTCCCGAACAGGAACCGCAGGTCGGACAGCCATACTGCTCCAGCTCTTCCAAGCCTTTCTCATCGATTTTACCCGCTTGGTAAGCTCCAACGCCCTCAAATACGGAGGATAGCGAAATGGAGCGGCCGTTCTTGTCCTTCCCGGCCTTCATCGGTCCGCCGCTGACGAACACGGTTGGAATATTGACGCGCAGAGCTCCCATCATCATTCCAGGAGTAATCTTGTCACAGTTGGGGATACAAACCATCCCGTCAAACCAGTGAGCCGCCACCACGGTTTCCAGCGAGTCGGCAATGATTTCACGGCTCGGAAGCGAATAGCGCATTCCGATATGGCCCATGGCAATTCCGTCGTCTACACCGATCGTATTGAATTCGAACGGAACACCGCCCGCTTCGCGGATAGCTTCCTTGACGATTTTACCAAATTCCTGGAGATGAACGTGTCCGGGAATAATATCCACGTATGAGTTACATACTGCGATAAACGGCTTGTCGAAGTCTTCCTCCTTGACTCCTGCGGCACGCAGCAAGCTGCGGTGCGGAGCGCGGTCGAAGCCCTTCTTGATCATATCGCTTCGCATCTTCGATTTCTGTGTCATGCTGGCAAATCCTCCTGACCGGTATATTATAAAAAATAAGAGCGGAAACGGTTCCGCTTCAATATGACTATTAATCTATTAAATTGTATCATGTTTGGCAAGAATTAAACAATCCCCTGCTTTTCGGGAATATCGAAACGGGAAACGCGCAGCCAAATCCATCAGCGCTGCAAAGCGGGGCAAATGACGCTACTCCCCGCCCATTTCAGCCACCCGGAGATATACCCGCTGTCGATGGTTCTCCACCGTCACCGGTGTTTCGAAAAATTCGCTCAAAGTCCGCTCATTCAGAATCTGCCCGGTCTCTCCTTGCTGAATGACCTCCCCCCGTCTGAGCAGCAGGGCGTGATTAAACGCCGGCACAATTTCTTCCGTATGATGAGTGACATAAATGAGAGTAGGAGTATCTTCCTTCTGTGACAGCTCCTGAATGCTGTCCAGCAGCTTCTCCCGCGAAAACAAATCCAACCCGTTGCACGGCTCGTCCAGAATCAATATTTTCGGATCGGCCATCAGCGCCCGTGCAATCAGCACCTTCTGCTTCTCGCCCTGGGAGCAAGTCATGAATTCCCGGTCCCACAGATGATAACATCCCAGAGCCTGCATCAATTCCTCCGCGCGCCCCAGTTCTTCGTCCGACAGGCGTTGATACAGGCCGATTGTTGCATACTTCCCGCTGATGACCACATGCTGCGCCTTGTCGCTTCTGTACAGCCTCTCCTGCAGGGAGGAGCTGACCCAGCCGATCGATTGGCGAAGCTCGCGCAAATCCACGGTCCCGAAGCGGCGGCCTAACACCGCCACCGTTCCTTGGGTCGGCCAAATATAGCCGTTAATCATATTTAGTATCGTCGTTTTCCCAGAACCGTTCAAGCCGAGCATAGCCCAATGCTCCTTGGGCCGGACCGTCCAGCTGACGTTGTTCAGCAGCATGCGGTTTCCTTTCTTCCAATAAACTCCTTGCATATCGATTACATTTTCCACTCGCTGCAGCCTCATTTCAGACATAATATCCGGCAGCCGTCCTCTTGGCGGCAAGCCGTCATGTTTTTTACCACATTAGAAAGTTTAGTTCATTAAAGCATCTAAATGGAACAACTTTCTAATTGGCATAAAAAGCTACCTTTAAAACCGGGTTATTCATCTTCGAAGAGGTTCCGTTAGGAGCTTTTTTTATTATAAACCATCTTAAAAAAGCTGCGGAATGTTGTCGACGTGAAAATTGCTAATTCCCCCGGGCAACATTTGCTATAATGTTAGAAGGTGAGTAAAGATGAAGATGGAAATCACGACGGAGCGTCTGGAATTGATCCGATACGATGAGGAATTCGTCAATACGCCCCATACCCATGAGGGCTGGTATCAAATAACGGTCCCGATTCGCGGCACCTGTGTTCTGACGCAGTATAATCAAACCTATCGGCTGCAGCCGGGTGCGAGCCTTCTCCAACGTCCGATGGACGAACACCATTTCCATATTGGGGCCAAAGACGGGGTCATCATTATCAAAATCCGCGAGGACTTGCTAGCCAGCCGTTGCGACGGCAAGATTACGGAAATCTCTCCCGAGCAGCAGCTCGATCCCGGGGAAGTGGCGGACCGCTTCCGCTCCTGGACCACGGCCCTATGTATGGTCGACGGTCGGAATCCGGCAGCGACAGAGGCGGAAGTGCTTCATTACCTGTGGAGAACCTTCAAAGCGAATTCGCCCTCCCCGGCAGGGGCTTCCCCCCGACGGTCTGCCGATCCGCATCTGGCCGGAGTCTTCGAATACATCCAAGAGCATTATACGAATCCGATAGCTATCGATACATTGGCTTCCATCGCTTTGCAGAGCCGGTTTCATTTCATCCGTACCTTCAAACAGTCCGCCGGAATAACGCCTTACCAATATATTTTGCAGTTGAGGGTGGAAGAAGCCAAAAAGCGGCTTAGGCAAACGTCCGCTACGGTGACTCATATCAGCGCAAGCCTCGGCTTTTCGTGCACAAGCCAGTTTTACCGGGCGTTCTTCAAGTCAGTGGGGCTCACCCCCGAGCAGTACCGTCGTCTTAATCAGAACGAGTGACATTCTTGCAAAATCCGTTCACCCAAAATCTGCCCGGTCTCTCCTTGCCGAGTGACCTCCCCCCGTCTGAATGCAGGGCGTAATGAATCGCCGGAACCATTTCCTCCGTATAGCGATTTCGTACCGAATTGTCCAGGATGGCTCCGACCATTGATGTTATCTCATGCTGTCGAATGATTTTATCATCAATGAAATGGCCGGGAATGCCGATGTCGGCAATGGCAGCCCGAACGTTTAAAGCCAGAGCAAAGGTTGACGAATGGCCATATTTCTGCGGACCTCCGGATCGACGGGATCCGGGTCTAAAGAACGCCACAGCTCAATGTATGCCGGCTCCGCCAATGCCACTCCCGCGAATAGCAGTCCGGAGACCGCCGCGGGCCAGCCTTGATCATGCTCTATATCGGGCGGATAGGGCCAGCTTGCTTTGTCTGCCAAGTAAGGATACAAATAATCCAGTCCTCTGCGGATTCCTCTCCCGTCCTCCAGTTCGTAATCCCATAGACAGTCTTCCGGAGTAGACAGAACATGGCACAGCGTAATCATATTGTCGAGAACAAAAATCGAATATCCGTATAGCTTCGTTCGCTGCAATTCGCGGGGGAAGCTGCCGTCCGCCGCCATTTGATCGGGAAGCAGCACCTTCTTGTACTGACTCCTGCAGAAATTTAGCACCTCTTCCTCTCCGACAAATCTTGCAAAAACCGCGGCCTGAACATGCCAGCAAACGCTGTGATTATTGTCTGTATCCCGCTCCTCTATCCCATAAGGGTGAGTCAGCATCCAACGCAAATAATCCCGGAACCAGCCCTGTAAGCCCGCCATAATCTCAGGGGTCATATAAGAAGAGCCGCTGAGACATTCTATAGCGACGGGCACCTCGATCAAATGCAAAGTATCGATAATTCCGATGCCTCTTCCCGAACAAATTCCGGGAATGGCCTGCGCATAGAGCAGGTGGGGATTCATGCGCGTTTCTTCGGCGAGAAAGAACGAATTAAGGAGCGACACGGCTTTGTCCGCATAAGCTTCTTTCCCGCTGACGGCATACCCGGCGGCCAAGTGGGCAACATTCGTCCTCAGGCTGCGCATAATTTCCCGGTGTTCGTTAAAGTTCCCCGGGTTCGATTCGCCATCCCTGCGCACATAAGGCAGCCCATCCGGGGTATCCGGGTTAGGCCACCAGTAATCCCCATTGGAATAATAATCGTGGATCCCGCCTTCGCTCATCGGCGCTTGCGCATCCGTAATAAATCTGGGCTGGGCTTCCAATGCAGCCTCTGCTTTGGCTAATACCCAACCGCGATCCAGCCATTCCATCCGATCTCCGCTACCCATAATTACCATGCCCCCATAGGATTAGTAGTTTAAGGCGAATTATAATTAAAGCAGTGCCGCTTTGGAAGAGGGGTAATTTTACGCTTGATTAGGAGCAAATAAAGGGGATTACGCCGAGTCGGCTCAGGGAAGGGAAGTGTGCCGAATAAAAAAGGCGCTTCCCCGATCAAGCAGGGAAGCGAAGGGTTAGGGGAATATAAGATGAATCCGAATGGATTACGAAGTAAGCTTAAGCATGTGCGGGTTCTCTGTTCTGCCCTTCCGCCGCATCACCCGGCCGGCCTTTGTTGCGCCATTTGTTAAACCAGTTGCGCATATACGGAAGAAGGTAGTAATCTGCTCCCAGCTTGCCGGCATTAGCCCCGGCTATGAAGACCAGACCTCCCAGGAGAACCATCCAGGGGTTAGTCGATATCGTTCCCGCGAAGAGGAACATGAAGTTCATCAAGAGTCCGAAGAATGCGGCCGCTGTCGTTAATGCCCCGAGGATTAATCCCAATCCTACCAGAAATTCGCCCCAGGGGATCATGAAGTTAAACAGTTTCACGTTCGGCAAGGCGAACTTCTCGATGAAGGCCATGTATGTCGGATAAACCAGTTCTTGAGTAGCCTTGTCAGCAACGGGATTAGCTATGGCTCCCTGAAGGTATCCGCCTGCATCGAATGGCTTATCGCCGAAGATTTTGCCCCAGCCGGCGCTCATCCACTGCCACCCGACATATACCCTCAGCAGGAGCAAAGCTACTGCAGCATATCTGTTTTCTCTCAACCATTTAATCATAACCTCTCAACTCCTCTTTATATATTGAGATTCCTCCCGTAATCGAGTGGCGATTCGATTAGTGAATTATTTCACAAAATTCCTCGCGATGCTCTTTCGTTTTATGGTTTGGCGGGGGAGGTTATCTCCTTGACTTTACTTTACTACACATTTAACAATTTGTGTGTGATTTTTTTCACATTTCAGAGTAGTTTGTGCATTAATTCACAATCTATTCACATTTCTGTCGGGATGGCCCGTTCATCCGTTCAGGACGTCCCCCTATCCTCCTGCATAGCTGCCGGTTTTATGCCCCGACAGGCTTGGCCCGCTCCATGCTCTTCTCATCCGAATACCGATGATTTACCGGTCGTGAGAGGGAATTTGGCCTTTTCCTCTTTGCCAAGACTTGTGGTAACCTTATATTGCGAGCTCCAAACGGAGATGACCGCCTTTCCTTTCAAACGGATTCGAAACTGGTATTTAATGACCGTATATCAAGGGGGCTGATAGAATGAGCCGAATACTGCTCGTCGAAGATGAAAAAGTGATGGCCAAAAACATTGCCTTCTTTCTGGAGAAGGAAGGCTATCAAATTGATATCGCTTATGATGGGCAAACCGGTCTGGATATGTTTCAGCAGGCCAGTTATGATCTGCTGCTGCTCGATTGGACTCTGCCCAGAATGGATGGGCTCGAGCTGTGCAAGACGGTGCGGAAGCAATCCAATGTGCCCATCATGATGATTACGGCGAAGGAAGAGATTATGGACAAGGTCGTCGGCCTGGAGGTGGGAGCCGATGATTACGTCACCAAGCCGTTCCATCAGCGCGAGCTGCTCGCACGAATTCATGCGCTGCTGCGCCGTCACCAGGCCCAGCCTGCCGCCTCCCCGGACAATACGGTGGAATACGAGGACTTGCAATTGGATAAAGCCCGGCTTCTGCTTCGGTACAGAGGAAAGAGCACCCCGCTGACAGCCAATGAATACAAGCTGTTGGAATCCATGATGCGGCACCCGGAGAATGTCTACAGCCGGGAGATGCTGTTCGAGCAAATCTGGGGGATGACAACCGGCTTCAGCGATCGCACCGTTGATGTCAACGTCAGCAGGCTGCGCAAGAAAATTACCGAGCTGACCGGCAAAAAATATTTGCACGCCGTGCGGGGCATGGGCTACCGGTTTGGTGGTGAAGGATGAAGCTGCATGCGCGGCTGTGGATCACCTTCTCCGTGCTGATGGTTGCCGTCAGCCTGATTCTTTACATTTTCATAATTAAAGCTTATGAAGCCCGTATGCTGGAAGGTCAGAAGCAGCTGGTCATTTCACAAGGATACGCCGTGGTCGATAAGCTCCGGGGAACTCTGCCGAGATTTCCCGAACGCACCGAAGGGTATCTGGACTTCTACAGTAGGCAGTTGGACATGCGGTTGTTCGTGCTGCATAACGACCGGACCGTCTGGTTCGACAGCTTCCGGGAGCTTCCCGAGCATTCGCCGCTTACCTTGGAAATTTTGAAGAACGGGGCGAACCTGCCCACGGGTTTGTTCGTTCCGACATCGTCCTACGGATATGTTCAGTACACTTTGTTGGAAATGGAGCCGGACAGGCCGGAACTCGGTTATTTGCTAATGGTGAACAACGTCGATTTTCTGTATGAAGACATCCGGGCCTTCAGAATCCAAGTTATCGGCATTATATTGGCAGCATTGACCGTCTTCTTTTTTATCTGCTACTTGGTGGCTTCATGGTTTACGAAACCGATTCGTTCTCTAATTGAACAAATGAAAAAAATCACTCCGCAAAAAAGGGTCTTCCAGCCCACTTACGGACGCCGGGATGAAATTGGAGAGCTGGGCGCGGAAATCGGCGAGATGGTCAGCCAATTGAACCGCTATGATCAGAGACAGCAGCAGTTCATGAGCTCCTCCTCCCATGAGCTCAAGACTCCTCTGGCCACTATGCAGCTCATATGTGAGAACCTGCCGCATGTCCGCGAAGAGGAGGAAACTCACCGGGAGTTCCTGCATGACTTGGAGGTGCAGATCGGCAAGATGAAGCACATCGTTGAGAGCATGCTGGATGTCAACCGGATGTGGGACCGTCCGCTCAACCGGGTCCGGCTGGGAGGACGGGAGCTGGAGGAGCATATTCGGGGGCATTTTCAATTCGTCGCCGACCAGAAGGCAATCCGGTTGACCTTTCAATGGGAGGACGGCTCCGCGCTGAATGTAGATGAGGAATTGTTCTACCGCGGGTTGGACAACGTCGTATCCAACGCGCTCCGCTACTCGCTGGCCGACAGTGAAATAACCGTTGCCTTGAAGCGGGTCGATGCCGCCAGGACGGAATGCCGTGTTTGCGATCAGGGAATAGGGATTGCCGAGGAGGATCTGCCCAAAATCTTCGAGCCCTTCTACCGCTCCCCGGAAGCGGGAATATGGGCCCAGGAAGGAAGCGGCTTGGGGCTGACGATCGTCAAGCAAATGGTGGACATGCATGGAGGAGACATCCAAGTAATGTCGCGTCCCGGTCAAGGAACCTACATAGCGATGATCTTCCGTAACAAAACTGTTACTTAACCGCCATTCCCGTGATACAATCTCATCTTATACTGAAGCTGTCATTACAAAAGGAGGGAACCATTCATGATAAAGAAAAAGAATTGGACGAAGCTAATGCTCGTGGCCGCTTGTGCGGCTGTCATCACAACGGGGTGCGCCCAGGGGAAAAATACCCCGGCTCCTAATAATGCGGCACCGCCGCCAAGCCAACAGCCCGCTAAACCTGGAGAGAACAACGAATCGAATATCGCGCCGAATCCAAAGGACAATAACGAAGATAAAAAAGTCGTCAAGAAGACCGTCACTCTGTATTTCTCGGATAAGGATTTGATGGAAAACTTCGCGGTTGACCGGGAAATCGAAGCCGAGGAAGAAGCCAATCTGCCTTTGGCCGCTCTGGAATCGTGGATCAGCGGTCCGAAGAACGAGAAATTGGGCAATCTCGTTCCTCCCGGCGTGCTGGTGGAGTACGTGAAGGAAGAGAACGGAGTCGCCCAGGTGAGCTTCTCCAAGGAGCTTAAGAACGCCAATCTCGGATCGGGTGGCGAAATGTTCCTGCTGGAGCAAATCACGATGATTATGAAGCAGTTCGGCTATGATTCCACCCAGATTCTGATTGAAGGCGAGAAAGAGGAATCGCTGCTTGGCCACGTGACTACCTCGGAGCCGCTGAAGGCCGGAGATCCGAGCCAGTACAAAAAGCTGGAGGAGTAGAACAAATTGATCCCTTGGTCAGGTCTTCTGCTGCATGGGACCGTAAGCCTGAACCTACTGGACGATAATAGGCAGGGCATGCGCGCAGCGTGTGCGAACCAAGATAAGCATAGGAATCTGACCAACGCGCTACACAGCGCCGCGACGCGCACCGGATAGGTGCGCGTTTTGCGGTAAGCTTGTTATACAAAGCTCCTATCGGAGCCTTGAAATCCCCCACAAAACGGTTACTTTGCGAGAAGCCCCGCAACCTGATATTTAAATTAAATGCAAAATAATCCTATTTTATCCACTCAAATCAAAACCCACCTGAATAATCACAGTTCTACATTTATTTGGGACCCATTCCCACAAACCTGAAAAAATAAATGTACTATTGCTTTTAATCGAGAATTTTCCTAGTCTGCCCGAATTATCTGCCACCGCCACACAGCGAGCCCCCGTTTTTCGGCAAGTTACAAAGGGGGATGCGAGAGAAGCACACTATCCCCATTGCTCCAGCTGTTTATGAATAAACCGGACCGTTTCCTCCGGACCGTTCTCTTGTTGAATAGTTTGGGCCAGAGCTTGTGCTTTATGGGACAACGCTTCATCAGCCGTAAGCTCGCGAATCCGTTGGGTGAACGCCTCGACGGTCATTTCTTTCTCTCTAAGCGGTTGAACGGATACTCCCAATTCCCGCATACGCCTGGCCCAGAAGGGCTGATCCCCTGTAAAAGGACAGACGAGCATCGGTTTACCCGAACGAAGGGCCTCAGCCGTAGTTCCCGCTCCGCCATGATGAATCACTCCCGCCGACCGGGGAAAAAGCCACGAGTGGGGCACGGAGTCAATGACATGAAGCTGTTCATTCACTTCACGGTTCTTCATACCGCTCCAGCCCGTAATGAGCACCGCCCGCCGTTCTGTTCTTCTTAAAGCTTCAGCGATCATCTCCTCGGCCAAAGCCGGCTGCTTAAGCGGCATGCTGCTAAAGCTGAACACTAACGGAGCCGGGCCTTGGTGCAGGAAATCGGACAGGCCTTCCGGCGGCTGCCAGGTCTCCTCCTCGTTCAGAAACCAGAACCCGGCCATGCTCACGCGCCCCTTCCATCGCGGATCATACGGGATGACCGTCGGGCTGCAGCCGTACAGAACAGGAATCTCGCGCCCGTTCACCTTCAAATCATTGCTCCATACGCTTCTTCCGGGCAGTCCTAAAACTTGCTCTCTCCACGGATTGATAATTTTCATAAATGAACTCATAAAAAACCGGTTGAAAACATAGCTCCGCCGGTTAAGCCAACCCAGGCCGAGCGAAAACGGGAAGACCGGATTGGTAAACAGAGAGGTGGGAGCGATAAGCGGAACCGGATGAGCGGTAAATACCGGAACGTTTAGCTTCTCCGCAATGTCGAACCCGCCGAATGCCTTGGGATGATAAATCAAGGCTTCCGCCCCTTGGGAAGCTGTCCACAAATCGGTGAGCATGTTTTTCATAAGAGGATAGATCAGCGACTTCATCTTTCGCATAATTTCTACCGGATTGCCGCTGATCAGCTTTTTTCCTTCTTCCGATTGGGTCAAGGCGAGGAAATCCGCCCGAATCGAGGCAAACTCAATGCCGGCCTGAAGAACGCCGGCTTTGAACGAGTCCGCCGTGCAGATCGTGACCGAATGGCCGGCCTTCTGCAGAGCCTGTCCCAATGAAATAAAAGGCTGCACATCCCCTCGGGTTCCCAGGGTTAACAGCTTAAACTTCATGTCGTACCTTCCTCTCTTGGCTCACATATAATTAGCCGTTTCCCGAACGTTAACAACGCCGGCGGTTAAACTCAACAAGAAAGACCTGCATCGCAGAAAGCTGCAGCCACAATTACCCATATTAAGAGTATCGAGGGATTTCGCGGCCAAGAACTGCTCCGGCGACGGCATGCCACTTTTATTAAACAAACGCTTAAGATGCTCTACTCCATAAAAAATTCGTACTCTGAGATTAGAGGGTTGAGTTTATATGTAAATAGCTTCTCTACCATGTTGCAGATAAACGCAGCCAACCCGTTGTTCATTCTATACTGCTTTTTTTTAGTAAGGCCGGAAATGAATAAAAGAAAAATCGACACTTCCAAAAAAAGATAAGATTCCCTATAATTTAGACGCCGATCTGCTCAAACGGTTTCGCACATTTTGAGACAAACTTCAACCTGACAGCTTAAATTTGTCCAAAAAGCAATAGAGGGCAAAGAATGCCCCCCCAAAGATGATTTCCTGAAACTCAAGACTAGCCGTGAACGACTCAATCCGGCAAAGCCAGTTTGCCCATAATGACAGGCCTTTCCGCTCCGGT
Organism: Paenibacillus sp. SAFN-117; assembly: GCF_051966115.1. Taxonomy (NCBI): domain Bacteria; kingdom Bacillati; phylum Bacillota; class Bacilli; order Caryophanales; family Paenibacillaceae; genus Paenibacillus; species Paenibacillus sp. SAFN-117. The sequence continues at coordinate 26,318 of NZ_JBQCLK010000048.1, forward strand.
GGCGGATGGAAGATTGTTGGCAACGCCATGAACGGCGTTGTTCGCAAACAGGGCGAAGGCGATCGCTTCCTTCGCATCGCCGGACACGCCCAAATCGTCGGAGACGAGAATGCGCTGGTCCGGCAGCAGCTCGCCAAGCTGGCGAAGCAGCGTGGCGTTGCGGGCTCCGCCGCCGCTGACGATGATTTCCTCTACCGCGTACAGCGGGAAGAGGAAATCACGGTAGCTGTCGGCGATCGACCTTGCCGTGAACGCCGTGAACGTGGCGATCACGTCCGCGGGAGCGAGGCCGCGCGCAGCCGCCTTCCCGAGCCATTCCGCCGCATACGCCTTGCCGAACATCTCCCGGCCCGTAGTCTTCACCGGCTTCAGGCGGAAATAGGGGTGGCTCAGCATCTCGCCGAGCAGGCGCGCGTCCGCCTCCCCCTGCGCCGCCCAAGCCCCTCCGTCGTCGTAGCTCCTCTCCCCGCCCGACAGCTGATAGACCGCCTGGTCTATCAGCATGTTGCCGGGGCCGGTATCGAACGCTACGACCTGCTCGGGGCGGGCGGCGGCGGGGATGGCGGCGCAGTTGCCGATGCCTCCGATGTTCTGGACGATCCGCCCGCGGCGGTCGTCCCGGAACAGGATGTAATCGGCATACGGCGTGAGCGGCGCGCCTTGTCCGCCCACGGCCATATCGGCGGTGCGGTAATCGCCCATGACCGGCAGGCCGGTCTTCTTGGCGATGACCGACAGGTCGCCGATCTGCAGCGTGGAGCGGACGAAGCCCGGCTCGTCGGCGGGGATGTGCCAGACCGTCTGGCCGTGCGAGCTGACCAGATCGACATCGGCCAAAGGTATCCCCGCCTCAGCCACCGCCTGACGGACCGCTTCCGCCAACCTCAGGCCAAGCTCGAAATTCATCGAGCAGACGCCTGCCGTATTGGAACGGTCCAGGGTACACAGCTCCTTCAACCGTTCCCGAAGCTCATCCTCATACGGAACGGTCGTAAAGTGCAGCAGCTCCACCCGGGAATCGGTGCCTACCCCTTCAATCCGTACAATGGCTGCATCGATTCCATCCAGGGACGTACCCGACATAAGGCCGACGATCACCTTGACATTCCGGGATACAAGATGATTTAACCAATGGATCATTCCAATTCTCCTTCCCGCATGAACGGTCCCTTGTCTTCCCCCGTCTTCCTCTTAATACCGCAAAGGGACATCGTTTCTTCCGTAAGCCAACCAGGATTGCCGTTTATAGCTTCTAAACTTATATAGACTATTGACCGGGGGTTATTCACTTTCCTCTCCGTATAGAAGATAGGGCTTCCTCTTCTCTTCCCACTCGGCGGCTTGTCGGTCCCATTCCGCAGTGATCTCCTCCAAACCGGTTGGCGTATGAAGCTTGGTCCGGACCGCATCGCTGCCCGACAAGAGATCGATAAATGGCTTGCCGCCTTCCTTATAAGGAGGCAGCCATTCAAAGCGGCCCGGGTGCATGCGCTGAACCGCCTTTAGCAAGTGCAGCCCGACAGTGACCGGTCGGAACTTATGGCGGTCGGTCACGAACAATTGAACCCCCGCGCACAGCTCTCCCTGATGCTTGGAGAAGGTGGGGGTAAAGTACGTCGGACAGAACCGGACCCCGGGCAGCTCCAGATCATTCATCGTCTCCGCCAGCTTCTTGCCGTTCAGCCACGGAGCGCCGATCAGTTCGAACGGCCGGGTCGTTCCGCGTCCTTCGGACAAATTCGTCCCCTCGATCAGACAGGTTCCCGGATATACACGGGCAGAATCGAGGGTAGGAATATTGGGCGAAGGCATAATCCACGGCAAGCCCGTATCGCTGTACTCCATTCCTCTATGCCAGCCGATCATCGGCACGACCTGCAGGTTACAAGGCTTATCCATTTCCGAATTGACCCATTTCGCAAATTCTCCGATCGTCATCCCGGTGCGGAACGGAATCGGCCACGCCCCTACCATGGAACGGTACCCCTCCTGCAGAACGCCTCCTTCACAAATGATTCCCCCGAGAGGATTAGGCCGGTCCAGCACAATCATTTCCTTGCCGCTTTCGGCGCAGGCTCCCATCGTATAGATAAGGGTGGTCAAATAAGTATAGAACCGGACACCCAAATCCTGAATGTCAAAAACAACGGCGTCAACCTGTTCGAGCATTTCCGGCTCCGGTTTTCTCCGTTTTCCGTATAGGCTGTATACCGGAATCCCATGCTGTTCATCGATTTCGTCCTCGAACAGAACGCCAGCCTGGCGCTCCCCGCGAATCCCATGCTCACACGCAAAAAGTGCCGTTAGCTTGGCTGACTGTAAATTAGCGCAAATGTCTATGACTGATTCTAGTGAGGACGTTCTGCCCGTCGGATTGGTCAACAACCCGATTCTTTTGTCCCGCACAAAGCTCTGCTCCACTTCCGGCAATCGGTCCGCACCGGTCAGTACCCTGTTCTTGCTCACCTAGACTCCTCCTCACTGATAGCCGGATATCGACCGGCTTCTTCTATTTAACAGCTATCTTCACCACGTCTTGTTCCCTATCCTATTCCGGTGTATCTGTTTCATTCCGGCTGATTCCATCCCAAAACCGGGCCGGATAGGAGCAGCCGCTGATTCTTTGAATTGCAATCGCTTCCATTATTGAATATTATATAATTAATAAAATAAAATTTCAATATACGTTTTTGTTCGTGAAATTTAATTTTACAAATGACCGGCTATACTTTATACTTTTTATCAGAACCGCATGTACTAAGGCAGACAAGTGCCGAATATGGGTGATATAAATACAGATAGGAACTATGCTTCGGAATGATTTCATAAGGTAGGTGCCAATTATGAATTATTATATCGGTGTGGACGGCGGCGGGACTAAAACAGAAGCGGTTATTCTCAATGCTTCCGGGGAGCAGCTTGTCAGCCTGAAGGGTCCCTCTACCAATCCCCGGTCACTGGGCTTTCCGCAAGCATGGACTCATTTGCAGGAGCTCTTGGACAATCTGTTAAGCCTCCCGGACTTGGCGGCGGGAAGCTGTGCCGGATTATGTCTTGGTCTGGCGGGAGTGGATCTTCCGGAGGAGAGGAGCCGATTTGCGCACGCACTGGAGCAGTACTTTGCCCGGCGCGACTTGTCGCTGCCCATCATGGTAACGAACGATGCGGAAATTGTTCTGATGGCTTCTCTATCGCATAATCATGGAATTGTATCGGTTTCCGGTACGGGCTCTATCGTATACGGAGTGACTCCGGAAGGCAAGCGATGGAGAACGGGAGGCTGGGGACATCTGCTTGGTGACGGAGGCAGCGGTTATGCCATCGGCTTAAAGACGCTGCAGACGATTATGAAAAGCTATGATGGCGTCTTGCCCCAGACGATGATGACCGATTTAGTCAAAGAGGCTTATTCCTTCCAATCCGTAACTGAATTAAAAAGCTATATTTATACACCGGATATTCAAAAACAGCATATTGCCGAATTTGCCCGTTATTGCATACAAGCAAGCCTTCACGATGACCCTGCCGCCGTGGGCATCATTAGAGAGGCTGCCCATGAATTGGTTGAGCAGACCACCGCCTTGATCGGCAAGGAACCGTGGTTTTCAAGCGCGGATCTGGTTGCGGCCGGGTCGATTTTTAAGCATTCATCCTTATTTAAGGAAACCTTTAGTTTGAAGCTGAGCGAAACGTATCCGGATATCCGGATATACCCCTCGCTGCGCAGTCCGGCATATGGGGCCGCTCTCCAGGCCATGCAGGGCCAGAATCTTTAAGAAGAAGGAGTTCATGGTTATGAGTAACTTGCTTAACGGGCTTACGACGGAACAGATCAATGACCGGACCCGGAATATCGACCAGCTCGATACGGAACAGATCATGAGACTGATTCATGCGGAAGATAAGCTCATCACGGATTCCATTGAACCTTTGATTCCGAAGATTGCCCAGGCGGCCGACTTTATTGTCGAAGCCTTCAAAAGCGGCGGACGCCTGTTCTATGTCGGTGCCGGAACAAGCGGGCGCCTCGGTATTCTCGACGCCTCGGAATGCCCTCCTACTTTCGGAACCCCTCCATCCATGGTACAAGGCATTATCGCCGGAGGCTTTCAGGCGGTTAAAGATGCGGTGGAAGGCGCCGAGGACAGCGAGGATTGGGGGGCCTCCGATATGGATCAGCATGAAATCGGACCGCAGGACGTCGTCGTTGGCATCGCTGCCAGCGGCCGGACCCCTTATGTGCTGGGGGCGATGAGGCGAGCCAGAGAGAGGGGCGCCACAGTTATTGGATTAACCAATAACTATCATACGCCTATGACGGCTGAAGCCGACTTGATGCTTGAAGCCGTCGTCGGGCCGGAGGTCATTCTCGGTTCGACCCGGATGAAGGCGGGAACGGCACAGAAGCTTATCCTCAACATGCTTACAACGTCTTCTATGATTCGGATAGGGAAAGTGTACGACAATTTAATGGTCGATTTAAACCCTTCCAACGAAAAGCTCGTCCACCGCGCCAAGAGAATTATTCAGATGGCCACCCAAGCGCCCGAGGAAAGAGTCGTTGAAGCCTATGAAGCCTCCGGAGGCCATGTCAAGACGGCCATCGTCATGATCCTCGCCAATGTAGATTGCGACAAGGCCCGGCAGCTGTTAGACGACAATGAAGGCTTTGTCCGCCAGGCCATTGCTTCGACAGGAACGGCTCAAGAGAACTGCTAAGAGTCTCTCGATGAATATTTGGGCATAATTCAAGTTAAGCGGAGTCTTTACCAGTCCAGAGGGAGCGATAACCTTCGGTTAAGTGGAATGATGATCGGTTTTTCCTGCCTTGGGCGATTGGGCGAACCTAAATTGCTGCGATAATACATCAATTATGAAGCGAATGGAGATGTTCGAGAGAAAAGCCTGCGAAAATGCACGAATTCTCTTTCCAAATGGCTGAAACGCCTGCTTCAAGAAGCAAAAAGATGTACTATCGCAGGCTTTTGTATCGCTGCACTCTGACAACCTTATAACCTGCTATCTGATAAATATTTCATCGGACAGACTCGCAGGCCATCTATGCTGCAGAATACCGAAGGACAGGGAGCTTAATTCCCTGTCCTTTAACATTTCTCAGAGTCTTAAAGTCTTATGCCCCGTCTTTTCGAACCGGACCGTTCCGATAAAAGCCGGTCTTCCTTTCCCCTCTTTGTTTCCATTCCCTGTCTCTCTTTTTTACACCCTCCTTAAATATAGTTCTATTTGGGTGATGATAACCCATCAGAATTTGGACCATATCGGAAGCCTGCCCGTCCTTCTGGCCGAAGGTCCGCCAAGTGTAGAGGTGTGGGCCCACGAGCTCTCCAGCTGCTACTCTATTTCCCGTCTTGCTGAATCGATACACCGCTAAATTTTCGTTTTTGAATATAGATGAGCCTGATGGACAAGCAGACACCCGCAGCAAGCAAGCCGAAGGTCAGACCGATCCAAAATCCGGTCGCGCCGAGCCCGGTGTAGTACGCCAGAAAATAACCGAGCGGCAAACAGACCAGCCAATAAGCGACCAGGGTGATCATGAAGGCTGTATTAACATCCTTGTATCCTCTTAAAGCCGCCTGCGCCGTCACTTGGATCGCGTCGGAAATCTGGAAGAACAGCGCATAGATTAAGAAGTGAGCCGTTAAATAGATGACGGCTTCTTCGTTAGAGTAGAAACCGGCGACGGTATAACGGAAGAACACCACCAGCAAGCCCGTAACCAGAGCCATCATCACGGACAGGACGATCCCCAGCCAACTGTACGTCCTCGCGTCATTATAACGTTTGGCGCCGGCCTCATATCCGACAAGAACGGTCAAGGCCAAAGAAATGCTGACCGGTATCATATACAGGAAAGAGACAATGTTCAGGGCGGACTGATACGCCGCTATCGTCGTGACACTGAACCTGCTTATAAGGATGGTCACCATTGCAAACATGCTCGTTTCAAAAAAGGCCGACAAGCCCATAGGTACCCCGATCTGCAAGATTTCCTTGCTTCTGCGGATAGAGAAAGCCTTAAAGCTTGATAACACAGGATAAGCTGAGAAGGGAACCTGCTTTTTAACAATCCATGCGGTCATTCCGGCAATAGCCCAATAGGTGATAGAGGTCGCGTAGCCCGCACCGGCGCCTCCCAGCTCCGGCAGGCCCATCCGTCCGTAAATGAGCATGTAATTCAACAGAAAATTAAGAGGCAGGGAAAGAATCATAATGACCATGACTACCCGGGTTTTCCCAAGGGCGTAGATAAACGATCGCAGGACGTTAAAAATAAAGAGCGGGACAATTCCGAAACTTAACCCCACTAAATAATCGTGGGCCGTCTCCCGAACATCATCGGACAGGTTCATTAGTTCCAATAAAGGCTCCAATAGAAAATAACCAAGTAAAATGACTGTGGCAGCGATCAGAAGAGCCAAATAAATTCCGTTAGCAACAATCGATGCAACTTCACTGTCCTTCTTTTCCCCAAAACGTTGGGCGGCAATGGGAGATACGGCAAGCAAAATTCCACTTAACCCGGTAAATACCGGATTCCAAATCGAGGAGCCGATCGCTACTCCGGCCAAATCCGATGAATTGTATTTTCCCGACATGATCGTATTGAAGAACACCATCGAAAACATCCCCAACTGCGTTATCAAGATGGGGATTAGCATGACAAAAATCTGCTTGACTTTTCCTCTCAACGTATTGGTTGGCTGCATAAAGATTACTCCCGCTTCCAAATGAATCTTTTTATGCCGATAGAAATCCTTGTGAGAAAAACTCCTATCGGAGTATTTCATGGATGAGCGACCGCGTTTAAAGGATGTTTTTATCGCCAATTAGAAAGTTGTTCCATTTTAATGCTTTATTGAACTTAAACTTTCTAATGTGGTAAAAAAAGAAGGGCCCTTGCCGGATATGTTACCAGCGGCCCTCTTGTTTTCGTTCCTCTATAAAACGGGACAGTCTTGCGACAACTTCCTCGAGCACCTTATCATCACGTACAAGCGCAATTCGAACATAGCCTTCCCCTTCCTGTCCGAACGCGTCTCCCGGAATAACGACAACGCCTGTAGAATACAAAATTTCCCGGGAAATTTGTCGAGATGTCCAGCCTTTCGGGATAGGCGCCCACAGGAACATTGTCGCTTTAGGTGTCGGAATCGCCCAGCCTGCCCGGCGCAAGCCATTGATTAATATATCCCGCCGCCTTTGGTAGACCTCCGCTACCCTTGGGCCTGTTCCTTGCCGGTCTTCCTCCAGAGCCGCAATGCCGGCTTGTTGGATAGCCTCGAATACACCATAATCGATGTTGGACTTCAGTTCACCCAATGCCCGAACCGCTTCGGGATTACCGACCATATAAGCGAGCCTGCAGCCGGCCATATTGTAGCTCTTCGACAATGAATGAAATTCGACAGCAACCTCTTTGGCCCCTTCGACCTGAAGAATGCTTGTCGGCTCATAATCGTCGAAGGCAAGCTCGGAATAAGCCAGATCATGTACGACAAGAAGATCATGATCCCGGGCGAAACGGACCAGCTTCTCAAAAAATTGGCGGTCCGCCACTGCCGAAAGCGGGTTGCTGGGATAGCTGCACAGTATGAACTTGGCACGGCGAACTACTTCCTCCGGAATATCTTCCAGCACCGGCAAGAAGTGATTTTCCGCCCTCAACGGCATCATCCACGGCGTGACCCCCGCCAACACCAAACTGGCATGATAGATCGGATATCCCGGATCCGGTACGATGGCGACATCCCCCGGATCGGCTACCGCCATAGCCAAATGCGCCAGGCCATCCTGAGAGCCCATCAATGTCAGCACTTCATTCTCCGGATCCAATTGCACCCCGAATCGGTAATCATACCAACGGGAGACCGCCTCCCTGAAGCCGCGTCCTCCGGATCGCGTCGGGTACCCGTAATTGGCCGGATTGGTCACGGCCTTCGCCAGAACCTCCATCACCTTGTCGGAAGGAGGCAGGTCCGGACTGCCGATGCCCAGATCAATGATGTCGGTCCCCTGCCGGCTGACCTCCTCTTTCCATTGCTCCATCTCAGCGAAGATGGCCGAACCTAATTGCCGAATCCGTTCGGACGATCTAACCTTCATCGTTCCTTTCCCCCACTCATGCCGGCACACCGGCTGACTTGCGAACCCTGTTTGCCAATCTTATTGTAGAACCTAAAAGCTTATATAGCCTCTCCTTTTACTCTTTCACTATATGCCATATCCTTAACAACATTAAATGTAAACAACGACTTATGCCGTTACCGTTTCGTAATGCAGTACCACCATTAGGCTTTACCGATGCCGCAACTGCCCTGCCATTGCCCCAATCCACATGGCCGCAGCGGAGATCGTACCAATAGTAAACTATACCGCTCTTGCTTATTTTTGATGCATTCCCGGCGAACGGCTGCGGCGCTGCACGTCGAGCAGTCAGCCCTTTTGCCAAGCTGGTTATGTGTTCTCAAGGCCCGCCATCCATCCGACGTGGGCGAACGAATACAGCATGTAAATAAGAGAGACGGCCAAGGTCAGATATACCGAACCCAAAGCCCATCGTGTTCTTTGTGGTACAGTGAAATACTCCTCGTTCTCATAGGCATAATAATCCGCCCGGCAGCGGACCAATAAGAATCGCCCTTCCTTCTTATCCTTAATATCGGTTTGCAGGAGGCGGGCACGGTGAACCAGCACTTGCCCGGGAAGCAGCAGAGTCCCTCTCAAGCCTATGTCTTCCCACAGGAACATCATTTTTTGATGACCGTCCAGTTCCGAGTAGGTAGTGAACTCGAGGTCCTTCTGCTGATCCTGCCGCGGAAGCTCCAACCCCCGCTCCTTCAGCCGGTCCTCTACCCATGTCAGCGGCAATTCATAGGATGCCTCTATGCTCCGCAGCTTGGGCCCCCTCTTGCGGTCAATATATTTACGCGCCAGATCCAGGGCGAACAAAATCCAGAAGATAAATAGAATATAAAGCTGATAGTAAACAATAATGACCAGCCCGGCAATTAATCCGATGGAAACGAGCCGGCGGCTCACCGCTATCGCAATTCGTCCGCCATCCAAAGGATGGATCGGCAGTAAATTAACGAGGTTAATAATGAACCCGATATAGGCGAGCGCCAACAGCAGCAGCGAGTCCCAGCGGTTCCCTATCCAGTAGGAAGCGAATGCACCGATGCTTCCAAGCAACGGGCCTCCTAACGCAATATAGGCTTCCGTGGCCGCATTGCGGGGATGTCTCTCCAAATTCACCATCGCACCGATAAAAGGGATGAAGACCGGTGCGGAAGTGGACAGTCCTTTCTGCTTGGCGGCCACGACATGGCCCAATTCGTGAATCAGCACCATGACCACCATGCCTACAGCCAATTGCAACGGAGCGATCAGGGCGTAGGCTCCTACCGAAACAAGCATTGTCAAAATCGCGCCTCCGAAAGAGCCCATTTTCACATACGAGAGCCCCTTCTTAAGCTTCGTCAGACAAAAAGGCCATACGGCTTGCAGCCGCCGTACGCTTTCATCCTTACGATTTTGTTTGGCCTCCATTCACCCTGTCCCCCTCTGATGCTGTACGGACTAGCTTGCCGTCATCCCCATGCTTGCGAGTACATATCCTCCTTGAAGCCGACCGTCACCTTGCTGCCGTCCGTCACGACGGGGCGCTTGATCAATCTTCCGTTCGACGCCAACAGTCGGATCTGCTCCTCCTCGCTCATTTGCCCCAATTTATCCTTTAAATTCATCTCTTTATAAACTTCACCGGATGTGTTGAAAAACTTCTTCAGCTCCAATCCGCTTCTGTCAATCAAATCGGCCATTTCCGATTCGGAAGGAGGCTCCTCGAACACATTTACGACGGTTATCTCATGCCCTTTGGCTTCCAGCCATTTCTGGGCTTTGCGGCAGGTGTCGCATTTGGGATAAGAGTACATCTTCAGCTTCATTGTGATTCCTCCTTGCAGTAAAGCTTTCCGTGCAGATCATTATCGTTCCTGACGAATCATTTTCTCTGCCATTCCATTCAACAGTTTGCCTGGTCATGTTTCGACAAGGACATAGCTGTCTTGTCATCCTTCTGATGGTGCTGTTTGACGATACCATTGACGCTTCTGCGACTTGGAAGTCTATCTTGAAAACCCTTGTATTTATGCCGTGCAAACGGAATGGCGCGCCTAACTGGATTTCATACAGTTAATTTGCTCCTCTGGAGCAAAAAGCGGAAACTAAGTGGAAAAACCGCAGTTAGTTTGGGTAAAAAAGGCGATGTCGGCAAAAAAACTCGATTTTAAATGCAGTTTTTCCATTTACTTTAATCACTTTCTGCCATTCGCTTGAATTTACCTACATAAATTACAGTTAAATCGTTTGCCAATCAGTAGCGATAGTTTTCTATCTATGCAACGTTTATATCAAAACTTATATTTCGTCAGTTGAAACAAACCTTTAATCAATTTTCGCTCTTGTGCAAAGTTATAGAACATGAGTTTGATATAAATAGCTTACCAAACAATTCATCAAACTTGTAATAGAAATTGCTTATTAATACGTAATCTTGTAAAACAATTTTTCCCATCGGGCGTTTCAGTCCGGTGGACCGCTACCCTTGCTGTCGTCCACCGCCGGGCTTCCAATACTTGCCGCGCCGGTGCCGCCGGATAAAGCCGCCCGCAATCGCTGCATATCCTCCGGAAGCTCCGCCAGGAACTCGACATACCGCCTTGTTCCCGGATGAACCAGGCCCAGCCGATAAGCATGCAGCGCCTGCCGTTCGATGCCGGCCTTTCCCGGAAGGGACGGACCCCCTCCTGCAGGATACATCTTGTCGCCGATCAGCGGATGGCCTATAGACAGCATATGTACGCGAATCTGATGCGTCCGACCGGTTTCCAGCCTGACGGCCACAAGCGTTGCCCCCTTCAGCCTCTCTACAACCCGATAATGGGTAACAGCCGGATAGCCGTCAGGAGTCACTATCCGGTAATGAGGCTGTTCGGGATCGCGGTCAATCGGTCCGTCAATCGTCCCTTCATCCGCCTCCATTTCGCCGTGAACCACGGCCATATATTCCTTCAGCACTTGCTGGGCCTTCATCTGCTCGGAAATATGCTGATGGACGAACGGATTTTTGGCGATCGCTAATACTCCTGACGTTTCCTGGTCAAGCCGATGCACCGGACGAAAACGGACCTTCTCCCCCCGCTCCAGCCAATGATGAACTACGGCGTTGGCCAATGTGTGCACATAATGCCCGTGCGTCGGATGGACAATCATCCCGGCGGGCTTATTAACGATTAGCAGATGGTCATCCTCATGAAGAATATCCAGCGGGATGTCCTCAGGCAGAATATCCTCCGACTGCTCCTGCTCCATGCGAATTTCGATCCGGTCTCCGGCATGCACCGGAACACTGATGTACTTGCGTTCCCCGTTTACCGTTATTCCTTGCTCGGTCCGTTTCAGACGGGAAAGGAGCTTCCGCGACAGCTGCATTCGGCTCTGCAGTATGGTTTTTAACTGGATGCCCTCCTCTTCGGGAGAAACCGTGTAGACTAGCGGCTCATAGTAGCTCATTTTTTTCTACGAAACACCTCGGCACTGCGAATATATTCGACATCCGGCACTCCCAGACGATAATTGACGGTACGGGCCACCGTAAAGAAGAAATCCGACAGACGGTTCAAATAAATGCGGACATCCTCGTTGATTTGGTCCTCCTTGGCCAGGGTAACGACTCTGCGCTCCGCTCTCCGGCATACCGTTCGGCATACATGAAGCAGCGCCGACGCTTGGGAGCCTCCCGGAAGAACAAAACGGGAAATATCGGGGGTTTCCGCATCGTATTTGTCAATGAGCGCTTCCAATCGTTCGGCCAACCCGGAGGCCAGCTTGAACTCTCTCTTGGCTCTTGGCAGTACGGCCAAATCATGCCCGCAATCAAATAATTCATGCTGAATCTGAAGTAAATCGTCCCGCAAATCGGCGAATTTGTCCTCTTCCAAAACAGCTATGGCCTGCCCGACAAAGCAGTTCAGTTCATCGACGGTGCCGTACGCCTCCACCCTGACATTATCCTTATCCACTCTTCCGCCGATGACTCCCGTCTGGCCGGCATCTCCCGTTCTCGTGTAAATATTCATTCTTGATCCCCTCCCGGCGAATGATTGATCAGATCCGTTCGATCCTTCGTTATTCCTATCATCTCATAAATTTCTCCGATAGCCAAATGTTCTCTTACATGATCCGCCAATCGGTCGAAGGCCGCTTCTCTCCGTTCTCGGAAATGGAAAGCGGCTTCTAATGGCGGCCAGCCTTTATTCAGCCGGATACGGTTCAGCCACCGCCGCCGGAATTCGTCATTGTGCAGGATTCCGTGCACATATGTGCCCCATACGCGTCCGTCCGAAGTGACGGCCCCTTCCGGATGATAATTGTCCGGGGCTTCTCCATCCCGTTCATTCTTTACCATAAAAGGATGCTCCACCGGAGCCGTGAAACGAGTCAAGCCCATATGAATTTCATACCCTTCTATCGGCTCCGCTTTGCTTTCATCGCGGTCCCGGGTATATCCTACAACGCGCTCGGTTTTTTTGTCCGCGACAAAGACCGTCTCCATGGGAAAAATCCCGAGCCCGGCCGATTCCTCCCGGTTCGATTCGTTGAAGTCGGGGTCGACCAACCGCTGTCCCAGCATTTGGTAGCCGCCGCATATTCCGACGAGCCATCCTCCCTCTCCGATATAGCGCAGAACAGCCTCGTCCAGACCGCATTGCCTCAGGTGCTCCAGATCCTCGACTGTATTTTTGCTTCCCGGAATAATGAGCGCATCGGGGCGGCCCAATTCTTCCGTAGAGGAGACGAAGCGCAGATGAACATCATCCTCCTCATATAGAGGATCAAGGTCCGTGAAGTTGGAAATACGGGGCAGCCGGATGACTGCGATATCGAGCGCCCGCTCTGCCTTGCTCTGCTGCCGCTTCTGCTTGTTCTCCAGAGACAGCGAATCTTCGTCCTCCAGCTCCAGCTTGGGGATATATGGAATGACCCCCAGCACCGGTTTGCCCGTCTTCTGCTCCAGCCAATCCAGACCCGGTTTCAGCAGAGACACATCCCCGCGGAACTTGTTGATGATGAAGCCCTTGACCCGATCCCTCTCTTCCGGCGTCAGAATTTCAAGCGTACCGACGATCGAAGCGAAGACCCCTCCCCGATCTATGTCGGCCACGAGCAGAACCGGGGCGTCGGCCCAGCCGGCCAGCCGCATGTTCACAATATCCCGGTCCTTCAGGTTCACCTCGGCCGGACTGCCCGCTCCCTCAATAACGACCAGATCATAAGCCTCGCGCAATCGGGCGAGCGCTTCCCGGACAATTCCTCCCGCTTCGGACAGATAGCTTTCGCGATAGGTCCGTGCATCCAGGTCCTTGTACGGCTTCCCATGGACAACGACCTGCGAAACCATATCCTGCTTAGGCTTCAGCAGAATCGGGTTCATATCCGTCGTTGCCGCTATCCGGCACGCATCCGCCTGCATTCCTTGAGCACGCCCGATTTCTTTCCCGTCGGGGGTAACGTAAGAATTCAGCGACATATTTTGCGATTTGAACGGTGCGACCTTCCAGCCGTCCTGGACGAAAATTCGGCATAATGCGGCAGCGAGCAAACTTTTGCCTACATCCGATGCGGTCCCCTGCAGCATGATGGTGCGTCCTGACGCCTGCTCCATACGTTTCATCCAACCAACCCCTTTCCTTCCTTAAACTACCACCTGCTCAAAGCAGGTGGATTTAGACATAAATGTCGACGACTAAAGTCGTAGCGTAAGAGTA
>NZ_JBQCLK010000049.1:0-37326 GCF_051966115.1 Paenibacillus sp. SAFN-117
TTCTTACAAGTTTAACCAATTTTGTATTTGGGGATCGTAAATTAACTGCTTAACCCCCTTTTCTCAACAGCCTGATGTAATCCATTTAGTTTTCAAATTTCAGCCTTCGGGGTTATTTTCAGAATCGAAATTTTCTCATATTAAGTATAGCAAGAAATGGATCGATTACAATGTTTCCAGGAAACATTATTGACAAAGGTTGAAAGGATTGTTAATATTGTTTCCCGGAAACTATTTTGAAGGTGAGGGGAAGAGATGATGAAAATGAAGGCGATTCGTATACATTCCTACGGAGGCCCTGAAGTTATGCAATTGGAAGAGCTCCCCATGCCGGTGCCGGGTCCCGGCCAGGCGCTTGTGCGCGTCCAGGCGGCGAGCGTTAACTTCCTGGATGTTCAGCATCGACGTGGCGATCTTGTGAATCAGGCATTTTACAAAAAGGAAGGGGCCGTGGAATATAAGCTTCCGGCCACTATAGGGAGTCAATGCGTGGGGATTGTGGAGTCGCTGGGCCCTGGTGACAGTCCTGTTCAGGTTGGAGATAGGGTCATCTGCGGAGGAGGCAGCGGAACGTACGCCACCCATGTGATAGCCCCGGTTCAGCGGCTCATTCCCGTCCCGGACGAACTCCGCCTGGAACATGCCGCGGCAGGATTAACCCAGGGCTTTCTCGCTTATGCGCTAACGCATGCCGCGTATCCCGTCAAGCCGGGGGATTGGTGCCTGATCCATGCCGCGGCCGGGGGAATTGGACTGCTGCTGTGCCAAATGGCCAAGCTGCGCGGAGGGAAGGTTATTGGAGTCACCTCGAGCGAGGACAAAGCTCATTCGGTCAGAGAGGCGGGGGCGGATGAAGTGATTATTTCCACCCAAGCCGATATCGCCAAGGAAGCCCGCCGAATAACGGGGGGCCGAGGGGTGAACGTCGTTTATGACGGGGTGGGCAGGGATACCTTCGAGGCCAGCCTCGACAGTCTTGCCCCCCGGGGATATCTGGAGATTTTCGGGCAGGCAAGCGGGTTCATTCCGCCGTTTGATCTCATGCTCCTTCAAGAGAAAGGCTCGCTTTATATCAACCGTTTTTCCGGGCTATATTTTATGAAGGAATGGCATTCGTATCTCCAGAAATTTTTAGATTGGATCCGGGAAGGCCGTCTTTCGGTCAAAGTAGGGCACACATATCCGCTGGCCGATGCCGCCAAAGCTCATATTGCTTTTGAACAGAGGCAGGTTACAGGCCGGGTGCTGCTTATTCCGTAATCTTATCCGCAGTCCAAAGCATAGTAGAAGATAATATTTTCATAGTGCTCCTGGATAAATCATTCGCAACCCTCGCGATGAGCGTCGAGGGTTCTTTGTCGTGTTTGCGAGTTAGGCTGCGGACTAGCGATATTGATCGAGCAGGCGGGAAGCCTGCTTTTTGATGAGCTCCACAATTTCCTGCGGTTCGATCACTTGGGCCTCCGTCCCTAGCTGGATGAAATAGGAGGACAGAAATTCGACCTCGCTGTAATCAATCATCGTATCGATATACCCGGAATCCTCATCCACAGATACGATATGCGGTTCGAACCAGGGCTTGCTTTGACACTGCCTCATCCCTTCTCTGGTCAGCTTAACATACAGACGGACCGGTGTATGGATCGTATACCCGTCTAACCAATCGGGCAAATTCATTTTCAGCTCGCAGGTTCTTTTGGAATTTTCCAAAGACAGGATTCTGTCCGCCCTGAACAGCCGCACCTTGTCTTTTTCCATGTCCCAGGCCGGCATATACCAGAATCCGTCATTAGCATATAAACCGATGGGCACGACTTCTCTCTTTTTACGGTTGGATTTGGAACGGTATTCGATAATTAGTACGTGATGGTCTAATGCCGCTTCAATAATCTCTTTCAGAAAGGGAGAGGAAGCCCTTCTCTTCGGATTCCAAAAAGACAGGACGGATTCCAGGCGGTCTATTTTCTTCTTAATGTCATCGGGAAGGCTGAAATACAATTTTCTGGAGGCAGAGTCCATGTCCGTATCAAATGGCAGGGATGGATAGTATCTCAAGGACTGGAAAGCGAAGAAAATCGCCAACGCCTCGTGCTCATCCAATAACACGGGCGGAAGAATCCGGTTGTGCAGGATACGGTATCCTCCGTTTCTCCCCTGCTCCGTATACAAAGGAACCCCCATTTCACTAATTTCCATCAGGTACCGATGGGCGGTCCGGACGGATACGTGAAATTCATCGGCAATCTCTTGGGCGGTAAAGCTTCTCTTCGAGTTGACATACATGATCAAGTCGAATAACAGCTTGGCTTTCGACATAAATTTCTCCTCACTTCCGAAGACAGTGATTAAACTGGACAACATTTGGCATGTTTAAAGTGTATCTTATGTAGGAAAGGTCGTCAAAGCCAAATCATTGGATAGACTGAAACTGAAATAGCAGGGGACTGCACGCGGAATTTATGCAGGTTATATGACTTGATTCCGCCTGCGAACTCCGTTAAGGAAGGAGAATGACAGCTATGAGAGAAGAATCTCGGGGAAATCCTATACAGGTTATTGGAGCCAGGGAAAAAAACTTGAAAGGGATAAGTGTGACGATCCCCAAGAAGCAGATCACAGTATTTGCAGGCGTATCCGGTTCCGGGAAATCGGCCCTTGTCTTTGATACCATTGCAGCGGAGTCGCAGCGCCAATTGAACGAAACGTATTCCAGCTTTATCCGCCATCGCCTCCCCCATTACGGACAGCCGGATGCGGACACGTTGAACAATCTTTCCGTGGCGGTGGTCATTAATCAGAAGAGGATAGGGGGAAACGCAAGATCGACCGTTGGAACGATTACGGATATCTACTCCTTGCTGCGCTTGTTATATTCCCGAAACGGTCGGCCCTTCGTCGGATCTATGGACATGTTTTCATTTAACAATCCTCAGGGCATGTGTCCCGAATGCAAGGGATTGGGAAGTGTGCAGACGATAAATATAGACCGGCTGATCGACCGGCAGAAATCCCTCAATGAAGGGGCGATCCGTTTCCCTACCTTCCGGCCGGGAGAATTTCGTTGGAAGCGGTATGTTTGCACAGGGCTGTTTGACAATGATAAAAAGCTGAAGGATTACACGGATGAGGAATGGGACACGCTCTTGTACAAATCGGGCTTCAAGCCTCCCCATCCGACGGAGGGCTGGCCTCCTACTTCCAAATACGAGGGAATCATTCCGAGGATGGAACGCTCCTTCCTGAGCAAGGAATCGAGGGATGTGAAGCTGTACAAAGAGGCGATTGATTACGTAGTGACCCAGGGGAAATGCCCATTGTGCCGGGGGGCTCGGCTGAATGCCAAAGTGCTGGAGTGCAAAATCAACGGTCAATCGATTGCAGACTGCACGCATATGCAGGTCAGTGATCTGATCGGCTTTGTCCGGACGATCCGGGAGCCTTCGGCCCGTACGGTAGTGGATGCCATCGTCCATCGCCTGGAGCATCTGATCTCCGTAGGATTAGGCTATTTAAGCTTGAATCGGGAGACATCGACCTTGTCCGGCGGCGAATCACAACGAATTAAAATGGTCCGCCAATTGGGCAGCAGCTTGACGGAGCTGACTTATATTTTTGACGAGCCCAGCATAGGGCTCCATCCTCACGATGTCAGCAGAATCAACCGCCTGCTGCGGCAGTTGCGGGACAAGGGCAATACCGTGCTGATCGTGGAGCATGACCCGGATGTTATTCAAATCGCCGACCATATTATCGAAATGGGGCCTCGGGCCGGGACCGAAGGCGGCAAAGTCGTATATGAGGGGGATTTGCAGGGGCTGGTCCGGGCCGGGACGCTGACCGGACAATTTCTGAATCGCCGGCCGGCTTTGAAGAAAGAACCAAGACAGCCTTCCGGCTGGCTCTCGATCAAACATGCGTCCCTTCACAATTTGAAGGACGTTAGCGCCGATATCCCGAAAGGGGTCATGACCGCAGTTACGGGCGTTGCCGGATCGGGGAAGAGCACTCTTATCCGCCAGGTGCTGCCGCAATATTATCCGGAAGCGATTTTCATCGATCAAGGAGCGATTCAGGCCTCCAACCGTTCGAATATGGCCACTTTTATCGGCATTTTCGATTTCATCCGAAGCTTGTTCGCAAGGGAGAACCGGGCCGACGCCTCTCTCTTCAGCTTTAATTCGAAAGGGGCCTGTCCGGAATGCAAAGGCTCCGGGATGATGAATATCGATCTCGCTTTTATGGATACGATTACCAGTATTTGCGATGCCTGCCAGGGGCGCCGATTTAAAGAGGAGGTTCTCGGGTTCACCCTGCGCGGGAGTACGATCAGCGAAGTGCTGGAGATGACGGTGGACGAGGCTGTGGAATTTTTCCGGGAACCGGAAATAAGGCCTGCTCTGCTGCGGTTACAGGACGTAGGAATCGGCTACTTGACCCTTGGGCAGCCTTTAACTACGTTGTCGGGCGGCGAGCTTCAGAGGGTAAAGCTGGCGGCGGAGCTGGAGAATCATGGAGAAATTTATGTGTTGGACGAGCCGACGACCGGACTGCACATGTCCGATACGCAGCGGCTGATTCGAATCTTCGACCGGCTAGTGGATCAGGGCAGCACCGTCATTGTCATCGAGCATAATCTGGACGTTATAAGCCAGGCGGACTGGATTATAGACCTGGGTCCGGGAGCGGGGCAGGAGGGGGGAAGGGTGATCTTTCAGGGACGGCCGCAGTATTTGGTGAACTGTAAAGCTTCGATTACAGGACAATATTTACGAGGCCGGTAAGGTGCAATCAGACGTTCATCCGTTCTTTCCTTATTTACCACATTAGAAAGTTTAAGTTCATTAAAGCATTAACATGGAACAAACTTTCTAATTGGCATAAAAAGCTTCCTCTAATACCGGGTTATTCATCTTCGAGATGGCTCCGTTAGGAGCTTTTTTTATCTTTGAATCCGATGGCGAATTGCATGCCTTCGCTGATGGCGTCATAGAGCTAAGAGCGGCGACATACTTTAAATAATGATTATTAATTGGACCTTATGTCAAGAGTTCCCGGAGAGGAGGAAGCTCCTTGAATCCTGTCGTTATTGTCGGAAATGGGAGGCTTGCAGATGCGGTATGCAAGCAATTATCCGGGCTCCCCATAGTGCACAGACCGGATTTTGGCGATAGCGTACCGGCTGCGGGGCTCGTATGGGTGGTGCAGGATCAGTCTGATTCCGCTCTGAATGTGGAAGCGGAGAAGCTTCTGCGGCCGCGCGGGCTTCCCTGGTCACGGGCCTGCTTATCCAGAGAAGAGGGGGAAGGGAGGATAGGGCCGTTAGTCCTTCCGGGAAAGCCCGGCTGCTTCCAATGTGCGGAGACCCGGCTATCCTTGGCGGGTGGCGGGCGCGAAGAACCGGACGATTCGCTTATGAAACTAATTTCTCCAGATGCGATCGCTCCTTCTCCCCTGGAAGTTCCGCCGGCAGCATTTCGTCATATGGCGCTTATCGTCTCATTGGAAACGGCAAGGCTGCTGCGGGGGGAAATAACGGATTCGGAAGGCCGCATCCATTTAATCAACTTAAGAAGCTTGACCAGCACCGTTCACTACATTCTGCCGGACGGGCTCTGTCCGGTCTGCGGCGAGCTGCCGGACGATTCCCCGGAGGCGGCGGCCATATCCCTGGAGCCGTGCAAGAAGCTCAACAACAGTTACCGCTGCCGTTCAATGGGCGACCTGCGGAAGGTTCTGGCCAAGGATTATCTGGATAACCGGACCGGGCTCATGAACGGCAAGCGGCCGGACCTCGCATCCGCCTTCGCCGGGGTAGCTATGAATCTACCTTTAGGACTGTATAATGAGGTGGTTGGGGGCCATTCGAATTCTTATGCAGATAGCGAAATGGCCGCAATACTGGAGGGGTTGGAACGATTTTGCGGGCTTGCTCCCCGGGGCAAACGAACGATCGTATCCGACAGCTATTCCCGCCTTAAGGAGGTGGCGCTGGACCCTGCTAAGGTAGGCTTTCATGCTAAAGAACTGTTGGAACAACCGGATTTTCCTTTCCAGTCATTCGATCCCGATACTCCGATGGATTGGGTGTGGGGATATTCGTTCCTGCAGGAGCGGCCCATTCTCGTTCCCGAACGATTGGCCTATTACAGCTTGGGCTATGGCGGGGGATTTGTCTATGAAACCTCCAATGGGTGCGCCATAGGGGGCAGCCTTGAGGAGGCGATCCTGCATGGAATTTTCGAGGTTGTCGAGAGGGATTCTTTCCTGATGACCTGGTACACCAGGCTGCCGGTTCCGCAGCTCGATCCCGGCTCAGCGGAGGATCAGGAGCTCTTGTTAATGATTCATCGCTTAAGGGCGGTTACAGGATACGAGGTATGCTTGTACAATACAACGATGGAGAACGGGATTCCGAGCATCTGGGCATTGGCGAAGGGAGGGAAAAAGCCTGGAGTAAATCTGCTCTGTGCCGCCGGAGCTCATCTCGACCCCGTCCGTGCGGCCAAGAGCGCCATACACGAGCTGGCGAACATGATCCCGATGGCCGAAGCCCGCTATAAGGAACGCAGGCCGGAGGCCGAGTCGATGTTCAAGGATTCGTTCCTGGTGGAGAGCATGGAGGATCACGCCTTGCTGTACAGCTTGCCGCAGGCGGAGGAAAGACTCCGGTTTTTGCTCGACGAACGGCGTCCCCTGCGTACATTCGCCGAAGAGTTTCAGGCTGCATCGATGAATGATGATCTAACGGAAGATTTGAAACAGGTCCTTCGAACGTTTCGCAGTCTTCGGTTGGATGTTATTGTTATCGATCAATCGTCCGGCGAGACGCTCCGCAACGGCCTGCGCTGTGTGAAAGTGCTGATTCCGGGAATGCTGCCTATGACGTTCGGACACCGGTTTGCCCGGTTGACGGGCCTTGACAGGGTCTTCGAGGTCCCGATGAAGCTGGGTTATGCAGAGCACAAGCTGACACCGGAGGAGCTTAATCCATACCCGCATCCCTTTCCGTAGCCGGGATAGAATGTCAAAAAAAAGAGCGAGGTTAACGGTGCTGGTTCCACCGACACACTCGCTCTTTCTCTTTCGTTGCAGGGACGGCCAGAATCCCTATAGCTTGCTAATCATGCGATAACGTAAAGTATCCCTAGAAATTAGACAAGCCAAGCACGGGAAACAATTACAAGCAGAATGAAAAGAACAAGAATAACCCCTGTAGATGTAAACAATCCGCCACAGCTACCTGCTCCACCAAATCCCATAACGACATCCTCCCTTCTATTTTTTCTGTATTATATGTGTCTGAACGGCCGGAAGATTGGACGCCATGGAAAATGTGCCGTTATAAAGGAAACAAGCGCCTATTTCCTTGAATGGGGAAGGAGGATGGGTTTTCGGACTCCCGTTAAGGAATGACATTCGAAGATCCCGGACTATACTGGAATGAGAGAGTATTCTTTTATTCTTTTTTTACTGCCTATTATGGGTAGAGTTTTAATATACTTATTGTATTAGTAATGTAAGCCGCTTTCCCAAAACGGTCAGGAGGATGTAATGAACAAGCTGAAAACCATTTTGAAGGAGCATTATAGCTTAGAGATCAAGGGAATTTTACCGCAGCAGGGAGGCTGGGCGGCACTCGCTTATAAAGTGTCCGGTGACAGTGGCACCTACTTTTTGAAGGCGTATGAAAAAAGCAGAGCGTCCACCCCCAAGTGGACAGCTCTTATTGACAAGTATGTGCCTATCACCATTTGGCTTCTGCAAAATAGCTACTTGAAAGGCAAACTTCCCGTGCCGCTCGTAACAAAGCAAGGGGAATATAAATGTGAGGACGAGGAAGGAATCTATCTGCTCTATGAGTATATCGATGGCGAAACGATAGGAGACCGAGATTTATCCGGGGAGCAGGTTCGCCAGCTTTCGGAAATGATAGCGGAGCTTCATTCATATGGGGAAGAAATACCGCCGGACACCGATGCCATTAAGGAAGATTTCTGCATCCCGTTTATGCAGCGGCTGAGGAGTACGTTGGGCGGGGAGTATTCCCGTGTTCCTGCCGAAATCAGAGAAGTGACGGACCCTTATCTTGAGCAGGTTAAAGGGTTGATGGACACTGTGGACAAGCTGTCCGCCGGTTTGAAATGCCGTTCGTTAAGGATGGCCCTGTGCCACACAGATATTCATCATTGGAATCTGATGCAAGCCGGACAACAACTGATGTTGCTGGATTGGGAAGGATTGAAATTGGCCCCCGTTGAAGCGGATATCATGTTTATGACAGACAAGCCCTACTATGAAGACTTTGTAAGCATCTACAAGCAGGTTCACAGCGATTATACCGTTGATCCCGATGTTCTGCTCTTTTATCAGGGAAGGCGTAAATTGGAAGATATTTGGGAATGGATGGAACAGCTTCTATTCGATCGGCAAAATGCAAAAGAAAGGGCCGCCTCCATCCAATATTTGGCGAACGAACTGAAAACGATAGGCGGATAATTGTTTGACACAGGTACCGGATGGTTCGGCCCGAAGGAATAATTGTGTTTTCCCTTACGGTTATGTTACTGTAATAACAAATTGTTTTGCATAAAATGGAAATTCCCCTGTTTCCTATTAGAATGTGATCCATTTTTTTGAAAGGAGTACCGTTCATGGGAAAGCTGGATAAGTGGTAACCCCTTCATCTTGTTATTGGCCGGGAAAATCGAATTCGCGGACCGCCTGCCTTTATAGTAAGCAGGAAATCCAATCAAAAATAGGGAGGCCGTGAAACGATGATGAGAAGTGAGAGAGAAATGCTGGATGACATCCTCGCATTCGCCGAGAAGGATGAGCGGATTCGAGCGGTGACCCTGGAAGGATCAAGAACCAATTCGAATGTGCCCAAGGATATGTTTCAAGATTATGACATCAGTTTTCTTGTGACCGAAATGGACTCTTTCGTGCAAGACCCCAATTGGGTCGACCGGTTCGGAGAACGAATCATTATGCAGACTCCTGAGGCGATGGCCATGTTTCCTCCGGACCTGGGCAGGCGTTTCTCTTACTTGATGCTGTTTACGGATGGCAACCGGATCGACCTGACCTTGATTCCGTTGGATGAGAAGGACGAATACTGTAAGGAAGATAAGCTGCTGCTCGTGTTATTGGATAAGGATAACTGCTTGCCGGATATTCCCGCTCCGACGGATGAAGATTACTGGGTGAAAAGGCCATCGGCGGAATTTTTCGCGGATTGCTGCAATGAGTTTTGGTGGGTGTCCACCTATGTAGCTAAAGGTCTATGGAGACAAGAGATTCTATTTGCCCTGGACCATCTTAATCTATATGTCCGGCCGATGCTTCTCAAGATGCTGGAGTGGCAGGTCGGCATTCAAACCGATTTTTCGCTCAGTGTCGGCAAGAACGGCAAATATTTGGAGAACTATCTCCCGGAGAACCGCTGGCAGCAGCTATTGCGCACCTATCCGAGTGGAGATTATGAAGAAGTTTGGAATGCGCTGTTCACAGCGGGCGATCTGTTCCGCAGAACAGCCCGGGAGGTAGCCGAACATCTGAAGTATGAATATCCTGCCGAGGACGACCGGCGTGTCACGGATTATTTGCAGCATGTCCGGGTCTTGCCGCGAGATGCCACTGAAATTTTTCCGAATATGATTAAGGAAAAGCTTTGGGATTAATCACAGTATTCTGCTTGATAGCGATTAACACAACTTTGAGGGGCGGTCCACCAGGCTGAAGCCTGGATGGGGACGCCCCCCTTTTTGTTTATGGTGTTGTTACACGCCAGAGTCGTAACTTTTCGAATTTACGTTCGGATATTCACTCTCTCGCTTGCTCTTGATCTCCATTCCACCGTCCCTTGGACTGTTATCCCCATTGCTCAGAAAGCACGTAATCCGGAAGCCGACAGACTTACTCCGGTTCAGGACGTATAACTAACGGCCAAAGCGGTAAAAGAAATAATTTTTTAAACCGTATGCGGCTGGTTCCCAGGGTTAGTTGGTTTGAAAATCTATATGAGGAGGAAGGAAATTACTTTCGGCTTCGAACTGCATAGGTTCGATTTAACGGGACAGTTTCGGCTGGCCCTAAGCAGTTTTCTGATTAAATGGGATAACAGTCAAAAAGGGGGGAGGAGATAAGGAAGAAGATTATTCTGAAGACGGTTGCAAAAAAACGTTGACATTTGATAGCCGGGAAATTAAGATATCACTATAGTTTATTCTTTGCATAAACTAACTGGCTACATACTTAAATTTTAGTCTTGAGGAGATTGATGGATGGCGTTGATTATGGGAGTGGACGGCGGTGGGAGTAAGACCTATGCGGTAATAACCGACGCCGAGGGGAATTTGCTTGGAGAAGGTCTGGCCGGTGGAGCCAATTACCAGAAGATAGGTCTCGATAGAGCGATGGACCATATTTCAACTGCAATGAAGCATGCACTGGAACAGGCCGGCTTGCAGTATGCGGATCTGGATTTTGTCCAATATACGCTCGCAGGGGCCGACCGCGAAGCAGATATGATCCGGCTGGAATCCGGACTTAAGAAAATACCGGTAACCAGCTGGAACCTGGCTTGTGATACAATGGCCGGGCTGCGCGCGGGTAGTCCGGACAATGTGGGCATTGTGCTTGTCTGCGGAAGCGGAACGAACGCATTCGGCAGAAACAGGGACGGGCAGGTCGTGCAAACAGGGGGATTCGGTTATCTGTACGGCGATTATGCCGGGGGCAATCATATGGCAATCGAAACCTTCAGAGCGGCAGTCCGGTCGTGGGAGCAGCGGGATATCCCTTCTATTCTTACGGAAAGGGTTCCTTCCTACCTCGGCTATTCTTCCATGGAAGCGCTGCTCAACGATTATTTGGACCGGCAGGTAAGGACGGTTCCATCCGAATTGACCATTGTTCTTCATGAAGCGGTCCAGGACGGGGATGCTCTCTCGATCCGTCTGTTGTCCGAGGTCGGGCACGAATTGGGCAATGCGGCACGCTCCGTCATGAGAAGAATAGGAAGCTTCGGTGTGGACAACATTCCGATAGTGTTGATCGGAAGCATTTTCCAGAGGGGCAAGAGCTCCTGCCTGCTGCAAAGTCTCGAAGAGACCCTGCGTGAGGAGCATACTGATTTTACGATTGAAATCCCGGAAATGGAGCCGGTCTTCGGAGCGGTATTGATGGGGATGGATCAGCTTCAGCTTCCTGCGGGGCCGCAAATTACCGAACGATTAAATTCGTACAGGAGGGAGATTATCGTTGAATCCTAAACCGCTTAAAGTGGCCGTTATCGGCGGGGGCTCCTCTTATACCCCCGAGTTGATTGAAGGGTTTATCAAAAATTATGAGCAATTTCCGCTGCAAGAGCTGTACCTCGTGGATATTGAAGCCGGCCGCGAGAAGCTGCAGATCGTCGGTGAACTTGCCCGGAGAATGATTGAGAACGCGGGGGTTCCCATCCGGCTGCATCTGACGTTGGATCGTCGGGAAGCGATTTCCGGGGCCAGCTTTGTACTGACGCAAATTCGCGTTGGCGGCCTGGATGCCCGGGCGGTGGACGAACGGATTCCGCTCCAGTACGGCTGCATCGGCCAGGAAACAACCGGGGCCGGAGGGTTCGCGAAAGCGATCCGAACGATTCCCGTCATCCTGGACATATGCAAAGAGATGGAAGAGCTTGCACCCGAAGCTTTCCTGATTAACTTCACTAACCCGGCAGGCATTATTACGGAAGCGGTATTGAAGCATTCCTCCATTCGTACCATCGGCTTATGCAATTTGCCCATCCATACCAAGATGCAAATTGCCCAGCTGGCGGAGACCGATCCGGCGAATGTCGATATGGAAATGGTCGGCATCAATCATTTGAATTGGACGCGAAATATCAGGATCAACGGCGTCGACCGGACGGAGGACATCGTGCGGATGTTTGACAACGCCAGCGGCCTGTCCGTGAAGAATATCCCCGATTATAAATGGGGGGACGGGTTTCTTGCTTCTCTCGGAATGATCCCCTGCTCTTATCTTCGCTACTATTATTTGAAGGATAAGATGCTCAAGGAGCAGCAGGAAGCGCTGAAGGTCAAAGGAACCAGGGCCGATGCGGTCAAGAAGGTGGAGGCGGAGCTGTTCGAGCTGTATAAGGATCCGGAATTAAAGGTGAAGCCGGCTCAGCTGGAACAACGGGGAGGAGCGTACTACTCGGAAGCGGCGGTTGACCTTATTACATCGATATACAACAATGCCCGCAATATCCAGGTAGTCAACGTTCGCAATAATGGGGTTATTCCGTGTCTGGGAGAGGATGTTTCGGTGGAGGTCAGATGCATCATTTCTTCGGAGGGGGCTACTCCGATGATGCTGAGCGGCGGGCCGCTGCCGGCTGAAATCCGGGGCTTGATCCAGGTCGTTAAAGCCTACGAAGAGCTTACGGTAGAAGCCGGTGTGAACGGGGACTACGGCAGTGCTCTACAAGCGCTTGCCATCCATCCGCTGGTAGGAGGCTCTTCATTGGCCAAAGCTGTACTCGATCAGATTTTGGCGGAGAACAAGCCGTATTTGCCTCAGTTTTTCAAGTAACAAGGCACAGGTATTCCAGACAGATGCAGACAGGACTTCCGCCGGGATAGCGCAGGAACGGGGAAGAATGGAATCTTCGGCAAGGGGATTGCAAGCCGGCCTATGCATTAAGCGGAATTTCCTGAACCGCATTTGGCTGTACTACTATATTTTGTTAGATTATTCGACAAATAAACTAACTAATTATGCAAAAGGGAGGACTTATTCATGAGTTTGGCAGATGAAAGAATTAAAGAGCTAGGTTTGATACTTCCAAAGATCGATTTGCAGGGAAAAGCCATCGTGCCGATCCGTCAGCACGGCAACCTGCTGTACACTTCCGGCCACGGACCGGAACGGGAGGATGACGGCAGTCCGATCTGGACAGGCAAACTCGGCAAAGATCTGACGGTGGAGGAAGGCTATCAGGCAGCCCGGGAATGCGGGATTATCCTGCTGGCCCAGCTCAAGAACTACTTGGGAAGTCTGGATCGTGTCGATGCTTTGGTCAAGGTGCTCGGTCTGGTCGCGAGCAGCGAGGATTTCTATCAGCAGCCTCAAGTAATGAACGGGTTCTCGGACTTGATGGTGGATGTTTTCGGGGAAAGAGGCAAGCATGCCCGTTCCGCTATGGGTACCTATGTGCTGCCTAAAAATATCCCTGTCGAAATCGAAATGATTGTAAGGATCAGAGATTAGTAGAGCATTTAAGCTGAGAGATGAAGGGGAGAGCGTATTAATGAAAAGTCCTTTTCGAGTAATGAAAATGTCGATGGCCGCCGTTATGTCCGTATCCTTGCTGGGTGCCTGCTCCCAGAGCGGCGGCAGTGAAGGATCGTCCTCGGAAGAGAAGGTAGAGCTTGTATTTCAGCATATCGGCGGAACGGTTCCCGCGCAGGTGACCCTGTTGGATGAAATGGCCAAGGAATTCAGCAGCCAAAATCCCGGAGTCACTGTGAAAATCGTCAATGTCGGCTGGGGGGAAGCTTACTCCATGTTCCAGCGCCAGCTAACGGTCGGACAAGCTCCGGACCTGGTCATGCTTAACGGGCAATGGGCCAGCGAGTACCAGCGTTTGGGAGCGTTCGCTCCCGTCAATGATTATGTCTCTCAAGAAATGCTCAATCAGTTCCTGGAGTCCGGATTCGATTCGGTGAAGGGGGAAGACGGCAAGTATTACGGCGTCCCTTGGGATGGAAGCGTATGGGGCTTCTTCTACCGCACCGACCTGTTTGAAGAGGCGGGGTTGGATCCCAATAACCCGCCTGAAACCTGGGAAGAACTGCTGGAGTATGCACAGAAGCTCACCAAGGGCGATCAATACGGACTGGCTTTCCCGGCTGCCGGCTGGGAGCCCGATGATTATGTGCTTCCTTTCTTCTGGCAGGCCGGTAATGACGTTATCGTTCGCGAGGGGAACTTCTGGAGACCGACGATTAACAACGAATCCGGACTTGCTGTTGCGAAGTATATCTACGATTTGTCCAATACTTACAACGTGATGCCGAAAACGGTTACAGGTATGGATTGGGAAGCGACCATGAACAGCTTTATTTCCGGAAATACGGCGATGATGTTCAACGGAATGTGGGCGTCGGGCAGCCTGAAGGCCAATCCTAATCTGGATGGAAAATGGGCGACCGCCCCAAGCCCTGCGGGACCGGCCGGGAAAGCCGTGCTTGGTTATCCGAACACGTTAAGCATCACGGAGCAAAGCAAGCATAAGGAAATTGCAGGAAAGTTTCTGGAATTTATCTTTACCGGAGAGAAGCCGACTTACTACGATAAATTTGCCGAAGTGACCAGCGTAGTCGGCTGGACGAAGGATTTTGCGACGACGGAATTTGCCCAGGATCCGATTATGAAACCGTTTGTCGATCAGGTGTCCATTAGCCGCAACCGCCCGTTAGCGCCCAAGTATGAGGAATTTAGGCAGCTGCATTTCAACGCGGCCATCCAAAAGCTTATTCAGGGGCAGCTGACGCCGGAGCAGTTTGTAAGTGATATGCACACGAGACTGGAAGAGCTAATGGGTAAATGATCATTCTTTAGGAGACATTCCGATAGCCCGGCGGCACAAGCATGCTGTAAATGCTGCCGGGCTTAATCTTTAAGGAAGCCTGGAGGTTAACTTAGTTATGAAACTCACTGCGAGTTTGTTTTGGAAGAGGGCGCTACCGTATTTTCTCATAGCACCGGGCGTCATATTTGTCGGACTCATCTTGATATATCCCATGATCTCGGGGATTATCTCCAGCTTTTTCACCCAGCATTCCCTGACCGCTTCCGACCGGACCTTTGCAGGGCTCGATCATTACAGAGCGCTGTTCTCGGACAGTATTTTTACGGGAGCCTTCTGGAATACGGTCATTTGGACGGTAGGAGTAGTTGTCGGCCAGTATTTGATCGGCCTTGCCGTTGCTCTGTTGTTAAATGAAGAAATTCCCGGGAGGGGTATCTTCCGGAGCTTGATCCTTATTCCCTGGATCGTGCCCATGATCGCCGCCGGTCTCACCTGGAAATGGATCTATTCCAGCCAATTCGGGATTTTGAACTATGTGTTAATGAAATTGGGAATTATCTCGGGGCCCATCGACTGGGTCGGAGATTCCGCATATGCCCTTTATTCGGTACTGGCTGTAAGCGTTTGGAAAGGAATCCCTTTCGTCGCTGTTGTTCTGCTTGCCGGACTGCAAGCGATCGACCGTGAAATGTATGAGGCGGCTAACATTAGCGGAGCTAATTTGTGGCAGCGTTTCTGGTATATCACGCTCCCCAGTCTCAAGGGGGTTTCTCTTGTAATTGTAACTTTGACAATCATCTGGTCCTTTAACCAGTTTGACTTGGTCTACCTGATGACTAAAGGCGGACCTTCCAATTCGACGCAGCTCATTCCGGTATACTCGTACCTTAATGCCTTCAATTTCTTTAAAATGAATTACGCTGCGGCCATTTCTACTATTGGCGTACTCATGCTGAGTGTATTCGCCATTTTCTATCTGAAGAAAAACAAGGAGGACTAAAACATGGGGGGGAATGCGAGAAAAAAGTTGCTCGTCAAACGGAGCATCACTTACGTTTTATTGACATTGGCTACGGTGCTGCTCGTGTTTCCGTTTGTATGGATGATTTCCACTTCGTTTAAATCGTCCGCAGAAATTTTTGCCGAAGTGCCCAAGTGGTTTCCGAACGAGCCCACTCTGGAGAACTACCGGACGCTGTTTCAAGAGACCGGATTTCTGCAGTATTTCAAAAACAGTGTCATCGTCGCCATTTCGACAACGATTGTCACTTTATTTATAGCCATCTTCTTTTCTTATGGCCTCTCCCGTTTTAAATTCAGGGGCAGAATGCTGTTTTTGAATTCCTTGCTGGTTTCCCAAATGTTTCCCTTGGTGCTGCTTATTATTCCGATCTTCGCCATCTTTATCAAGCTGGATCTGATCGACAGCTACCTGTCCCTTATTATCGCTTACTGTACGTTTGCGATACCGTTCGCCACATTGATGATGAAAAGCTACTTCGACGGAATCCCGAAGGATATGGAGGAAGCCGCCTTTATCGACGGCTGTACACCGGTAAGCGCGATCTTCCGCGTCGTGATTCCGCTGGCGGCTCCGGGAATCGCCGCCGTAGGCCTGTTCTCTTTCATCCTGTCGTGGCAGGAGTTCATCTTTGCATTGACGCTGACCAGCTCCGACACCATGCGGACTCTGCCCGTCGGCATCTCTCTGATGGTAGGAAACCGCGAAGTGCTGTGGGGACAGCTAATGGCCGCTTCGGCCATGGTGACGACTCCTGTTGTAATCGTCTTTATCTATTTCCAAAAATATTTAATCAGCGGTATGACGATGGGCGGCGTGAAGGGCTAGCCGTCGCCGGTATACCCGGTATGGAGGAATCTTGATGAGCTTTGATGTTTGCATTAGAAATGGAATGATTATTGACGGAACCGGGAACGAACGCTACAAGGCGGATATTGTGATCAAGGACGGCAAAATCGCCGGAATCGGCAGCTTCCCCGACGCGGAGGCGCGTTACACGATCGATGCGAGCGGCCGCGTCGTCAGTCCCGGCTTTATTGATACACATGTCCATTCGGACGTGATGCTGCTGTGGGACAGGCAGCATGCTTGCGGATTATATCAGGGAGTCACGACCGAAATCCTCGGTCAGGACGGGTTGTCCTACGCTCCGTTATCCAAGGACAATTTGGAAATGTACTTTAAGTATTTGGGCGGATTGAACGGAACACCGGATATTCCGCTGGACTGGTCGACGGTAGAGGAATACCGCAGCAAATTCGACGGAACCGTGGCCATTAATACGGCCTACCAGGTTCCTCATGGCGTTCTGCGCCTGGAAACGGTCGGCTTCCGAGATGTGCCGCTAACCGGCGCTCATCTGGAGAAGGCCAAGCGCTTGCTGGCTGATGGAATCGATCAGGGAGCCGTTGCTTTCTCCACAGGCCTTAGTTATTTCCCGGGCTCCTATGGAGATACGCAGGAACTGATTGAGCTGTCCCGTGTCCTTGCGGAGAAGGACAGCATCTATGTCACTCATTTGCGCACCGTGTTCAAAGGTGAGAAATTCGATGCGATTCAGGAAGCGCTGGATATCGGATGGCAATCCGGCTGTAAAATCCACTATTCCCATTTCCGAACGGGGCCCAACAACGCGGGCAAGGTGGATGAGCTGATGGGGCCGATCGATGACGCCTACCAGAAAGGACTTGACGTCAGCCTCGAATTGTATCCTTATGCCTTCGGAAGCAGCACAGGCGTCATTCACCTGCCGCCTTGGACCGTGGAAGGGGGCTACGAATCGACCCTGGAGAGGCTGGCGGACAAGAAGCTGCGCCCGGCTATTGTGCGGGACATTCAGAAGGATTTCCCGAATATTGACGGCACTTTCTCCTACCTGCCTTCGGGCCGCAATGATGAATTGCTTGGATTAACGTTCCAGCAAGCGGCGGACTTGCGCGGTCAGACGGTGTACGAGGTGCTGTGCGACCTGCTCCTTGAAGAGAAGCTGGCTGTGGGGATCTTAGGGGAGCGTCCCGAGGACGAGTCTGTAGTGAAGCAAATTGAGGACGACCTGTTCGAGCTGCTGTCCCGCCCTTACTATATGGTAGGAAGCGATGCGATTTATCTCGGGCAGAACCCGCATCCTAGGGCATTCGGAAGCTTTCCCAAGCTGCTCAGGCTGGCCAGGGAGAAGAATTTCTCGCTGGAAGTGCTTATCAATCGGATGACTATGGTGCCTGCCGAGCGTTTCGGACTTAAGGACAGGGGGGTTATCCTGGAAGGGAAAGCGGCTGATCTTGTCGTTTTTGACGCGGAGACCGTCACGGATACATCCGTAGTTCAGCAGGCCAGAACAGGCCCGTCAGGTATTTCGCACGTATTGGTTAACGGAGAAATTGCGGTGTGGAACGAGAAGGTTACCGGAGTATTCGCGGGCAGGGCGTTGCCGGTTATGCGATAAGGAAAGGGGAGCAGGATTATGCAATCATTCTATGACCGATTCGGGTTAAGAAAAGTAATTAATGCCAGGGGGCCGGCAACCGTATTGGGCGCATCGCGGGTCAAAGACGGCATACGGCAGGATATTTATGACATGCTCGGGCTGTCCGTGGAAATGTGGGAGCTGCAGAGAAGAGCGAACGAAGCGATCGTTAAGCTGACCGGCGCCGAAGCCGGTGTCGCTGCAGGCTGTACGGCCGCCGGGATGGCCATCAGCATCGCCGCCACGCTGACCGGAGACGATATGGGCAAGATCAAGGAGCTGCCGATTATCCGGGGGCCGAAGCATAAAGTAGTCATTCAGAAAGGCCATGTTATCGGAATCGGCGATACGCCGGCCAACCAATTGATAAGGCTGACCGGTGCGGAGCCCGTGGAAATCGGCGAGGCGCTCGATTGTGCCTCCTATCATCTGGAGGCCGCACTCACCCCCGATGTAGCCGCGGCCGTCTATGTGATGATGGATGTGTTTCCTCCCAATCTACTGCCATTCGATAAATTCGTGGAGATCTGTAAGTCCAAGGGTGTTCCCGTCATTGTCGACGCCGCTTACGACACCGATTTCCGCCATTCCATCGCCAAAGGGGCGGATTTGGTCGTTCACAGCGGGCAGAAATGGCTCGGGGGAGCGACTTCAGCTCTCGTCGCCGGGCGCAAGGATCTGGTACACGCCTGTTTCCTGCAGGAGTTGGGCATCGGGCGGCCGATGAAGGTGGGCAAGGAAGGCGTGCTCGGATTGATCTCGGCCATCGAGCATTGGCTGGCCAGGGACGAAGAGGCGATTATCCGGCAGCAGGAGGCGTTTGCCGAGCGTTTTATTGCGGCCATGGCCGAAGTTCCGGGTTTGACGGGGTCGATCAAGCGTACCCGCTTCTCGCCGTCCGTCAGAGTCGTCATGGAGATCGATGAAGAACAGACCGGGGTTCCGGCCTGGGAGATCAACATGAAGCTGGGAACCGGCGATCCGGTCATTAAAATGGACGATTACGCCGTATACCACGGGAAAATGGAATTCGATCTGTCCTTTCTTGACGATGGGGACGAGAGAACGATCATTAAAGCTATTGCCTCTATTGTAGAGGAGAAGAAGAAGAACGGCGGCGCAGTTCGGCAACCGGAGCCGATGAATCGTCTGGATCTACAGTATCACACATTGAGGCGGTGGTTGGATGACAACCCGAGGGCATAAGCTGCGGTTCGGACTGATTGGTTTTTCCCAAGGGTTCTACGCAACCACCTATACCCGGCACTTGGCGAAGCTCAAGGAGGTTGAAGTGGTTGCCTGCTGTGATCTGGGCCAATCACCGGAGTATGTGGAGGAGTGTGCGGGAACGACGGCAAGCCGGTTTTGCGAAGAGATCGGCTGCCGTCTGGTTCATCAGCCCGAGGAGCTGTTTGAGCTTGGCGTAGATGCGGTCATGGTCGCTTGTGAGGTATGGGAGCATGCGAAATACGCGGACATGGCGCTCCGGCATGGCTGTCATGTCTTCGTCGGCAAGCCGTTATCGCTGGAACCGGATGAAATCCGTTCCCTGATGCGGACGGCGGAAGCCGGAAGACGCATCGTCCTGCCGGGCAACCCTCTGCGTTATGAGGGATCGATCATCTCCATAGCCGATCGGATTCGCCGGGGAGAGATCGGCCGGCCTACGAATTTGCGGCTGTTCATCCATCATGAGGCGATGATTCATCAGGAATGGGAGCGGGACCCTGCACGAAGCGGAGGTCCTCTCGGCACCTTCGGTGTCTATCTTATCGATACGGTCCGCTGGATGACCGGAGATGATTTGACGGAGCTTTATGCGGCGGGCGGACAATATGTATTCCGGC
The DNA here is from genome assembly GCF_051966115.1 of Paenibacillus sp. SAFN-117. NCBI lineage: Bacteria > Bacillati > Bacillota > Bacilli > Caryophanales > Paenibacillaceae > Paenibacillus > Paenibacillus sp. SAFN-117. The sequence goes on from NZ_JBQCLK010000049.1 coordinate 19,917, forward strand.
AAATCGGCACCTGGGATACCGTTCAGGCCATGGGCAAAACGTCGGGAGGCGCACTCGTGCAATTAAATCTTGTCTCCTCGATGGATTGGGATTTCCCGTTCTATATGCTGGACATTGTCGGAACCAAAGGAGTAATCCGGACCGATCACGACCGTTTCTCCTATGTTATGCAAAATCCGAAAACCGAGCTGGGTCCGATCCGTTATGATCCTATGGGAAGCCTGGAAATCGAGCATTTTCTGAACTGCTGTCTGGGAAGAGAGGAGCAGTGCATGACATTGGAGGATATGCTGCATGCGGCCAACGGAATCAAGGCCATGGAGCAGAGCATTCGGACCGGCCAGCCTGTTCTGTTGTAAGTGCATAACGGTAATGCACACTAAGAGCGAGCAAGATTGCAGAGGAGGAACTTCAGGGTGAAGAAGAGGATCATTATCATTGGTGCGGGCTGGGCCGGCCAGCATCACGCCCGCGCGGTATACGAGCATCCGGACACCGAGCTTGCGGCCATTATCGACCGGAGGGAAGAAGCGGCGGGAGCATTGGCACAGAAGCTCGGAGGCGTCCCTTATTATCAGTCGCTGGAGGAGCTGGAGCGGCAGGGAACCGGCTACGATGCGGCGGTCATCTGCACATTGCCGGATACCCACGCTTCCTTCTGCAAGGCGCTTCTGCAACGCGGCAAGCATCTGTTCTGTGAGAAGCCGGCCGGCAAAAACTCCGGCGAAATCGCCTGGCTGCTCGCGCTCTCCAGAACAACGGAGGCGATTGCGGGCGTCAACTACAACCAGAGATACTCTCCTTGCTACCGGAAGCTGAAGGATAAAATCAGCGGCGAGAAGCCGCATTTAATCGCCATATCCATGCAGCAGCAGGGCCCGGTGAAGCAGTCCGACCTGGCCCATCCTTACTTTATTGTGACGGATTCCTGCTGCCATATGATTGATACCTTAAGATATATTAACGGGGAGATCCGCAGCGTCTATGCTGTCGGCAAGCGGATTGACAGCGAAATCCTGTCCGACGTGGCCGTCAGCCTCGAATTCCGCAACGGCAGCATCGGAGTCATGACCCATACGTTCGTCGGCGGCGTCCATGAAAGCCAACATCCGTTCCAGCATTTCGAGCTGTCTACGGACAAGGCCAGGTATGAGGTGACGAACATGCTGGAAGGTCTTCACACCTATCCTCACCATTCGATGGAAAGAACGACCTGGTCGCCCTCCGTCTTCGAAAGCTGCAATTATGCAGAGACGCTGAAGAGTTCGATTCACGCTTGGATAGAGAGCTTGACCGGTTCTTCACCGGCACCCGTCGCCCTCCTGGATGCCTACCGCAATGCATTGGTTGTCGAAGCCTGCATTAAATCCCTGGAAACCGGACTGAGAGTTCAATTGCAAGATGATATTGAGACAGGGGGCGGGTTAATATGAAGAAAATCGGCTTTATTGGCTGTGGCGAAATTGCCCATATCCATGCCGCATGCATACTGCGGCATGGAGGAACGGTTGCCGGAGGCTTCGATCTTGCGGAGTCTTCGGCCGGCAAGCTGACTGCAGCTTACGGAGGAAAAATCTACCTCTCGGCGGAAGAGCTCTGCGCGGACCCTGATGTCGATGCCGTCTATATCTGCACCCGGCATGATTCGCATATTGCCTATATCGCGATGGCCGCGGGCCATGGCAAAGCCGTCTTCTGCGAGAAGCCGATCGGGCTTCGGCTGGCGGATGCGGAACAGGCAGCGGACATTGTCGCGAGCAGCGGCATCCGTTTCGCAATGGGATTTAATCACCGTTACTCTCCCGGAATGCAGAGATTGAAACGATTTATTGACCAGGCCGGATCGAAGGTCGATGCTCTGAATGCCCAATTCGTTACGGCCCCGTTCATGCAGGGATGGGCAGGGGGCGCTGAGCAGGGAGGCGGCGTTTTTGTCTGTCTGGGAAGTCATATATTTGATCTGGTCCATTACCTAATCCCGGGCGAGATTCAAGAGGTCAAGGCGGTTTCCTCCCGGATCCGGCTGGGCCCGGAATATGAGGATGACGCTTTTGCGGCGATTCTGATGACAGAGGCCGGGCAAATGCTGACGCTCAATGCCCATGAATTCGGAAATGCTTCTTATTCCACCGATCCCGGGCACCGCATCAATACCATAACGGTATTTAAAGGTCATGAAGCGGCTTCCGCAGGCACCGGCCATTTCGAAAGCTTCTCTGCCGGCGGAAGCACGATGGAGCGGTTTCCGGCAGATCATTTGTCTTTATGGGGATACTCCGAGCTTAACCGCAGATTTTTGCTGACCTTACAAGGAGAAGCGGTGGAAATTCCGGGAGTGGACGCGGGCTTGTTCGCGGCCCAACTTATCGAACGCTGTAAGGAAGGCTTATAAGATAGATCCAACATGGCGGAGGGAATCGTTTTGAACAAAAGAACCATTTTCATATATGCATGGGACTTGCTGGATGAAGGGATCGAGCCTGTACTGAACAAGTTGAAGGAAATGGGTGTAACCGGCATTGCGGTGACGGCCGCCTATCATTCCGGAAAGTTTTTGCTGCCCCATAATCCGCATAGAAAAATATACTATCACCCTTACAGTTCCGTATACTATAATGTAAATACTACCAAATATGGGCAGCTCCTGCCCCGGGCGGGGGAAGCATTCGAGCAGCACCGCAGCGCGTCGCGAGGAACGGGTACATCCGGCGACTTATTGACATTGATATGTCATCACGCCAAAGCACTTCAGATGGAAGTTTACGCATGGGTTGTAGGCTTCCACAATTCATATCTCGGAGAGGCCTTCCCTGAATTTACGGTTCGCAATGCGTTCGGGGAGTCTTACCGGCATGCCTTATGTCCGGCGCACAAGGAAACGCAGCAGTATGTGAAGGCAATCCTTTCGGATTTGGCCGAAGGCTATGATTTAGACGGCTTTGTGCTGGAATCATTCGATTATCCCGGTATGCTTCATGGCGACCATCATGAGTTGATCTGCTCTGCCCGCAAGGATGAGCTTGAACGGCTGCTGGGGCTTTGTTTCTGTAATCAATGCATGGCCAATGCCCGGGCTGCAGGAATAGATGCGGACCGGTTCCGGCAGGAAATCGCACATGCGGCGGAAACGGTGGCCAACAGCCGGGAGCCCGTAACTGCGACGTCTCTCCCTCAATATATGCAATTCATTCAAATGAGGGAAGACACGGTGGACGCTGTTTTCGCACAGTGCCGCAGTATCGTTGACGGCTCCGGGAAGCCTCTGCAGATGCTTAGCACCCTGTGGATGGCCTATGGAGCCGAGCCGGGACTGTATGGCATGAATCCACGAAGGCTCGACCGGTATATAGATCAATGGGTAGCCTGCTATCCGTCTTCCGCTGAGGATACGGTACCGTTCGTGGACAGAGCCCTGCAATCCGTCCCGCGGCATAAGCTGGCGGCAGGCGTCAGAATGATCGAGCCTGAAATCACGGCCCCGGAACATCTGGACGGCTATTTGAACGCTTATGCCAAAGCGGGGGTTAACGATTTGTTTTTCTATAATTACGGCTTGGCGTCCAGAGAAATAGTCGAGCGGCTTGGGATAAGCCTCGAATAAAGAGGAGGACACATGGTCAAATTTGCCAAAGCGGGTGACCAGAGGTTTCTGCAAACTTTAAACAGAACGCTGGTCTTGAATACTATACATCATTTTAAGACGATATCTCGAATCGATATAGCCAAAAAAACAAAATTGAGTCAAAGCACCGTCTCCAACGTGGTGGATGCCTTGGAGAAAGAAGGCTACATTGTCGAGGTCGGAACGGGCAATTCGACCAAGGCGGGAGGCCGGCGCCCAACATTGCTCACCATAAACGCAGCCGGCGGATATATGGCTACTCTTGCTGTCGTCACGGAAGCTTTTCATATTACGCTGCAGGTCTGCCTGTTCGATCTGCATCTGACGATGGTGGACGAGCAGGAAATAGAGGTCAAGGAAAAAGGCGCGGAGTTAGTCGAAACGATCAAAGCTTGCGTCCACAGCTTCCTTCAGAAGCATGCCGACAAAAATATTATCGGCCTCGGGTTTTCCATGCCTACGGTATTGGACCGGGCAGGCGTCGTATATAGAGGACACTTGTTGGAACTGGAAGATTATCCGTTTGAGGAAGAGATGCGCAAAGCGTTCCCGTCCTTGTTTCTCGTTGTGGAGCAGGAACAGCATGCAGCCATTCTCGGGGAGCGGGCGATCGGTCCGGCCAAGGATGTTAACAACCTAATCTATGTGACGGTGGGCAGGGGGATCGGATCCTCGGTCATCGTCAATAACGAACTGATTCGTGGAGAATATGGCGGGGCCGGAGAAATCGGGCACATGTCCATTAATAAATACGGCCCCAAATGCATATGCGGCAAGAAAGGCTGTCTGCGCTTGTATGCAACGGAGCTGGCGTTCATTAATAAAATCAATGAGGCTGCCCAGAACGGGTTTCCGCTGCCCCCCAAAATCTACAATCCTGTGCTGGATCAATGCAATATCCGCGAAGTGTATAATCTGGCGATGGAGGGGGATGAATTTTGCAGAGAAATGCTGACCAGCTTGCTTGACGATCTGTCCATCGGCTTAAGCAATTTAATTTACCTGATCAATCCGAAGATGATTATCATTGGCGGAAATTTATTGTTTGCCAAGCCTTTCGTGCTTCCTTATATTACGGACAAGCTTAAGGAAATTATGGATTCACCGACTGCGGATATAGAAATTGTTGGAGCCGCCTTGGGCAATAAATCATCGGTTTACGGAATGGCCTCATTAATTCTGGATAAGCATTTTTTGAAGAAGGAATTAATGTTTCACAGTGCGTGAGCGATGATAGACAAAGAGGAAGGGGCCCCTTCATTTTTTTGAAAATACAGCGATTAATTCAGGCGGGTTTGCGTGGTTACGTAAACCCGCCTGTTTGTGCTGCGACGGGGTCCGGGCATAACCATGATTCACCGATTCTGGGTCAGTGTCATATGTTGTAGCAGTATGGGGAAGGGGGGTAAAAGCTTGGTAAAGCTTACTTTAGAGACCGCGAAGAGATTACTGGCAGCCGCCGAACAAAAATCCCGCCAGATGGGACTCTCCAGCAATATAGCGATTGTGGATGACGGTGGGAACCTGGTTGCTTTTCAGCGTATGGATAATGCTCGAATTGCGGGAATCGAAATTTCGAAGAATAAGGCTTGGACGAGTGTAAGCATGCAAATGCCGACGGCAAATTTGGCGCAAACCGCTCAGCCGGGTGGCCCTACGTTTGGTATAAATACCACGAACTTTGGCAGAATTGTTATCCTGGGAGGAGGCATTCCATTAGTCAGTAACGGACATATTGTTGGCGGTATTGGCGTAAGCGGAGGGACCAGCGCCCAAGACATCGAAATTGCCAACGCGGCGGTTCAAGCCTTCGAGGGGAAGGTCAACGCTCGTATTGGGTCCTTGCAGCAGTCATACAGTTAATCGGGGGCAATGGACGTTTCAGCATGACGGTCATGACCGACTGGTAATCCTTAGATTTTCCGCCGGAGGGCAACCAAGAGGATGATACGATTAGCAGGGGAGCTTTCGACTTTGAACTCCTTGAACATTCGCCTGGTTGCCCAACGCTGTCATAGCGGAAATTTCGGAGAAACTTGCATCCTATTTTCGTAAAAAAGCCGCATTAAGGTTTGCTACAGAACGCCCTGAAGGGTGAGACAGCCTTTTCATTTATTCTCGGTAATGAGAGATGTCCCCGTACAGATCTACTATCGGTCTGCCGTCATCCATTGTAATCTTACATAATGCAGTAGGATAGATGTCGGGCATGCTTGCTATTTCATGAAGCTTTTTATGCAAAAAATGACTCATGACCGCTTTCAAAGTAATTCGGTGAGTAACAATAAGCACCTGCTCGCCTTTATGCTCTGTCAGAATATTTTCGATGACGGGGAGTGTTCTTTCCAGTAATTCTGTATAAGTTTCTCCATGACCTGCGGGCCTGTATACATGCGGCTCATTGAAAAATTGATCATATTGAAGGGGATATTGCTGCTGAATGTGTTCTATCTGTCGGCCTTCCCACAGCCCCATGTTAATTTCCTTAAGTGAATCATCCTCCAAAATATCCAATGAGCGGTTTCCCAGGAGAATTCGGGCTGTGTTTAGCGCCCTTGGACTGGTACTGGAATAGATCGCATCCAAATGGATATTCTCCAAACGTTCCTTTAGCCATCCGGCTTGCTGAATACCGTATTCGGTTAGAGGGGAATCTTTATGCCCTTGCATTTTCTTCTGCAAATTCCATTCCGTTTGACCGTGACGGGTTAAGTACAGAGTTGTTTTCATTGTGGAAAGCCTCCGATCGATGTGCGATTGAAACTATGAATCATTTTCCCATGTCTACTTTTATCAGGTTAGTCCCCTTCTTGGCCCTCCATTTCCCCTATATTATTGAGTTCAACATATTCATTTTTATGAATGTAATGCATTTCCTGCAAAAAGTAACCACCCAATTGGATAGCAATAGGAACAATCCGCTTTAACCGCGAAGTGGTTGGCGCACAATAGATGGAAATGGATGGTTACTAACGGATTCATAGCTGCTATATTGGAGTTGAGCTGGGGGTAAGATAAAAGGGACTGTTCATTTAGAACATCCGAATTATATATAGACTGATGATTAGGAATTCTAGTACTGCTACTAAGTTTAGGGGGGATTTCAATGGAAGTGCCAGCGGGTGTGTGGATTATATCGGCCGTAGTCACTTTTATCGTCTGCTATATCACTTTCTGGATAACGAGGAAGGCCTACTCCAAAAAATGGGAAGATGATGAATAGCATTCAAAAAAGAGCTTCAACCGTCTATTGGAGAAGATCGTAAATCTCCCAAATAAATCTAACTTTGCGAGGAATGGTCGATGAGAAATCGTAATATTAAGGCAGCCGTTGTTCAGTCCGCGCCTATCCTGTTCGATAAACAATCGGCCATGGACAAGATTGCAGCCATGACGAGAGAGGCGGCCGGCCAAGGGGCCGAATTGATTGTTTTTCCGGAGGTGTTTCTTCCGGGTTATCCGCGGGGATTAAGCTTCGGTACGCGAGTCGGAAGCCGCAATGACGGCGGGAGAACAGACTGGGGACGCTATTGGGCGAACGCAATCGAGATCCCGGGTGCCGAAATCGAAACTATTGGCGAATGGGCCAAGGAGCTGGGAGTTTATCTAATCATTGGCGTTGTGGAGCGGGATCAGGAATTCAGCACCGGAACGCTATATAACTCAATGGTATACATCGGGCCGGACGGGCGTCTAATGGGGAAACACCGCAAGCTTGTTCCGACCGGTTCCGAACGACTCTTGTGGGGACAAGGGGACGGCAGTACGCTTACGGTTATCGATACTCCCGCGGGAAGAATCGGCGGTTTGATCTGCTGGGAAAATTACATGCCGCTTGCCCGAATGGCCATGTATGTACAAGGCATAGACATTTATGTTGCTCCGACGGCGGATGCCCGGGATACGTGGCAAGCGACGATGCGGCATATCGCCTGTGAAGGCCGCTGCTATGTCATTTCCTGCAATCAGTTTGCAACCAAGGCCTCTTATCCTGCCGATTTGGCTTGCTATGAAGATATTAGGGAAGACGAGGATATTCTATGCAGAGGAGGAAGCGCCATCATAGGACCGCTTGGCGAATATGTCGTCGAGCCGCTCTATAACCAGGAAGGCATTCTGGTGGCCGATCTGGATCTTACCCGGGTTACCCAAAGCCGGTATGATTTTGATGTTGCCGGTCATTACAGCCGGCCGGATGTATTTCAATTGATCGTTAACGATAAAAAACAGGAAATTGTAAGAACTACAGACATGAATACATTGGTTTAAAATGAGACACGATCTTGGGTCGTGTTTTTTTGTTGTCTGTATTAGGTGATGCAGGACCGATTTCGGCAGATAGGTGCCGGTAGGGTTATTGGGAGAACAGAGACAAATCATTTTGGTTCGTTCTGTCACCGCTTCGATAATCGCATCCAAATCGAAGGTGTATTGTTCCCCGAGCGGTACGGAAATGACGCTCGCCCCCATAAGATACGCCCCGAATTCATACTCGCTGAATGAAGGGGAGATTACGATGATTTCATCGCCAGGTTCCAGGAATGTCTCGGAGATGAGTGTAATCAGTTCATCCCCGCCGTTTGTAAGGATGAGCTGCTCCGGTCTCATGTCCAGTTTGGAGGCAATCACCTGCTTCAATTTCAACGAACCTGCATCCGGATAACGATGAATGTCCGCTAACGAGCCTTGTATGGCTTCCAATGCTTTAGGAGAAGGTCCTAATGGGTTTTCGTTAGAGGCCAATTTAATGACTTGCAATAAGCCAAGCTCGATCTGAAGCTCCCAAATCGGCTTTCCCGGAGTATAAGGGCGGATATTTTGTATCGTCTTCCTTGCTGTCACTTTCATGTTTTCAGACATAAGCAATCTCCTCGCAGTATTAATATTCCTCGACTAGTCCATTCATTTCAAATGTAAATCTTCTTCCAGGTTTAGTAACCATCCAATTCCTTGTCTTTGGACCAGTCCAGTGCCCATAAATCCATCTTGCCTGCCGTTATCTTGTTCGGCAATGCACTAAGGTTGAGCTCTTCATTTTCTATGGGGGGCATTTTCTTTTCCACAGAAAGTTTATATGGCTCCGTTGGGTGCTTTTTTTATGGAAAGGAGATTCGTCAATGGGTAAATATTGCCTATTTTGTTTCATTTTATTGAACATGGTCGGTTCATTGACTTCGGTATCGGTTGGTGACAGATATCACATTCACCCTTAAAGTAAGGCGTGATGATATACCCGCAATTCGATAGGAGATGAGAAAGAAATGAAGACCCCCAAAGCACTCCGCCGGTTGGCTTCCTGGTCCAGGATTTCTATATTTGGGGGATACAGGTTTCTCCATTATTTTGACGATCATTCCCGTTGCAGTCGTCGTATACGGCAGGCTGGAGGGGATGGCGAACACAATCGTTCTGATGACGGCAGCCGTGCTGCAGTTCGTCGTTCAACTGATTTATTTCATGCATCTGCGGGAGGAAAAAAAGCCTCGTTACAACCTGGTGACCCTGATTCTTGGTCTGTTCATTTTACTTCTTATCGTTATCGGCTCCATGTGGATCATGATGTTTAATATGGTGGCAACATGAGCCGGTCTTCCGCAAGTTTATCGGCTTCTGACAGGAGGAAGGAGGTGATGATCAAAGATTGGATTCAATTGACCAAGCCGCGAATCCTTCAATTGAATCTCGTTACCGCCTTTGGCCGGTATTGGTTGGCTTCCCGGAACTTCGTCTTGCTCATCCTGATCTTGGACACCGCCGGTAGTTCATTTTAATAATAAAAATTTGGAGGGATCGTTTATGAAAAAAACTAGTTTGCTGCTGATTGGTCTTATGTTTATCTTATTCACCGCAGCCTGCACAAATAGCGATATTGCCGAAGATTCCGGGCCGCTTCAGGTCGAAATAAAGACGGTTCAGGACACTCTGCAGCCGGGACGGGCCATTCTTATTGACGCATCTGTTACTCAGGGCGCGGAAAAGGTGACAGATGCCCAGGAAGTCAAGTTTGAAATTTGGAAGAAGGATCAAGCAAAACATGAGACGGTCACCGCGAAGCATTGGCAAGATGGAACTTATCGAATCAAAACGATGTTCCCGGAAGACGGCATCTACTATGTAGTTGCTCACGTTACGGCCGGAGATATGCAGGCCATGCCGAGAAAAGAACTGGTTGTGGGGAAAGTAATAGCGAGTTAATTTGGCTCGCCTTGAATGAATGTAAGATATCTTTATTTTGGGAGTGGAGTGGTTGTTTTGAAGGCAAGCCTGCTCTGCTTTGATATAGAATGGTATAACAAGGAGGGGCGAAAGGATGATCCAAAGACTCGATCACCTTGTTCTGACCGTAACCGATATGGAAAAGACCATCCGGTTTTATACGCGTATTCTCGGGATGGAGGAAGAAACGTTCGGTTCAGGAAGAAAAGCACTGCGATTCGGCCAGCAAAAAATCAATTTGCATGAGGCCGGCAAAGAATTTGAACCGAAAGCGAAACATCCTATGCCCGGATCGGCAGATCTGTGTTTTATTTTCGATGGGATGACTATGGGGCAGCTTATAAATCATCTTGGAAATAATGATGTGGAGATTGAGGAGGGACCGGTCAGAAGGACCGGGGCGCTCGGCCCGATTGTGTCCGTATATGTTCGGGACCCGGATCAAAATTTAATCGAAATCTCCCGGTATCTTGAGGAGTAATTGGCTGCCGGGCAAGGAATCCGCTTGAGTGATACAAGGGATCAAGAATCTGCAAACGGATTCTTGATCCCTTTATAGGTCGATTTCGAAATGGCTCCTTTAGGGGCTTTTTTACCGTATTAACCAAGAATGGTCCGAAGTGCTGAGGCGAATTTGGAAATGCCCGGAACGATTTCATCCGGCTTCGGTCTAGCAAATGTGAATCGCACATAGCCCGAATCCGAACCGTAGACGCTGCCGGGCACAAAGATGACTCCATGGCGGATAGCCTCCTCCAACAGCTTGCTATCGTTCACCTCGGGGATAATTCTGCACCACAGATGCAAGCCTCCCTGCGGAATCGAGAAGCGGACCAGGTCCGGCAGTTCTTTCTGAAGCGCTTCTATCAATAAATCCCTCTTATAAAGCAGATTCGTTCGCAAACGTTCCAAATGCGGCCGGATATACTTGGACTTCAAGAACTGGGCAGCAACCTGCTGGGGGACAACGCTAAGCCCGAAATCCATCTGCTGTCTGGCATCGGCAAGCCGCTCGACCACGGAATGAGGAGCGACCATCCAGCCCACCCGCAGCCCGGATGCGGCCATTTTGGAGAAAGAGCCGATGTAGAGGACCGAGCCGATGGCATCCATCGATTTCAGCGGTGTCGGCGGCGTTCCGTCGTAGGCCGTCAGGCTGAAGGGATCGTCCTCCACAATCGGGAGGCCCAGCTCGCTCGCAACGTCAAGCAGTTCGGTCCGGCGTTTGGCATCAAGGACGACGCCGGTCGGATTCTGGTAATTCGGATTGATGAAAACCATCTTGATGCGGTGTTTTTTATATAAAGAGCGGACGTCTTCGGGACGGATTCCTTTAGAGTCAACGGGGAGACGGAACAATCGCAAGCCTGCCGATTGAAACATGGGCAGCGAGTAGCAGTAAGAAGGATCTTCAATGGCGACCGCATCTCCGGGGGTCAGCAAACACTGGGTAATTAAATACAAGGATTGCTGGGAGCCGGATGTGATGAGGATCGACGATTCCGTCGTTTGAATGCCCCGATATTGTTTTAAATACGAGACAATTGTTTCCCTAAGCGGAACAAATCCTTGCGGATTGTCATATCCGAGATATCCCGTATAGTGATTCTCGTCAAGAAGAGTATTGATCTCTTTCACGGGAGAGAGGTCCGCACCCAGTTCGCCGCTGGCAAAATCAATCAGCGCTTTGTCTTTCTGCAACGCTTCCCGAATTCGGCGCAAAAAAGGCAGATTAGGCAGGAAGCTGCCGCCTTCAACGTACCGGTGCCAGTTGGGGGTATGCTTCGGCATGGCTCCCCATTTATACTTGCTGACCCGGGTTCCGCTTCCCGTACGGCTTTCGATGATCCCTAACGAGCGAAGCTCCGCATACGCAAGAATGACCGTGCTTCGATTCACTCCCAATTGTTCGGCCAGTTTTCGTTCGGACGGTAGCAGGCTGCCCGGCGGAAATTCCCCGTATGAAATTCTCCGTTCGATGTCATCCGCAATTTGTTGATACAGAGGTTGGCTGCTGAGACGATCGGGCTTCCGCATCTTGGTCACCTCCTGCATGATGTAATGGAATGGATTGCGTCATAGGATTATTTTCATCATAACATTGGCTTGTAAATCATAGGCCATTCTTTTTATCAAAAAAATGACGAATCTATTTCAATCCGTTGAACATGGAGGGTGATTGGGCTGACAAATTGGATGGTGTACTCGGCAGTTAAGTCCCGAAGTCTCGATTACCGTTATTCCGCGAGTTTAAGCAGGGCCGGGGAGTAACGGTCGTGCTGTGAACGGCCTTCGGAGCCTCTTTGTTGCTTGGACCCCCGACAAGTAAAAAAAGCAGAAGACTTACTTCTGCTTCCCGCTATATTGCAAATGCAATATCGGATAAGGACGGCCTGCACTGTCCGTCGCATCCTCGCTGACCATCGAAAAGCCGCTTTTCAAGTAGAACATGACGGCATTCTCGTTTTGCTTGTTTACATCAACGGACGTCACGCCATAATCATGAATTAATGACCGGATGATTTGTTTTCCGTATCCTTTGCCGATTTGGCCGGGATCCAGAAACAACATCTCCAAGTGATATCCGTTTGTGGCTGAAAATCCTATTAAAGAGCTTTCGGCGTACCATAGCCGTACATCGAGATGAGGAAAATACGAAGGAATTTCTATCTTCATATCCTGTATATCGTTGAAACTTACAAAATGATGAGTGGCCGCTACAGATTGTTCCCACAGATTTAAAATCGCGGCATAGTCGTTGGTTGTTGCTTTTCTATTGTGCATAAAAGTCTCTCCTTTTCTTTGCTTGGTTATCACGCTCCTTTCCAGGTCTAATTGAAGATGGTAATCGTGTATCTCCAGTCCGTATATAATTTCATATTTTTCGCTCTTTTCATTTAAAATTTTCCCCTAGTATATCAATAGTTCCGATTTTCAGTCTACATATCCATTTTGCGAAACATGGGTATTCCTTTCACTGCTTACCACAAATTCGGGTAAAAAGTCCGCCGACGATTTCTTCCCGGTCACTTATAATAAAGCGTTCGCGGAAAAGGCGCCCGCTGATCTTGAGGAACGGATTCGCGATTACAATTCAATCCTCCTCTTGTACGGCAACGATTCTCCATATGGAGCCGTGAATGAAGAGTTGTTTCCATTCGTCAGGACGGGCCGTCCCGACGGTTCCCCGGCTGTTCTGATTACCAGCATCATGTACGAAACTCGGGAGCGGTAAATCCGGAGACACCAGGTCCGTTACGATCTCGTTGCTGGACTTTTCACTAGTAAAACATCCCGTTGAACGTCTTTCCCACAATGAATCGACAGTCTTTCATATCCGTTACAATTTGTATCGCGCGCGGTACCCGCATATGGGCAAGGTTCGTCGAAACCTGAAATGTTAACGGTCGTCATCATGCTTTTAACAAAAGTGGATCAGGTCTTGAAAGCAGCGGGCGGATATATTAATATAAAATTGTTAGCACTCCACTAAATTGAGTGCTAAAACGCCAAAAGTGAAAGGAGAGAAAATAACAATGAGGAGATTGCGTAGAACCATTATCCGAGGTCTGAAAAAATCCGCCGGGTTATGGCCGAGAACGCGGCTCCGGAATGCTTCGTAATCAGCGAAGCCGGCAGCATTAGAACAATTTCATATCTGAAAATAGGAAGAAGCTTTTAAAAAACCATTGATTTTTTCTGAACAAGCTGCAAAGGCACGTTATCTGCAACCTGTTCACAATCAAATTGCGCAATACGTTGTTGCTTTCAAGGGACCGCGTATTACGGAGTTTTTTTGGCCCTATGGCGTGAGGATCCCTGGCTTTTCAAAACTTCTTTTTTATTTTTCAGGAGGGTGGTTCACAGATGAATGCACTTCTGCTAGCGGGAGGACTGGGTACTCGGCTGAGACCGTTAACGGAAAGCTTGCCTAAACCGATGGCTCTGGTGGGCAACAGCCCATGGCTGGAGCGTCTGGTCATTCATTTGCGGGAACAAAACATCCGGGAGATTGTTATGGCCGTCAAGCATTATTCGGAGGTTATCCAAGACTATTTTGGCACAGGGGAGAAATGGGGCGTCACCATTCAATATGCGGCGGAGTCATCGCCGTTGGGCACGGCCGGAGCGATCAAAAACGCAGAGCCTCTGCTGCACGACACGTTTTTAGTGATCAATGCGGATATTGTCCATGACATAGATTTGCAATCGCTGCTGTCGTACCATAAACGGCACGGCGGGGCCGTAACGATCGGATTAACCGAAGTAGACGATCCGACCTCTTATGGCGTCGTTGAACAGGACGGTGACGGCCGCATTGTCCGTTTTGTGGAAAAACCGGCACGGGAAGAAGCGCCTTCCTGCAGGATCAATGCGGGAATTTATGTCATGGACAAAAAGGCGCTGCAGCATATTCCGGCAAACCGGGAAGTGTCCATTGAACGGGAAACGTTCCCTTTACTTATTGAAAAGCAGTTGGGCATTTACGGCAAAGTGGTGGACGGCTACTGGATGGATATGGGGACGAAAGAGCGCTATCGGCAAATTCACTGGGATTTGTTAAATCGGGTATATACGCTGCCGCTTCCGGGGGAGCAGAGAGGAAACGGCATCTGGATTGGAAGCAGCTGCAGCATTCCGTCCAGCGTTCTATTGATTCCGCCTGTGTTGATCGGCGACCGCGTAAACATTGGGGAGCGAGCGATAATCGGGCCGTTCAGTGTCATTGGAGATGACTGCATCATCGGAAGAAATGTTCGCTGCGCGGAAACGATCATGTGGCACCGCTGCCTGACCCATAACGAAGTCGTCCTGAACAACTGCATATTCGGGTATGATCTGGAAATCGGATCGGAGCATATTTTGCATGAAGCCGTCATGAGCCGAATGGAGGTGCTGCAGTCTTGACCCGAGTCGCCTATGTCAGTACTTATGTGCCGCAAAAATGCGGTTTGGCCACCTTTACCTTTCATTTAAGACAGGCAGTTAACGAAGCGAAAGGGAGACAGGATCGGGACCCGGTTGTCGTTCCCGTCCAGCCTGCCGGCGAATGGCATGAGGATGCGATCTTGTGGCCGCTGCGCCGCGACCGGCTGGAAGACTACGCAAAAATGGCGAGAAGAATAAACCGTTCCGGCATTGACGTCGTCTCGCTGCAGCATGAATTTGGCATATTCGGAGGAGAGGCCGGGGCTTATGTATTGAATTTCGTGAGGCAACTGGAGAAGCCGCTGGTGACCACCTTCCATACGGTGTTCGAGCATCCCCGCCCGCCTTATGATTCGATACAGAAGGAAATTGCGGAGCGAAGCGATAAAATCGTGGTCATGAACCGTAAAGCCATTGATTATTTACATGAAGCGTTCGGGGTGCCCCGCAGCAAGATCGTATTCATCCCGCACGGCACACCCGAGCCGAATCCGGAATTAAGGCAGGAGTGGCGCAGCACATTGAACTGGAGCGACCGCAAGGTACTGATGACCTTCGGATTGCTGAGCCGGGGCAAAGGGCTGGAATGGATCATAGAAATTCTGCCGGAGATCGTGAAGAGGGTTCCCCAAGCGCTGTATGCCATTGTCGGGCAAACCCATCCGGAGGTAAAGCGGCAGGAGGGTGAACGGTACCGGGAGCAGTTACGGGGGCGGATAGAGGAGCTCGGGCTCGAGCAGCACGTCATCATGATCGATCGCTATATGGATGAGCCCGAATTGGTTAAGCATCTGACGGCTTGTGATATCTATGTCACGCCTTATCCGGGACTGCAGCAAATTACGAGCGGTACATTGGCTTATGCGGTCGGGCTGGGCAGACCGGTTGTCTCGTCTCCCTATTCTTATGCGACCGATTTGCTGGCAGATTATCCGGAGCTTCTGCTGGATCCCGGGGATTCGGACGCCTGGATTAACAAAATAACCGAGCTTCTGGCGGACGATGCAGAGCTGGAGAAATGGAGCCGGAAGATCGGTTTCATTGGTCAAAATATGCATTGGCCGGAAGTCGGCAGGCGCCATGCCGAGCTGTTTTCCGAGGTGAGGGCTCTTGAGTACGTCCGTTGACGCGCTTAAGCATCTCTTCCGGTTAACAGATGATACCGGAATTATGGAGCATGCTTGCGGTATCGTTCCCCGGAGACAAGAAGGATACAGCACCGATGACCAGGCCAGAGCGCTTTGGGTTTGTCTGGAGTGGCTGGACATCGTCAGCGAGAGAGAGTCGGGAAGAATATATGCGCTCATCGACAAGTATTTGTCCTTTATGCTGTGGGCTCAGACGGAAGACGGCCATTTCCACAATAATTTCGCTTACGATCGCTCGCGAGAGGCCGAATCTCCGTCAGAGGATTGTCTAAGCCGCTGCCTGTGGGCCTGCGCACGGCTTATGGTTCGCCTGCCGGATACGAACCGGTTCATTGCTGCGGAGACGATGCTGAGGCAAGCGCGGAAATACATAGCCGGTATGAACTCTCCCCGCGGCTGTGCGTATGCGCTGGCATCATTCAGTCTGCTGGCCAAGCATCGTTATCCTGTCGATTACGAGAGCGAAGTCGCAGCTCTGGCGAATAAACTTGTGAGCCATTACCGGCGGCATGCAAGGGAGGATTGGCATTGGTATGAGCCCGCGGCGACCTATAGCAACGGGCTGCTGCCATGGGGCCTGCTGTGCGCATATGAGGTTACTCCGAACCGGCAATGGCTTGACGTTGCGGTCGAAAGTCTGGACTTCTTAATTCGTCTTATGACGAATGAACGGGGACAAATCCGCCCGATAGGGAACCGGGGATGGTGTACCCGCGAGGGGAGGGCGAAATGGGATCAGCAGCCGATCGATGTCATGAAGCTTGGCCTGGCGGCGGCCAAAGCTTATGAGATCGTGGGGCGCTCCCAATATTACGATGCTGCCGCGAAATGCCGGGCCTGGTTTCACGGTGACAATGACGCCCGCACGGCTATGGTGGACCCGAAGACAGGAGGCTGCTACGACGGGATTGGCGAACGGGGAGTCAATTATAACCAGGGAGCGGAAGCGGTCATTTCTTATCTGTTGACAGAAGCGATCATGATGAAATTAACCCATTCCGGGGATGAGGCGAAGGAACATGCAAGCTGCGCAAGAGCGAAATTTTGAATCCCGAAGGAAGAGGTGCCGGAAAGTTATGAGTGAAAGGGTTGTGTGAATTTAGTTTGTGAATTTAGGTTTGACAAAAAAATTCCAATCCCCTATAATAGCCAATAAATTAATACTCCAAATGTTGCGATTAGAAATAGTAGGAGTAAAATGGCCTTCCAGAGAGCCGTTGGTTGGTGCGAAACGGCAGCGTCGATCACTTTGAACTCGTCTATGAACAGCTGCCCGATAATGTAGGGTATGACGGAATTCCCCCGTTACAGGGATAGATGGTGATGGCCATCGAAAGAGATCATTTCGCATGAAATGCATTAGAGTGGTACCGCGGGTTAACCTCGTCTCTATACGTTGAGACGGGGTTTTTTTGTTGATTCTGGACAGTCAAAAGTTCTACAGCATTAAGAAGCGAGCGAATCGGCGTCAATATCAGTCGTTTCCTGCTTGGAT
>NZ_JBQCLK010000050.1:0-27866 GCF_051966115.1 Paenibacillus sp. SAFN-117
CAATTTATTGGATCGTCTCATGCTGGTCGCCTCCCTAAGAAATACAATAATATATTGTAGGGTAGGACTCCAGTTTCATTAGGGGGCCGTGGAGAAAATACAGCTAGTTTGTGTAAAAAAGGCGTTATCACCGAAAATCCTCAATTTAAATGTAGTTTTTCCCTTTACTTTTTCCTTAAATCTACCTACATATTTTCCATTTACTTTAATCGTTTCCACCATTCGCTTGAATTTACCTATATAAAATACAGTTAAATCCTCGTTACTGCGAGTAGACCAGTCAAATCAAACCTTTTCGCTCTGCGAAAGTTAAGTCTTAAGTTCCAGGCTCCCCGCAAAGTACCTGGAATACACTCCGAAGGTTATGCTTCACTTCGCGGGATTTTAATTTGTACGTCCACGTACGGCACGTGTGAAGCGCTCCAGCCCCTCCAGCAGCAGAGAGCGGGGGCAGGCGATATTGACGCGCAGATAGCCCTCGCCTTCCGCACCGAATCCGGAGCCTTCGCTGAAGGCTACCCGGGCTTGCCGGAACATAAGATCCTTCAATACAGAGGCTTGCGGCGAGATGTTCCGGCAGTCCAGCCAGACGAGGTAGGTTCCTTCGGGACGATAGGCTTTAATTTCGGGGAGCTCCTTCTCTACATACCTGAGAACCGTCTCCACGTTTTCTGCCAAATACTCCAGAAGCTGATCGAGCCAGGCTTCGCCGTAGTTGTAGCAGCATTCGACGGCCGCAACGGCGAAATAATTTTCCGATTGGAGCGCCAGCGATCTTTGCTTGCGCTTAAATAGTCTGCGCCATTCCGGATTCGGAATAATCGCGCTGGAGGATTGTAACCCGGCAATGTTGAAGGTCTTGCTGGGGGCGATACAGGTCACGGATTGCTGCGCAAACGCCTCGGAAAGCGAGGCAAAAGGAGTATGTCGGTGTCCGCGATAAATAATGTCGCCATGGACTTCATCAGACAATACGATAACATTGTATTTCAAACATAGCTGCCCTAAAGTATGAAGCTCCTCCTTGGTCCAGACGCGGCCGACCGGATTGTGCGGGTTGCACAGAAGCAGCATTTTGACCTGTTCCTCCGCCATCTGACGCTCCATAAGCTCGAAATCCATCTTGTAGCTTCCGTCTTCTATCTTCAGCGGATTGCGGACGATGACGCGGTCATTCAGCGTAATAATATCGTAGAACGGGGGATAGATCGGCACCTGAAGCATAATGCGGTCCCCGGGCCGGGTCAGGACTTCAATCAGCATGCCAAGCGATGTCACTACTCCCGGGCTGCTGCAGATCCAGTCCTGCTTCAGGCTCCAGCCGTGGCGCCGCTGCTGCCAGCCGATAATTGCATCGTAGTAAGATTGAGGACGGATGGTATAGCCATAGACGCCGTGCTCCGCCCTGCGGATCAGAGCCTCTTTAACCTCCGGCGGGGATTCGAAATCCATGTCGGCCACCCACATCGGAAGGATGTCCGGATATCCGAACAGCTTCTCCGCCTCGTCCCATTTGCTGCAAGCCGTACCGATCCGGTTAATCACTTGATCGAAATTGTATTTCACCATGCTCGTCCTCCTTGTTTTTCAGTGGGTCAATTATATTTGATATAAATATTCCAAATAAACGATTGAAATATCGATTTTTCCAGAAAACACTCGATGGTGATTCATTGAATATTATAAAGGAACGAATCCTTTATTCAAAGGGATTGTTCCAAAGCTATCAGAGGATGGAAATATATGTTTGGTAATCATGTACAAATATAGATATGATGGAAAATTGGAGTTATATATATTGTACATATGGAGAGAGACAATGCATGAGAAAATGGATCTTGTTTTGCATGATCATGTGGGGCAGTCTGGCCATTCTGACCGGCTGTGCGAAAGGGCCGTCCCTTCAAGGAACACAGGCATCGACAGGTGTTGAGAGCCAAACCGGATCGGGCTCCCTTGCCCAAGAAGGGGATGAGGACCAAGCCCGCCGGATTCCTGCGCAAATTGTTCGGGTAGTGGACGGGGATACCGTAGAAGTCAGTATTGACGGCAAGCAGGAGAAGGTTCGTCTCTTGCTGGTCGATACGCCGGAAACCGTTCATCCGAACAAACCGGTCGAGCCTTTCGGTCCCGAAGCGTCCCAGTTTGCCAAAGATACGCTGACGGATAAGGAAGTTCAGTTGGAAATGGACGTATCGGAAAGGGATAAATACGGCAGGCTGCTTGCTTATCTGTGGGTGGACGATCAAATGTTTAATGAAATGCTGCTTGAGAAAGGGCTGGCCCGTGTCGCTTACGTCTATCCGCCTAATGTGAAGCATGTCGACCGGTTCAGAGAAATTCAAAAGCAGGCTCAGGAGAAGGGCATCGGCATCTGGTCTATTGAAAATTATGCCCTGGAAGACGGGTTTAATCAGAAGGCTGCTGCCAAGGCGGAGCAGGGCGAGGCCGACGGTCAGGGCACAGCCGGGAAATCCCCCGAGCCATCCCCATCCGCTAAACCGCCTAAATCCTCAGATCAGACCAAAGCTGAGGAGCCAGTCAAGGAAGAAGAGTCTTCTTCCGCTGTCGCCGCCGGGGAGCCGGCTGCGGCCTGTGAAGAGCCGACCATTAAAGGTAACCATAGCTCCTCAGGAGATTGGATCTATCATGTTCCGGGCGGCCAATTTTACGAAAAGACCAAGGCGGAGGAAATGTTTTGTACGGAAGAAGAGGCTGTCGCCGCCGGATATCGAAAATCAAAAAGATGACGAGCAAGCACATTCGCTTGCTCGTTAATTCTTGTCGGCCCCGGCGGCAAGCTCGGTAAGCTTATCCCTCAGCTTGCTCTCAAATTGTTCATCGATGTCTAATTGATCGGTGGCCACGCCGGCAAGCAGGGGATGATTGCCTACCAGCACCGAGCGGGCCGCCTGACGGAACAACGGAAGATCGTTCGTATCGTTGCCGAAGCAAACGGTGCTGCCGGACGACAGGCCGAAAGCTGCGACGGCATTCCACTTGTCTACGCCGCAATTGGTAATATCGAGCACTTCTTCTAACGAATGATTGTGAAGGTTAATGTCCAGAGCCTTCACTTCTTCTTTCAGCCGCTGCGGATCGGCGCTTTCCGTAACCAATATTTTGACCGGCTGCCGGACCTCATCCAGGCGAATGCGGTTTGCTTGCTTCAGAGGATCGACCCTGGACAAGAAGGAATGATCCTCCGCTCCTTTATAAGCATAATCCCATTCGGTGTCGATCAAGTAGGAGGCCTGGAAGCGATCCAGCAATTGAGTGATGCGCTGAAAGAGCGGACCGGGAATAGGACAAGCCCGGATCAGCTTGCCTTCGTAATAAGTGACGGCCCCGTTTCCTCCGATCAGCAGGTGATGATGAAACCTTTCGTCGAGAACCGGAAGAATATCGCGGCTGTGCCGGGCAGAGGCAAAGGCAATGAAGTGACCTTGTCGTTCCAGCTCGCAGAGGGCATCCAGAATACCGCGTGACACAGGCTTTCCATGGAAGCAGATGGTACCATCTATATCGAATACAAAATTCATGGCAGTTTAGTCTCCCTTTCAATAATATCCTCACGAATGACGGCAATGGCTCTTTAAGGGAGGCTTCCGCTTGCAATTCGCAAGACTTGGTTTGTAACGACCTCCCTAGGCGCAGGTATAAAATTTAGTAATCAACTACGTATAAGCAGTGTGCCGTCATGTGAAGAGCGGCTAAGGAAATCATAGCCTGTCATGCGAGAAGTTGAAAAGGGACAGTTTCATCCGGGCTCACCGGGACAAGGCTTTTAAGAAAACCAAGCTTTTGCCAGCCTTTGGATCCCGTCTTTAATCTGTTTTTCCTCCATGGCCCCATATCCAAGGAGTACGGTGGGGTACGAGGCAGGATCCCGGAACCAGTACCGGGAGGTTTCGTAAACTCTGATCCCGGCCCGCAATGCCGCGTCGATCAGCTCTTCTTCCGAACGTTCCGTCCTGACGGTCAGAAAAAGATGCAGCCCGGAATCCTTTCCTCTCATGACGACATGATGGCCCATATATTCGGTGACGGCCTGGAAGAACAGTTCTCTCTTGCGGGCATAGTTCTTCCTCATTCTCTGCACGTGCCGGAACCAATATCCGGTTTGCAGAAATTGGCCGAAGGTTAACTGATCGATAACCGAAACCGGCTGATCATATTCCGGCATCCGTTCTTTAAAAACGGGTACCAGGGAAGGCGGAAGCACCATGTAACCGAGATTAAAGACGGGAAGCAGCGCTTTGGGAATCGAGCCGAGATAAAGAACTTTGCCCGTAGAATCCAAGCTGTGGATGGAAGGGATAGGGTGTTCGTCATATTTGAATTCCCACTCGTAATCATCCTCGATCAGATAGCTCGCTTTCTGCAGCCACTGGACGAGCTCCCTTCTCTTGGACAGAGGCATAACCATCTTATGGATAAACTGTTGGGAAGGGCTGACATAGGCAATATTGGCCGAGCTGCTGCGGAGGTCCTCCATCTCCATCCCATTGTCCGTGAGAGGGATCCCTTTGACGGTAAATCCATAGTTGATAAAAGTATTGCGGGAGCCGTCATATCCCGGATTTTCTACCGCTATTATCGAAGTGTCCCGGTTCAGAATTTGGCAGATCAGCGTCACCAGCTGCTGCGGTGTCGCACCGATAACGATTTGCTCCGGCGTGGCGGCGATTCCTCTGGAGGAATGCAGAAGATGGAGGATTTCCTGCCTTAACACAGCTTCACCCTGGGAGTCGCCCACTACGCTGTATTCGTCCATGCAGCCGTGGATAAGCTCATTGCGGAGCCTGTTCCAGTTGGCGAAAGGGAAGTCGCTCAGCTTGCAGTTCCCGTATCGGAAGTCGTAGACGATCGGATGCGCAGAATCCCACTGAGCAATCTCCGGAAGAGCAGAGGGAGCGGCCGTCAAGCTTCTTTCCAACACCTTATAACCTTTGCGGGGAATGTTGTCCACGTAACCTTCGGACTGGAGAAGCTGGTAGGCGACCTCTACCGTATTTTTGCTAACCCCCAGCGATTTCGCGCATTTTCTGATGGAAGGTAGCAGAACCCCCGGAGCGAGATGGCCCTCGTCTATCTCCGTCTTAAAATAGTCGTAGATTTGGTAAAATAGTGGTCCGTTCTCTGACTGCAAGTGGATAGCATGATCGGTCACCGCTCTCACCTCGATAAACTTTTAAATAGATTCAGTGTATTGTATTATATTATCAAATATAATAATATTACTATATACGATAATAAAATTGGATGTCTGGAAATTCACGCCACTTGCCTTGAATTAGAGCGATATCAATTTTGATAATAGTCGTGGAGCCAATTCATTTCCCGTACAAGCACCGCGCGCGATGGGAGATGATATGGTATGCTCCATTATATATTATATAATAACAGGTTGCCGGTCGGACTGACGGATGCTATCCTCAGTATGACCGTTTGATGAGAGAGAGGGAACAGGAATTATGGCGGAAAACAAAGCGGAGGTCGTTCTCCATCCGATCCGTATGAGAATTATTCAGTGCCTGGCCGATGGAGAGCAGTTAACCGCCCAACAATTAAACGAGAGAATGCCGGACGTGCCTCCGGCTACCCTATACCGGCATCTCAAGAAGCTGCAGGAGGCGGAATTGCTGGTCATTGCGGAAGAACGCCCCAATCGCGGCACATTGGAGAGAGTCTACATGCTTCCGGAGCATGCGGAAGGCATGTCGGTGGAAGAACTGAAGCAAGCCGGTCCGGAGGATCATTTGTCCTATTTTATTAATTTTATGGCCCAAATTATCGGGGATTACGCACGCTATGTACGCCATCCGTCCTTCGATCTGTTTCAAGATGGCGTCATTTACAGACAGATGCCGCTCTATTTATCCGACCAGGAGAATCTGGAATTGCTTCACAGAATTCGGGAGCTGATGCTTCAGGCGGCAGAGAATGAGCCGACGCCGGAGCGGCGTCAACGGTTGGTGACAACGATCGTCTTTCCGGAGCCGGGTCCGGACGCGGAAGGCAGTGAATAGCTGGTCCGGACATTTATCGTTTTGGAAAATCTATAATTTTTACACGAAATTTATAAATTTTCCCAGTAGAATGCGCAAGCCTCACTCCAATATAATTGGAATAAGCAAGTTCCCGTATATTGGATGAGGATGTTGTTTAGTTTGGAATGGAAGCGTTACCAATATCCTTTATCGAGGAACGAGGCTGAGGATATGTTTACTAGAAGACGCCTTTTTACAAGCATCGGCAACAAGATGTTTCTGATCGCTTTCCTGTCGGTGCTGTCCGGTTTAATCATGATCGGGGTGTTTGCCTACTCTACGGTTTATGTATTGATAAAGGAAAATCAGGAGAAATCGCTGCAGTCTTCAGTCGTGCATGTAGAAGACTATTTGAAATGGTACATGTTGAATATCCAGTCCCAACTGCTTTACTTTTCCAATGTCGATATTTTTGAGTCACTGAGCCGTGAAAATTACATGCTATTGATGAATAATTTCATCACCTTGTATTCCAACGATATTAATGCGGCTTATGTTATTGAGCAGGGGGAGCTGCTGGCGATATCGCCGGAGCTGTATAAACATTCCATTCCACGTCAATGGCTGGAGGAGGTTGACAAGCAGGCGTCGCAGTGGGGCTTCTGGTGGAGTGATCCTTTCGACTCCGGATTCGGGCGGGCGGTGACGGTAGCCAAATCTTTCCGCTCCTCCGACAAAACGAGAACGATAACGGTTGCCCTGGAACTGAATGTGGAATCGTTCGCCAGCTTGGGGGAATCCCGGCCTACGGACAAAACGATTTATATTTTCTCCAGAAGCGGGAAGTTTGTCGCCTCCAACACTCCTATAGACCATTACTCGCAAAAACTGCAGCGGGACGAGATGGTGCGGATTCTGGGGGAAACACTGATTGAAAAAGGGAAGGACTTTAATACGATCCATACACCGCAGGGCGATTTCAAAATTTTAAGAAGCGACAACAACCGATGGGATTGGATCGTGTTCTCGGTCGTTAACGAAGCCAAGGCCTATCCGCTGTTAACTTCATTGCAAAAACAGTTTTTGCTCATTTTGCTTATTTGGATCACCATCTCGCTTATCATATCTTATCGCTTGGCCGCCTATATCAAGAAGCCGATCCGAACGATCATCCGCCAGATGAATGCCGGTTCACTGGGCCGATTGGATACGCGCATCGAAATCAAGCGCAATGACGAATTTGGCTTGATTGCCACGCATTTTAACAAAATGATGCTGAACCTGAACGACCTGTTCAACAATTTGAAAGAGGCCGAAGAAAGAAAACGGGTGCAGGAAATGAAAGTACTGCAGTCGCAAATCCAGCCTCATTTTTTGTACAACACCTTAAACGCGTTCTACTGGCTGAGCGAAACCGAGCGTTCCCGCGAGATCGGACCTTTGATTCAGGCATTAATGGGCTTGTTGAAATATTCCATCGATAAGGTAGGGGATGTCGTCCCTCTGGAGGAGGAGGTCAGGCAGCTGCATAATTATGCGGAGCTGATGAAGCTTCGGTACGGTCCTGTATTTGATCTGGACATCGTCATTCCGGATTCCATTGCGGCTCAAGCGACGATCCCGAAGCTAACCTTGATCACTCTGGTAGAGAACAGCATTTTCTATGGGCTGAGCAAGCCGAATCACCGCAACCATATCATTATTTCTTCGGCGGAATCGGATGCGGGCCAATTGCTTCTGGAAGTGAGCGATACCGGCCCGGGAATGAAAGAGGATGCCATTAGGGATTTGTTCAAGAAGCAGGAGACCCGCTCGACCTTCAAAGGGCTGAACAATCTGGGCATTCGCAATATCCAGGAGAGAATTCAGCTGTATTACGGGTACGAATACGGGTTGAGCATTGAAAATGATGAGGAGGAAGGGCTGCTGGTCAAAATTCGGCTGCCGTTTCCGAGCATAAGCTGATCTTGCGACAGAACATCAGCCAAGTCGAAAAGATGTGGACATCGCATTCAGGGGGGCCTTCTATGGAAAAGCTGAAAACGATGGTCGTGGACGACGAGCATTTTGTCAGAGAGCATTTTGAACGGAGAATTCCTTGGGAGGATGCCGGCTTTATCTGGTTGGGAGCGGCCCAGAACGGGCGGGAAGCCATCGAGATGATGGAGCGGGAGCTTCCTCACATCGTATTGACAGATATAACGATGCCGGTCATGGACGGACTGGAATTTGCGAAGTATGTCCGGGACCGATGGCCGAAGGTGAAGGTCATATTCTTAACCGCGCACGATGAATTTGCCTATGCTCAGAAGGCATTGGTGCTCGGAGCCAAAAATTATTTGCTCAAGATGGGACTGTCTAAAGAAGAGATTCTTCAAGCCTGTACCCAAGTCGCGGAAGAAATCAAGCAGGAACGGGACCAGGAGGAGCATATTCACTTCCTTAAAGCAGAGTATAGCGAAAAGGAGTGGTCCGCCAGACGGCAACTGGTTCAACGTCTGCTGGAGGGAAGTGCGGCCGGCAGCGAGCTCCTGCGTCATCTTAACGGGGCCATCGCTTTAAACGGCCGATACTATGCCGTTCTGTCCTTCGGCTGGGACGGCTATTCCGTAAGTGCGGAACAGGCCTGCGAGGCACATACGCTTGAAGAAACGCTGGATCAAAGGCAAAAGCAGACCGGCCAGGCGATCGAGCAATGGGAAGGGATGTCCGGGGAACCGGATATTCAGGCCGCCGTCTTTCCGTATAAACGCTGCCAATTGTTTATCATGCTTACTTGTCCCGTTCACCGGGGCTATGCCTTTTTCCAATGCAAGCTTAATGAGTTCGTTCATAACCGGCTGTCCCTGTTCAAGCAAAGATTAGGCACAGACTGCTTTGTATACGTCGGCCCGATAACAACCGAACCGGAGCAGTTTTCGAAGTTGGTCAGAGAGGCACTGGCCCGGATTCAGGAACATTTCTATACCGGTCTGAGCGTCATGTCGGGTCCGGACACAGGTTCCTTCTATGAACCGGGGAAGGTGGGGCGGCTTGAAATCATTGCCGAACTGACCCGCTCCCTGCATGCCCGCAACTGGCAGACATTCGCCGAGCATGTGCAGCAGTTAACACAACTGCGCAATCCGCCCTATTCGCCGAATTTTCTGTTAGGTGTAGCGGAAGCGGTTCTCGATACCGTCATGGAAGGCAGCGAAGCGGACATGCATGATTTGAAGCTGCAGTTGGAATTGATTGTTTCCTGGGAGCAGTACGGCTGGTGGTGGCAGCAAGTTAAGGAGCGGCTGGCGGTCATCTACGGGCTGCAGGGGGAGAACCGGAAGGTGCGCAGGGAAATCCAGGCCATCTGCCAGATGGTATCGGAACAATATGGCAAGAACTGGAGTATGGCTGATTTGGCCAAGGCCGTCAATCTCAACCCGGCTTATGTCGGACAGCTTTTTAAACAGGAGACGGGCGAATATTTGACCGACTACATCAGCCGGGTGCGGCTGCATAAGGCTAAGGAACTGCTGGAGCGGACCGACATGAAAATTTACGAGGTGGCCCAGACGGTAGGCATAACGGATTACCGGTATTTTTGTAAAATGTTCAAAAACATGGTCGGAGTGACGCCAACCGAATATAAGAAGTCCATTTAGCTTCGTGGCTGAATGACGCTTGAGGGGAGAATCCTAAGATTGCTTGGGGTTCTCCCATTTTTTCTGCCTCCATTGTCCGCTGCATGGCTGTCCCTGTTTACTTAGCTTCCAAGCGGTATCCTGATCGTTTCTTTGAGCATTCTCAGAGTAGACAAAGCGGCGACAGATTGCTCAGTCATATATATATAATTTTTACACAGGTTATAAAATTTTTCCCGTAGAGGAGGGTGGAGTCACGAAGCTATAATTAAGTCAGACCAAAATTGTAAGCGCTTTACAAAGAGAAAGTGGGAGTGAGAGAATGGCGGATATTACTTTGAAAAAAGACCTGGCGCCAGCTTCGAACAAGAAAAAGACGTGGCGGACGAGATTCGTCCGAACCATCAAAGAATACAAGTGGATGTATTTGATGCTGATTCCCGGCATGCTTTACTACCTATGCTTTAAATATTTGCCCATGTTCGGCCTGATCATAGCATTCAAGGATTACAACATCATGAAGGGTGTGTTTGACAGTCCATGGGTGGGCTTCAAGCATTTCGAGGAGATTTTCCAAAGCGCAGATTTCTATCTTCTGCTTCGCAACACGTTGGTGATCAGCGTATTCAAAATTATATTGGGCATGGTCCCCGACATAATGCTTGCTCTTATTTTAAATGAAATCGGTTCCAGGTGGTTCAAGCGGACCATTCAGACCATCTCATATATGCCTCACTTTTTATCCTGGGTTATCATTTATGGGCTTGCGTTAGCGTTTCTGGCTCCGGCGGATGGCTTGATTAACGAGTTTTTGAAATTTCTAGGCAAAGAACCGGTCGATTTCCTCACCTCCAAGAGCTGGTTCCGGCCCATTCTGTATATTACCGAGATATGGAAAGAAGTCGGCTTCGGGGCGATTATTTACCTGGCGTCGCTATCCTCCATCGATCCGAGTCTGTATGAAGCGGCGGTAGTTGATGGAGCGGGCCGCTGGCGCAAGATATGGCACGTCACCCTGCCGGGAATCCGAAGCGTCATCGTACTCCTTCTGATTATTCGACTGGGAGGCATTCTGGACGCCGGCTTCGGCCAGATCTACATCTTCCTGAACGCGAGAGTTTACGAGGTAGGGGATATTATCGACACCTGGGTTTTCCGGCGGGGGCTGGAGGAGATGCAGTTCAGCTTCGCGGCTGCGGTCGGGTTCTTCAAATCATTCGTAGGCCTTATACTGGTGCTCAGCGCCAATAAAATTGCCAAGAAGTTCGGCGATTCCGGCATTTGGTAGGAGGGAAGCTTCATGAACACACAGATCAAAACAACGGGAGACCGGCTAATCGACGCTTTGTTCTACACCATCCTGACCTTGATCGGCTTGGCGACTCTGTTTCCGATGTATTATGTCGTCATCATGTCCATTACACCGCTTAAGGAGACGATTCGCAACGGAGGCTTCGTTCTCTTCCCGTCGGAAGTGACGTTCAGCGCCTATCGTGCCATATTCGAGAGTCCGAGATTGCCGCAATCGCTGAAAATAACGACTTTGATTACGGTCCTCGGGACCTTCCTTAACCTGGTTTTTACCTTGCTTCTGGCCTATCCGCTGTCACGCAAGCAGATGCCCGGGCGCAAGCTGTGCCTGTTCCTGATCGTATTTACGATGGTTTTTAACGGAGGGCTGATCCCGAATTATCTGGTGGTTAAGGAATTCGGTTTGCTAGACTCTATCTGGGCGCTCATCATTCCCAGCCTGATAGCGACCTTCAACCTGCTGATTGCCAAGACATTCTTCGAGAATATGTCGATTGAAATTCAGGAGGCGGCCAAGATCGATGGCTGCAACGATTTGCAGACGCTGTTCTGGGTCGTACTGCCGCTGTCCAAGGCCATCATTGCGACGATTGGATTGTTCTATGCGGTAGCCCACTGGAACGAATTTTTCGCAGGGATCATGTTCATTACGAACGATAAGCTGTATCCTCTTCAGGTCATCTTGCGGGATATGCTGCAGCAGCCCAATATGAGCGTGGAAATGATGAGCCAGGTTCAGGGCTTGGAGGCCGAGCTTCCTCCATTCTCCATTCGGATGGCTATGGTCGTAGCTACGACGTTGCCTATATTATTTGTTTATCCGTTTGTCCAGAAGTATTTCACGAAGGGGGTTATGCTGGGAGCGATCAAAGGTTGATGAAGGCTACTACGATATGCAATAGCTAAAAAGCCATTTTAAAAAAACATGGAAAGGGGAAGTCCAATGCGCATTAAACCAATAGCAGGAGGATCTTTATCCATTATTATGGGGGCTATGCTTGTGCTTACCGGGTGCGGCAAGTCGGAACCGGCACCGGCGGCCAACCCGTCACCGGATGCCTCTGCATCCACACAGCCTTCGGAGGCACCCAAGACGGATGATATGGGGAAAAAGTATGATATTGAGTTTTTTGTCCCAACCGGTACGGGAGGGTCGCTTCCAAGTGAAGATAAAGATTTCGTCAAGAAAACGATCGATGAGAAATTTAATGTCAATCTGAAAATCACCCATATGGCGGCCGGACCGGACTCGACCAATAAAGTCAATGTAAGGTTCGCCTCCAATACTCCGCCGGATTTGGCAGTCGTCGGCGGGAGGGATTCCCAAACCTACGCCAAAGACGGTCTGGTGGCCGATCTGCGCCCATTCATGACTAAAGAGGCGATGCCCAATTACTATAAATGGATTAGCGATAACGAATTCAAAGGCTATTATACGATTGAAGGGGTAGACGACGGCCTGCGGGCGCCGACTCCATTTGATCTTACAGCGTACAGCGCTTGGTATATTCGTAAGGATTGGCTGGATAAATTAGGCCTTCCGGTGCCGACCAATTATGAGGAAATGCTGGAAGCGATGCGGCAATTTACTTTTAACGATCCCGACGGGAACGGCAAAAATGACACCTACGGCTTCACCACTTCCGGCAATGGGGCCAATGTCGGATTCGATTGGCCTCATTGGGTCAAGAACGGCTTCTACGCCTCCATGTATATTGACGAAGGAAAGCTGGTGGACGCCGGTTCCCACCCGGATACGGTCAAGGTACTGCAGGAAATCAAAGATACTATTGCGGAAGGTATTGTCGATCCCAACTGGTTCTTGAATAAGGGGTCGGAGCATCTCAATAAGATCATCGAAGGCAAGGCGGGAATCGTTAAAGCCGGTGGCCGCGATTTTGCGCTGGAGAGTGTGGAGACGAGCGCGGTGAGCCGGGCAAGACAAATCAATCCGGAAGCGGATATCGTTCCGTTCAATCCTTTCCCTGATGCCAAAGGGATCAAGACGGATCCGCAAGGCTCCTTCGGCTTTGTTGTTCCCAAGCAGCTGGCCGAGCAAGAACCGGATAAGGTGAAAAGAATGATGGCCATCCTCGATTATCTGGCCAGTCCGGAAGGTTTCCTGCTGACGCATTACGGCCTGGAGAACGAGTCCTATACGAGAGAAGGCAACAAGGTCACGTTAAAACCGGACGTCATCCAAAAGATCAACGAAGAGAACGGTAAATTCCTGCAGATTTACGATTTCTTCACCCGGGTTTCCGATACTAGTCCAATCGGACTGGAAATCATCAATCCGAAAGAAACGGAACGGGACCGCGCTATCGTGGAAGAATTGCTCAGCTATAAATCGGTTCCTTACACTGGAGGACCTTATGTGACACCGCCGGCCGGCATCAATATTGCCGATTACCGGAAGGAAATGAACTCGACTCATGCGAAAATCGTCTTCGGCGATCTGCCGGCCGACAAGTGGCCCGAGTATTTGGAGGAGCTGATGACCAAGCATAAGGGAAGAGAAATTTTCGAAAACTACACGAAACAAATTCGCGAAGGCGGCGGGTTTGA
Source organism: Paenibacillus sp. SAFN-117 (assembly GCF_051966115.1). Lineage (NCBI taxonomy): Bacteria > Bacillati > Bacillota > Bacilli > Caryophanales > Paenibacillaceae > Paenibacillus > Paenibacillus sp. SAFN-117. Next base: position 13,493 of record NZ_JBQCLK010000050.1, read on the forward strand.
CGCTGTGAAATAACCCCAATAACGTAAGTATGAGCTCTCAGCATCGGGCTAAATGAGCATTCCCCTGCAATAGCGGGGGAATGCTGCGTTTCACCGAAATAGGCCCGATGGGCCAATTGACAAACCGGAAGCACTCCACTACGATAAGACTCAAGCAATGAAAAAACTGCATATTCATTCAAATGCACTAGGGGTGCCGTAATCGGCTGAGACGGACGCTGTCCGATCCCTTTGGACCCGATCTAGGTAATGCTAGCGTGGGGAAGTGTAGCTGCACAACGTTATTTTAGCCTTGTGTTTAAACTGCATCTTGCCCGGGTGCAGTTTTTTTATTTGCTCAAAACCATTTACATGGAGGGTGTTCGCAAATGGAACAGACAGGTTGTGGAGCCAGTCGGATCGTCGGCTGCCGGTTCTCTCTTTATCCCATGTCGGACCGGTTCGTAGAAATCATTATGGGCGTGTTGGAGAAGGTGGATCGATCTAAAGTATGGATGAGCACGGATGATATCAGCACCTGCATTCGGGGGAAGGCCGAGCATGTCTTCGATGTGGCCAAGGCGGTTTACATTCAGACTGCTGTCTCCGAGTTGCATGTCGTATGGAACGGGACCTTCTCTATAGGCTGTCCGGGCGATAGTGAAGGAGACGTCTATTTGTCTGAGGATGAGGAGAGGATGAATGAGGCCGGTTTGCGGCAGCATTCGGTCGAGACGGCTTGCCAGTTCGCCCTGTATCCTCTCGGGAACCCCGACTATATGAAAATCATTTATGACCAAATCGAACGGGCCAAAGCGCGAGGAACCTTCAGCGGCGGTGTTCACTATGCGAGCCGATTGGACGGGGATGCCCATGAAGTGTTTGCCTCTTTGGAAGAATCGTTCGTGAATGCGAGCAAGCTCGCTTCCCATGTGACCATGACGGCCGTGCTTTCTGCGAACAGCCCTTCCAGGAAGCCGGACAGAGTGTAGAGGGGGCTGCCGTAATGAAGCGCTGGAAGCTTCGCGAGGTGGTAGTGCTTGCCGCGTTATCGGTCGTTTTTGCCGTAGTCTATCTGGCTTTCCTACAATTCGGCAATGTCTTGGTCGGCCTGATGGGCCCGATTGGCTACGAGTTTATCTTCGGCATCTGGTTCATTGTATCCATCATCGCCGCTTACATTATCCGCAAACCGGGGGCGGCTTTCGTGTCCGAGACGATTACCGCAGCCATCGAGCTGCTGATGGGCAATGTGGCCGGCCCCAGACTGCTGCTGTCGGGGATGATTCAGGGGCTCGGGGCGGAGGCTGTATTTGCCGCTACCGGCTGGCAGCGCTATTCGACCTGGGTGCTGGTCTGCGCGGGAATGGGCTCGGCGGTGTTCAGCTTCGTGTGGGGCTTCTTCGTCTCGGGCTATGCGGCTCTTCACCCGGGATACGTCACGGCCATGTTCATTCTTCGCCTCATCAGCGGGGCTGTTCTGGCCGGCCTGTTGGGCAAAGGGGTGGCGGACGGCCTGGCCAAGACCGGGGTGCTGAGAGGCTTTGCCATTGCCAAATCCGCAAGAAAGAGAGAGCATCATGACATTGCAGGCTAACTCCCGTCTGCTGGAGGTGCGCCGGTGGACGTTTGCTTACGATGAAGAGTCGGCTCCGGTCATCGATAACGTCAGCTTCGAAGTAGCGGAGAACGATGCGGTTCTTCTGCTGGGGCCGAGCGGCTCGGGCAAGAGCACGCTCGCTTACTGTATGAACGGCCTGTATCCGGAGGCGGTGGATGGTCATTCTGACGGAACAATTCTGCTGCAGGGCCGGGAAATAAGCTCTTACAGCCGTTCGGAAATTAGCCGCTGCATCGGAATGGTCTTCCAGGATCCGGAGAGTCAGTTCTGTATGGTGACTGTCGAGGATGAGGTGGCCTTCGGCCTGGAAAACCTGGCGGTCCCTCCGGAGGAGATGGACGCGCGAATCGACCGGGCACTGAATTGGACAGGGCTTGCGGAATACAGAAGGTCCAAGCTCCATCAGCTCTCCGGCGGAATGAAGCAGAAGCTGGCCCTGGCATGCGTTCTGGCTATGGAGCCCGGCGTCCTCATTCTGGATGAGCCGACGGCCAATCTGGATCCGCTGTCGACCCGGGAATTCGTCTGCATGATAGACCGTTTGCGGAAGAGAAGCTCATTGACGCTCGTAATTATCGAGCATAAGCTGGATGACTGGATGACGGTCGCCAATCGGGCTGTGGCGATGGATCGCCGGGGGAAGCTGGTGTACCAGGGAGGATTGAGGGATTTCTTCCACAGGCATGAAGAATGGAGCCGGGAGGAAGGGATATGGTGGCCGACGGCCTACAGGATGGGGAAGGATTGGCGGGCTCAAGGCATCTATGCCGGCAGTCATGATCCGCTGACGGAGCGGGAGCTGCTGGCGGGAATTCAGGAGCCCTACCGGGGATGGGCGGAATTGGCGGCTGCGCTTCGCTGTCCGGATGCCGGGGTGGAGGGGGACCCGGCAGCCAGCGGGGCCGTACCGCCCCGATGTGGGCAGGAGCAAGCTCTTGCTGCGAAGTCCCCTCTTATGACGCTAAATCAATTTTCCTATTCCCGCAAAGACAAGCCTGTTCTGCAGGAACTGAGCCTGGAGCTTTATCCGGGCGAACTGCTCGCCATTGTAGGACCTAACGGTGCTGGGAAAACGACCCTATCTCATGCATTGGCAGGGATTTTATCCGGTCCTTCTCAAGGGGAGATTGCGCTCTATGGTCGTCCCTTATCTTCTTGGAACGAGAGAGAACTGCGCCGGCAAGTCGGGCTTGTATTCCAGAATCCCGAGCACCAGTTCGTCACCTCATCGGTATTTGAAGAGGTGGCCTTAAGCCTGCGGATTCAAGGAATGCCGGAGCGGGAAATTAGCGAGCGGGTACAAGAGTCGCTGCGTATGTTTCGTTTGGCGGAGTTGGCCGAAGAGAACCCGTTTGCCCTCAGCCAGGGGCAGAAGAGAAGGCTCAGCGTGGCCTCCATGCTCGCCGACGAGCAGAGGATACTGGTGCTGGACGAGCCGACCTTCGGTCAGGACGCATACACGGCAGGGCAGCTTATGAATCTGTTGGTTCAGTTGAAGGAACAGGGCAAATCGGTTGTCATGATTACTCATGACATGGAGCTGGTGCGGCAGTATGCGGACCGGGTTGCCGTGTTGATAGCCGGCCGTCTTCGTTTTGCGGGCACGCCGTTTGAGCTGTGGGACTATTCCTCCGATCTGCTGGAGGAGGCCCGGCTCTTGCTGCCGATACCGGTTTCCGTATGGAAGGTGCTCGGTGAGCAAGTTCATCTTACCGATCAGGAGAGGCTGCCTTATGGTATTACAGAGCATTAATCCGGGGATCAAGGTGGCTGCCGTTCTGCTTTGCGTCTGTTTGCTTGCTCTCGTGTTCGATCCCCTTACTCCTCTCCTCTTTTTGTCCTGGACGATCGGGATCACTTTTATATTCGGCCGGGTCCCGGCCAAGAAGTGGCTGCTGTTCTTCTCTCCCTTCCTGATCGTTGCTTTGGGCTATATTTGGACGGCGATACTATTTGCCAAGGTGCCGGAGGGAGGAACTGAGACGATACTTCTGCGGTTGGGATGGCTGGAGGTTACCCAAGAGGCCTTGATTCGCGGAGCTTCGTTGGCCGCACGGATGCTAAGCTTCGCAGCCCTGTCTCTGATGTTCGTCTTCACGACCGATTCCACCCGCTTGATGCTTAGTCTGATGCAGCAGTTCAAGCTGTCCCCCAAGCTGGCCTACAGCATTATGGCGGGCTATCGCTTCCTTCCTCTGTTCAGGGAGGAGCTGCAAATATTGCAAAATGCCCATCGAGTAAGGGGGATCAACCGAAGCGGAGGGTTTCGTGGGAAGCTGAAGCAAATCCGCCGTTACGTCATCCCTCTGTTGGCCAGCGCCATACGCAAGGCGGAGAGAACAGCCGTAGCGATGGAATCCAAAGGGTTTACCGGTTCACGCGACCGGACCTTCTATCAGAAGGTTAAGGTGCAGCCCCGGGATTGGATGTTCCTGGGGAGTATGCTTGCCGTCCTGCTGCTTTCCTTCTATATTTCCTGGAGGCTCGGTTTGCTGCAGTGGTACGCCGGGCAATTGTAAACGACCGGTGTCATGGGTGATGCTATGGCGATATAATGGCCGAAGTGCGTTGATCGATGCAATGATTGATGCAATGACCGATGCGTGGATTCCCCGCGGCCGCTTTCATCCTCTCTGGATGGGGGCGGCTTTTTTTGCATAGTTTGTAACTCAACTTTCGGTGCGGCCAAGCGAAAATGCGCGAAGATTATTGCGATCGAGCGCATTTTGTACGATAAAGCATACAGTAAATGCCGCAAAGGCGTAGTTTATGTATGAATAATCTATAATCATATAAATCGACGCACAAGTTAAAATTGCCATCTCTATCCAATTTCCTTTATTTTCAGTATACTGATGATTATAGACATGAAAATGGGGGATAGACTTGTGAAGAAATTAACCTGCTTCCTGCTCTTATTATGTTTACTATTGAGCCCGGTCATGGTCTGGGCGGCAAATACTCCTGTGAAGAATGGAACGGTGCAGGACCAGGCGGGCATGTTTCGTGAGGAAGCGCTGGCCTCGTTGGAGCAGGCGGCTCAAGGCCCCCTCTATACTTTCTATATTTTAACGATCGACAGCTTGCAGGGTGAAGATCCGTTCGATTATACGACACGCGTATTTAATGAATGGGGTTTGCAAAATAATGAAATATTGCTGCTGATATCCAGTCAGGACCGGCGGATTGAAATGAATTTGGTCAGCGAGGAGCTCCAGCGGAGCATCCGATCCTTCTATGGCGGCGGCGATGTCGGTGAACTGATTGGAAGGCTGACGGAGGAGTATTTCATTCCCGCGGCTAAAGAAGGGGATTTCGCTCAGGCCAGCTTGAACCTGATGAATGCGGTTCATGAACTGGCGGCAGAAGACGCCGAGGCGGTCCAGCCTGCCCCTGTCCCTGATCCGGAGCCGGAGGCTCCCGCTGCCGATCCTGAACCGCAGGCGGGGGACATGAGCCCGGCCGAAACCTCTGCCGATGTTGACAAGAAACCTTTAATACCTCCTCTGAGCCAGTGGAACTGGACTCTGATCGCTATCGTTCTCACCTCGGTTGTTCTGGCATGGATATTACTATATGGAATGATTCTCAAAATCCAGTGGTCCAAGCTGCGGTCCCGAGCGAATCAACTGCTGATTGAGGTCAGTCATGCCAACGAAGAACTGAAGCCTTATGTCGGGCTGGTTCAAGGACAGACCGAGAAGCTGGTCAACCAGCTTAACGAACTTGTCACACTGCTGTTGATTGATCTAGGCAAGCTGCAGCAGGACATGGAGGCGAAGATCCTTTTTATCAGGCTGCTCGCTCTTCGCCAGGGAATTCGTAAAGGCAGATTAACAGTAGCGAATTGTCAGGCTGTCTTCGAGAAGATTTATCCGGAAATTGTCCGGGTGGGGGAAACCGAACGTCAAGTGACTAGAAAGGTCGAGGACCTATCCGGGAAGCTGGAAGCCGCTCAATCGACGGTTCAACGGCTTGCGGAGAAGCACTCCTTTCCGTTAACCTGCATGACGGAGGAATTGACCGAGTTGGAAGCGGAACTTAGTCGGGTGCGCGATCTGAAGGTGTTCGATCCTTTAAGAGCGAGCGAAGCGGCCGCCGGGTTAACGCAGCCCATGGAGAAAGCGTTCAAGGAGGCAGAAGAACTGCCCCAATGGTTGAATAAGTATAACGCCTTTCCTCAAACGTTGTCGGAATGCAGACAAGAGCTGGAGCGTTGGATAAACGAGCATTGCCTGAAATTGGTCGGAATCGATCCGTACTCCAAGCTGGATGAGGCGCAGAGGAATATGGAGCCCTTATCGGCAGAGCTGCGGGTCGGAAATATGCCTAATATTCGCCAGATATCCGGAAGAATGGACGAACTGCTGGCGGAAGCACTGGAGATGACGAAGAGGCATGCTTATTTGCGGGGCAAGAACCAGGAGGATATTCGATTCATCAAGCAGAAAATAGCGGAGTTCGCGAAGGTCGAGGCCGATCTGGAGCAGATATTGAGTGATCTGAGGGAGGCTTTCGTTAAGGAGCATTGGGTGGACCTGGCCGTTTCCCTGGAGGCTGCCAAACGGATGATGCAGGATACGGCCGTTCAGCTTCCCAATGTAATCAAGCTGACGGATGATGATCACCAACACTTTGAGGAGGCTCGTCTAAAGCTGGATGAGATGCTTCAGTGGCTTGACGGGGTGGATCAAATTTCAAGCCATTGCCAGTCGATTTCCATGCAATTGAACGAAGCTATGGATGATCTGCGAACGGTCGTGAATGAGAGCTGGAAGCAATTCATGGAATCTGCGCAGTTGGCCAGAAATGAAAAGCTAATCTTCTTGGAGGGGGCAGGGCCGGACGAAACCTACCCCATTATCTATCCCATGTTTCAAAAGTTGAAATCGATGCTCCATACTACCCCATACTCTTTACAGGAACTTGAGCGGCATGTCCGCGAATTTTCCGGCAGGATCGACGATTTCGTGATCCATGTCGAATTCGTATTAGGGGAAAAGAACTATGCTCTGGAAGCGATCAGCTTTATGGAATCAAGCTTCCAATCTGCAGTGGCCAGGACCCGGAGGAAGATCCGGGTGAGAAAATATGAGAAGAACTACCGCAATATTCTTTATGAAGTGAACAACCTGATGGCCTCCGGCTTCTATATGGATGCAGCCGAGAAGGTTAACGAGGTTCAATATCTTATTGACGAAATGGATAACGAATATCAGCGTAAGCTATATTCAGAGCGGACAGCGGCCTCCTCTTCAAGCTGGGGGTCCAGTTCCTCGGAAACCTCTATATGGGGTTCCAGCTAGTTCAACCTCTTCGCGGAATACGTCCGGAGGCTCTACATGGGGTTCGAGCTCCTCAGCGAACAAATCCGGCGGTTCCTCCTGGGGTTCCGGCTCAAACAACAATAATAAATCCGGGGGCTCCAATTGGTAGTTCACCCGGACATGCGAACAGCACGATCCTAAGCGGATCGTGCTTTTATTGTGCTCAATAGCTGCACATGGATTATGAACCATGGGCACCAAATAGGCGGTAGTTCCATAGAGTATAAGCAGAATCTCATGGAAAGGAGGAACTAAGGATGAAAGGGAATCGTTACGGGAGCTCTCCAATTCTATGGGGAGGAAGCTGGGTATATCCGCCATATAGCGCAGGTCCTTCGTACAATACCCGGCTGCAAGCCGGACCCGCAGCCGATACGGATACTGCCTCGTTGATCCGGGAGCTGGCCAAAGCGATCAATGGAGAATACAACGCTATCCGGACATATGAATGGCTGGCCAGAGAAGCTCCTGACGAAGAATTTCGTAAAATAATTTCAGACATAAAGCAGGATGAGGAACACCACTTCCGGCTATTTTCCAGCTATTATTCCCAGCTGACAGGCGGTCGCAAGCCGGAAATTAAGGCGGGTCCACTCCCGGAATCTTTCGTTAAGGGTGTAGAGGAATCCATTAAGGACGAGCTGGAGGATTCGAAGAGCTATCAGCGATTGTCGGAGATTGTGCCTTTGCCTCTGCGCAGAGGGCTGATCAACGCCTCGCATGACGAGCAGCGGCATGCCACCTGGTTCTCTTACATTTGGAACAGGACCAGATAATCCGACCCCATAGGCCGACGTCAACATGCGGCTGGGCGATTGGGCAGCCGCATGGCAGGACGCAGGCGAAGCCTCATCATTCGTGATGAGGCTTGGGCGATGCTCTCTAACGAGAAAGTTAATCGTTCTTATGTTCGAATAAATAGAGATACTCTCCGTAGCCTTCTTCCTCCAGTCTTTCCTTCGGAATAAAGCGTAAAGAAGCGGAGTTGATACAATAACGAAGCCCGGTGGGTGCCGGCCCATCGTTGAAGACATGGCCGAGATGCGAGTCGGCTACCCGGCTTCTGACCTCCGTTCGAACCATCGAATGCTTCAGGTCCAGCTTCTCCTTGATGCTGTGTGACTGCAGCGGTTTCGTAAAGCTGGGCCACCCGCACCCGGAATCAAATTTATCCAGGGAACTGAAGAGAGGCTCTCCCGATATAATATCGACATAGATGCCTTCTTCCTTGGAATCCCAAAATTCATTTTGGAAAGGCGGTTCTGTAGCTTCGTTTTGAGTAACCTCATACTGCATAGGGGTGAGGCGAGTTTTTAAGCTGTCCCGATCTATCTTGCGGCTCCAATGCCGTTCGATAAAATCCTCCCTGCCGGAGCCTTGCCGATAACGACGGTAATGGGCGGGATTTTTGCGATGGTAATTCTGATGGTAATCCTCTGCCGGGTAGAAAGGAGCCGCCGGAATAATCGGGGTCACGATCGGCTTGTCGAAGCGGCCGCTATCTTCCAGCTCCTTCTTGGATTGCTCGGCTTCTTCCCTCTGCTTCTCATTGTGATAGAAGATGGCCGTCCGGTAAGAGCTTCCCCGGTCATAGAATTGTCCTCCCTCATCGGTCGGATCGATCTGCATCCAGTAGATTTCCAACAGCTTGCGATAAGGGAAAATCTCGGGGTCATAGGTGATCTGAACCGCTTCATAATGCCCGGTTGTGTCCGAACAGACCTGTTCATAGGTCGGGTTTTCCAGAGTCCCGCCGGTATATCCGGATACGACTTGAATGATGCCGGGCAATTCCTCGAATGGGGAAACCATGCACCAGAAGCATCCGCCGGCGAAAGTGGCCAGTTCATAGTTACGTTCTTCTTGCGGGGCCATGGTGTGTCCTCCTTCATATACTATTTGTCAGGGTGAAACGGATTGAGATGATTCTTATTGTAATTATCCTTCTCGGCATTGGCAAATGTATGGCGAATGACGTAACGAAGGAATGTCGAATATCGGCGGCTTCGTTCCATGGGTTTAATCCGGGCTGCTGCAGGCTTGGACGAAGGCTTCGAACAATTTGGCGGACAAGCTGTCCGTAAGCGCGGTATGTTCGGGATGCCATTGGACGCCAAGAACGAACTTGGAACCGGGATGCTCGACCGATTCAATGACTCCGTCGGGCGCCCGGGAGGAAACCCGGAAGCCGGGGGCTTCCTGCTTGACCGCCTGATGGTGAAAGCTGTTGACCTTGACCTGTTCTGTGCCGGCAATGCTATGAAGAAGCGTGCCTTCCAGAATGGTGATCTTGTGGCTCCTATGCGATCGGGGAGCTTTCTGGGCATGCTGGATAGAGGGATGCTGCGAACCCAGATCCTGATATAGGCTTCCCCCGAAGGCCGCATTTAACACCTGGCAGCCGCGGCAAATGGCAAATACCGGTTTGTTCAGCGCGAGAAAGCGGCGGGCCAGGTGAATCTCGCTCCAGTCTCTTGCCGGGGTCACAGTGCCCAGTCCGGGGATAGGGTCCTCTCCGTACCACTCCGGATCGATGTCTTCCCCTCCAGATAACAGTAAGCCGTCCAGAGTTTCGGCTAATTGCTCCACATCCTGCAGCTCCCGAATGACCGGAATAGCAACAGGCAATCCCCCGGATCTCAGTATCGTATCCGAATATACATGTCCGAGATAAACCTGCTCTTCATTCATATAACAGGTAATTCCCACAAGCGGTTTAATCGCAAAGACCACCTTTCGTCCTTAGTTTGATTCCATTGTACTCCTTCTTCTTCCAGGTTAGAAGAGGCCGGGGCTTAGGAGATTTCAGGGGAAAATGTCGAATTTGGAATTCCTTTGTCATACTTTGTAATACTAAATATTACTTGTCGGAAGAATGAAGCTATTTAATAGAAAGAAAAACAAGTATAGCTTTTGCTAGATTCGGGAAAACTGAGTGTGAGAAGAACTAATAAAAGTCTATTTTTTAAAGATGGGGTGATTAAGAATGTCTTTCAGATCGCCATTTTCTATTAATCGACTGGCACTTATCACTATTTTCCTTATTTTGTTAGGGGTATGGGGGCAATTTCGCGTGTTTGCCGATGTTACGGCAGCCGAAGACCCATGGCGGGAACTGATGAACTTAACCGATTCTTTATATGATGAAGCTAATCTGGTAATCTATCAGGAGAGTGTTTTTAACACTTATAGCGATCCGGCGGAATTCACAGCTATAGGCCGCGAGACCGCAGAGAGGCTTCAATTGCCGGAAGGAAGCCTGAACGCACTCCCGGATGGACGCCTCTGCTATGAGACCGCCGCACCTATGTCCGGCGGTCAGGTAACGATGAGACTAGTCGCCCTGGATGATGGTGTTACGGCTTATCTGACCGTGCGTTGGGATGGGGCTGTCCGGGAATTTCCGCAGGCTTTGGAGTGGCGGGAATCGATGCCGGAAAGCGATGGAGCTAGATGGAATATAGGGATTCAGGGGATGGTACGGGATAGCTTGCAGGCGAACTCCGGCAAGGAAGAGGTTATCCTGAGCGTACAGAATAAGCTGCAGGCTCAGCGCATTGACCGTTATGAAGATGCCGGAAGCTTGAGCGTTTCATTGTCCTCCCCGCTGCTTAATGAATATATCATAAGCGGACAGCATAAAATTCATGCGCAAGCCGCTGTGCACCAAGTGACCGAAAGCGGCAAATGGAGGCTGACCCTCGGTTTTCCGGCAATCACGATGGAGTATTAGCACGGCATAATTGTTTATAGCGAACGCCGTGCAAGCGGCTGTCAGTATAAGGCCGCGAAGAGATGGGAGGGAAGGTTTTCTCGAATGAGAGGATCGATGAAAATCTTTTTGGCAGTGCTTTTTTTTGTAGCGGTCGTCATTTATATTGTAATTTCCCAAGGAGGCTTGTCCTGGTTCGCCAGTAAGAATGTATTTCAAGAGCAATCAGTGGACGCTGACAAAATAGAAAGAATCAATATTAATACCAGCAGTGCAGATGTGCAAATGGTCTCCGGCGACGCTGAGCAGATTGTGATTAAGCTGGAGGGGAAGGCAAACCAAAGCTACCGGAAGAAGACGGCTCTGCGGGTCAAAGAGGCCGGAGACACTCTGAATGTTGAGGTGAATCTGCCTAACGGCATCAGCTTCGGCTTCGCGCCAAACGATGTTAATCTCAAGGTAGAGCTCCCCGAGAAGATTTATAAAGAATTGAAGCTGGAGAGCTCAAGCGGAGACCTTAGCCTCGATTCGGTGAATGCGGTCTATATGCAGTTAAGAAGCTCTTCCGGGGACATTCAGGTCAGCCGGTTCTCCGCCGATCTGATTGAGTTCCGGGCATCCAGCGGAGATATCAGCATTCTCGACGGATCGGCTGAGCTCCAGGGAGAAACCAGTTCGGGGGAAATTTCGATAGAGCTGGGTGAGCTGGGACAAGACATGAATCTGGAAACGTCCAGCGGGGATATCGACATCCGGCTAAGCGACTGGCCTTCGGGGCTGGACCTCGATTTCCGTTCCGGTTCGGGGGATGGCAGAGTCGGACTGGAGGGCTTCGAATACGAAACGGATAAATCCAACCGGATTGTCGGCAAGATAGGTGAGGGGAAGATCAAGATGAAGGTAAGGACAAGCTCGGGTGATTTTTCTCTGACGAGGTGAACTCGGGCACAGATCCGCGACAGGGTCCAATAAATAATGGGCGTTGGTCCCTATCCTTTGTTCGGGCGAATGCATAGGATATAGCAGCCTAAGGAACAACCCGATAAAGGAGTGTTACTTTCAGTGAGTTATTTTGATACGGGAATCCCCTATGGATCTCCCCAGCCGTTATACCCATCTCCGTCTTACCCGTCGTATCCGTCCTATCCATCCCATCCTTCTTATCCTGAAGGACCAGGAGTTTTACCCGCTTTTGCCCAGCCATCGATTCGCCCCCGGGAGCTGATTGCCCGCTTCCGCCCGCTGGTGAATTACGGATTAAAGGAGGCGCAAACGACGGGTACCCGACATGCCATGACGGAAGTAGTATTAATAGCGTATTTAATGGGAAGAGGATATCCTCTTCAGAAGGCCCATCAGTTGGTGGAGTCTTGGGAAGTGGATGAGACGTTTCCCCGAACGGAAAATGGGGAAGTATAGCAGCATAAGGGAACCGGCAGAACCAACTGCCGGTTCTTGGCTTATTAGTATGTTTGTGGGCAACCGGGTCATGTGACCCGGGTCCAGTCGAGCGAAACAAGCTTCAATCCGTTTGAAGACTATCCGCTGACCGAATTCGTGTTAGGTGAGAAAGGAACCGAAGAAGTAAGTTTCCGGCCTGGAAAAGCGCCGGCGTTCGCCTCGTTATCCCAGGATTTCAACCTTCAAAAAATAGATTCCCAAGAAATCTGAGAATAACAGCGATTGGATGTCTAAACTTGTCTCGTTGGACAGGCTCCATGGATCAGTATGGGAAAAAATCAGAAGGCGGTGAAGAGAATGGATTTTCAAGCGACCAGTTGGCAGGAGGAACCGGCTCCTCCCCATGCCATAAATTGCAGCAATTGCGAGTTAGCCGGACAGCGCACCCGGGTGATTTGGGGAGAGGGGAATCCGCAAGCATCCGTTCTAATTTTGTTGGACAACCCCGGGGAGAGGGAGAACCGGGACGGAGAGCCGTATGTTTGCGGCACCCGGCAAACGTTACAGAAGGCCGCATGGGAGGCGGGCTTCACCGAGAACGATCTCTATGTAACCTATTTATTGAAATGCCGGCCGAAGAGAGCCTACAATAAAGAAAAGGCAAGAGCGGCCTGCAGGGAGCATTTGCAGCTGCAGTTAGATCAGAAGCTTCCACGGTTTATTTTTTGCTTGGGAAATACGGCTGTGCAGTCTTTTCTCGGAAATCCGGAGGCCGAGGTTAAGGAACTGCGGGGGAAGTGGCTTGAAGCCGACGGGCGCCATCTTCTGGTTTCTTACCATCCTCTGGCGGTTCGGAGAAGACCTAATTTATACCCCCGCTTTGCCGCCGATTGGAAAATGCTGTTTGACCGTTATCGGCAAGAGCATGCCGGAACCGGGGCGCTCACAAGTAAGTAACGCATGGTTGGCTCTAACAGCGTACCGCGTCTGATTTGACTTGCTATAATTGACTCTTAGGCAAACACACATCCTGGGCGCAAGCATATATTATCCATATAGAGGCAAGAGTGATGCAACCGAAAGGAGTGGCTAATCGATGCGAGGTCAGGCGAAGTCTTATTTTATTGTCGGAAATACAGCGAAAGGTCCTCACAGCCTGTTTGATTCGGCTTACAGCAATGTGAAGAGCCTCTATGTTCTTACAGGAGGGCCCGGTACGGGGAAATCCGCCATCATTCGAAATTTGGCGAATACAATGCAGGAACGGGGCTGGGATGTGGAGCTTTATCATTCCTCCCTCGACAGTGAAGACCTGGACGGGATGATCGTTGCCGGCTTGCAGGCCGGTTTGATTGACGGCACGGCTTGTCCGGAAGCTTTGCAATCCGGTGTAGGGAATACGCTTGAGGTATTCGATTTGGATGAAGCGGTGGATCGTAATTTATTGCAGGCGGATGAGAGCCGGATGTCCGAACTGCAGCAGGAAATAGAGCATTGGTATAATAAAGCTATAGATACTTATAACTTGGGCTTGCAAATCCATGATGAATGGGAAAAGATCTATATCGATAACATGGATCATGCTGCAGCCGATCGAATTACCCGGGAATTGGCCGATTCTTTATTTGGAGTAAGGAAGGATTCGAAACCGGCCAAGGTCATTCACCGCTATCTTGGAGCGGCGACATCCAGAGGCCCTGTTGATTTCATCATGCCTCTGACAGAGGGACTCCCCAGACGGATTTTCGTTAAGGGACGCCCGGGCTCGGGGAAATCGACGATGATGAAGAAGCTGGCCGCCGAGGCGGAAAGACAAGGGTACGATGTGGAAATGTTCCATTGCGGCTTCGACCCAAACAGTCTCGATATGCTGATTTTTCCGGATATCAATGTGGCCATTTTCGATAGTACGGCTCCCCATGAGCATTTTCCTTCCCGGGCAGGGGATGAAATTTTGGATATGTATGAGAAAACCTTTCCGCCAGGAATAGATGAAAAATATGCGGATTCGATTGCGGAGATCCGTGCCCGCTATACTTCGGCAATGGGTGAAGCCAATGCATGCTTGGCCAAGGTGAAAAGTTTGCGCGATGAATGGAAGAGGCTTTACCGCAAAGGTGTAGATTCCGCCAAGGTTGCTGAGATCGAGAGCCGAATCCGGGGGGCTTTCGAGAAGCAAGTCCATAAAATTTAATCCTATTGCAGGGACTATCTGATCAGGTAGTCCCTGTAATTTATTGCGACTGTTTTTTTCACCTCTTCGAAAAAACTTCGTTAAAAGCTTTTTTTACCACATTGGAAAGTTTAAGTTCATTAAAGTATTGAAATGGAGTG
>NZ_JBQCLK010000050.1:27966-32821 GCF_051966115.1 Paenibacillus sp. SAFN-117
TTCTAATTGGCATAAAAAGCTTCCGCTAATACCGGGTTATTCATCTTCGAAAAAACTTCGTTAAAAGCTTTTTTTACAAATAAAGGAGGATTCTGAACGGGATTAATACTATAATAAGATGAAGAGCAAAAGTAGGAAATTTGGTTGAAGACATCGGGAGGCGTTGAAGAATGATTAATTTGACAGAGGAACGCAGGAGACAGCTGGAGTATGTAGGCATCCGCGATGCGGATTTGTCCTTGCTGAAATCGAAGAAAGCGGAGTTTCAACAAATTGTGGAAAGCTTGGTGGACGAGCTTTATGACCATATTATGGCGCATCCCGAATTGAAGGAAGTTATTGAGAAGCATAGTACGATGGAGCGTCTGAAAGAAACCCAAAGATGGTATTTCATGTCGATGACCGAAGGGGTTATTGACGAGGAGTATATTCAGAAGCGTATGCATGTAGGCTCTGTTCATTCTAGAATCGGATTGGATTCCAACTGGTATTTGGGAACGTATATGATTTATCTGGACATAGCTTCCGTCCGTTTTCAACAAACCATGCCCCAAGATTGGGTGAAGGTGATCCATTCCTTGACCAAGATGTTTAATTTCGACTCCCAATTGGTTCTGGAAGCATACGAGAAGCTGGAGAAGGCAAAACTGGAAGCGGTCAGTATGGAACAAAGCAAGATGCTGCAAGGAATTAATGCCTCCATTCAGGATCTTGTGGGCATGATGGTTCAGCTTGGAGCAAGCAGTCAGTCTGTGGCCGAGATGGCGGAGAATACCGTCAACTCCCAGGAAAAGGCGAATCATCTGCTGTACGAGCTGGATAAGGAAATTCAGTACATAAATGAAATGGGTACCTTGATGCAGGAAGTTTCCGATCAGACCCATTTGCTCGGTCTTAACGCAGCCATTGAAGCCGCACGTGCAGGAGAAGAGGGGCGGGGCTTCGAGGTCGTGGCCAACGAGGTCCGTAAGCTGGCTTCCCGTTCCAGAGAAGCCCTGGATCAAATCCGGCTCAAGCTGACGTCCGTTCATCGTTTTCTACGCCAGGTAGAAGAAGAATCGAAGCGGACTTCGAACTATGCCAAGAATCAATCGGTCAGTTCCCAAGAGCTGGCTTCCTTCGTTAATATGATTGAAAAGGTTACCTCCGAACTGGAAAGATTGAAGACGGCGAAAACCGGCTGATGGGTATAAAGAGGAGCGTCTCCATTAGGGAAGACGCTCTTGCTGCTGGATTGGCCCTTTCATGCGGCAGGATTCTATATGTAAGGGGGATTTGGTATGGGCAAGATCTCGGTCATACGGATCTATGACAAGCAGGCGCCGACGGACGGACTTAGAATTTTGGTAGACCGGCTTTGGCCAAGAGGCATGACTAAAGAAGCCGCACACCTGGATGAATGGATGAAGGAGGCGGCTCCCAGCCGAGCGCTGCGCCAATGGTTTGCCCACAATCCGGATAGATTTGAATCGTTCAAAGAACAATATATGCAAGAATTGGACCAGGCCGACGGGGAAGCTGGCCGGACCCTGCATAAGCTTAGACAAATGGTCAGGGGCAAGGAGCCTGTCACCCT
This sequence comes from Paenibacillus sp. SAFN-117, assembly GCF_051966115.1. Classification (NCBI taxonomy): domain Bacteria; kingdom Bacillati; phylum Bacillota; class Bacilli; order Caryophanales; family Paenibacillaceae; genus Paenibacillus; species Paenibacillus sp. SAFN-117. The sequence continues at coordinate 29,543 of NZ_JBQCLK010000050.1, forward strand.
TCTATATGCGGCCAAAGATGAAAGATATAATCAAGCGGTTGTCTTGAAGGAATGGCTGGAAGAGAAAGAGGGAATGAATAAACAAAGCTAGCCCTGACCCGCAAGGGATATAGGGGCGGATATTATGGGGCCGGATTCCGGGTGTCCTTCAGAAATAAAAATGCTTTCCGTTAGCTATAAAATATTTCTATTGAGCGGTTCGTTGTGATGATGTTAATTTTATTGATATAATGTTTCAAAGCACGAACTTGTATTACAGGAAATATAAATCTTCTGGTCACAGAAATGAGGGAAATCATATGGAACATAAAATAACTGTCGGTATTGTAGGCTACGGGAATCTGGGTAAAGGTGTAGAGCTTGCACTCAAACAAAACCCTGATTTCCAACTGGAGGCCATCTTCACAAGAAGAAAACCGGAAGAGCTCACAGCAGGCTCCAAGCTGGTCCATATTTCTGAAGTGCAGGCTTATCAAGATAAGATCGATGTAATGATTCTATGCGGGGGATCCGCGACCGATCTGCCTGTCCAGGGGCCCGAATTTGCCGCTATGTTTAACACGGTGGACAGCTTCGATACCCATGCCCGCATTCCTGAATATTTCGCCAAGGTAGACGCCGAAGCGCGTAAGTCCGGGCACGTCAGTGTCATCTCTACCGGCTGGGATCCCGGCTTGTTTTCCCTGAACCGTCTGCTCGGGGAAGCCATTCTTCCCGAGGGTAAGGAATATACTTTCTGGGGTAAGGGAGTCAGCCAAGGACACTCGGATGCGGTTCGCCGGGTAGAAGGAGTCAAGCTCGGCATCCAATATACGATTCCAAGCGAAACGGCCGTATCGAGAGTTCGCGCCGGAGAGAATCCGGAGCTGTCGACCCGGGACAAGCATCTGCGGGAATGCTTTATTGTACCCGAGGAAGGCGCCGATCGCGATCGGATCGAGGCGGAGATCAAGTCGATGCCGAATTACTTCGCCGATTACGAGACGATCGTTCACTTCATTTCGGAAGAAGAGATGAAGGCCAACCACTCGGCTATGCCTCACGGCGGTCATGTGCTTCGTTCCGGGAAGACCGGAGCGGACAGCACTCAATTGATCGAGTTCGGGCTGAAGCTGGGCAGCAATCCCGAATTTACGGCGAGCGTGCTGGTCGCTTATGCCAGAGCGGCTTATAGACTGGCCAAGGAAGGACAAACCGGGGCCAAGACGGTGTTTGATATTCCGTTTGGTGCCCTGTCCCCCAAATCTCCTGAACAGCTGCGCAAAGAGCTTTTGTAAGCAAACGATAATATGGAACAACCAACCCGTAAGCCGGGAGCATCGGCTGCGGGAGGAATAGGACAAGCCTGCGGATGGATCATTCTGCAGGCTTGTTTTTTTGTGCTTGATGCAGTGAAGAGGCCCGGGAGATTATGCTACAATTCTATTAAACTTAATTTTCATACAAGGAAGGTAAGTAGAATGGCTATTTTGAAGAACGATTGGGCACCGCTGCTTGAGGATGAATTTGCCAAGCCTTATTATCTCCGTTTAAGAGAGTTTCTCGTTCAGGAGTATAAAACTTATACCGTATATCCGGATATGCACCATATATATTCGGCCTTGCATTCAACGCCATATGAGAATACGAAGGTGGTCATTATCGGCCAGGATCCGTATCACGGTCCCGGTCAGGCTCACGGCTTAAGCTTCTCGGTCTTGCCGGGCATCCAGCCTCCCCCATCTCTGCAAAATATCTATAAAGAGCTTCGCGACGATCTGGGCTGTAAAATTCCGAATAATGGCTATTTGCAAAGCTGGGCGGAGCAGGGGGTGCTCATGCTGAATTCGGTGCTGACGGTCAGAAGGGGGATGGCTAATTCCCATCAAGGACAGGGATGGGAAGGTTTCACGGATCGGGTGATCGAGCTGCTTAACGAACGGGAGAAGCCGCTTGTCTTCTTGTTATGGGGGAAATATGCCCAGGAGAAAGCGGCGCAGATTACATCGGACAAGCACTGCATCATCAAGTCCCCGCATCCGAGCCCGTTCTCGGCGAATCGGGGATTTTTCGGCAGCAGGCCGTTCTCCAGAGCCAACCGCTTCCTGCGGGAGAACGGGATCGCCGAGATAGATTGGCAGATCCCGGATCTGTAAGCTGCTTCAGATGGACCTCGGAGATTGCAAGGACGGACTCTGTTATTTATCCGGGATAATAATCTACCTCGAGTAATATTAGTGCGATTAAAGATTCTCGAAGGAAAAGCTCAGCTGAACCGGCTGTTCTTCCGCCTCCTGCGGGTCTAGGCGGAGCTCCGTCTTGTGAATATGGGAATTGTCTTTAGGCCCCGAATGGGAAGTCTGCAGATGGTGCCGGGCAAGCTGCTCTTTGATGAAATACATTTTCTCCTCGCGGTATTCGGACGGGATATAGCCCGAATGCCGGTAGAGACGGGCATAGCGGGCGAGCAGCTCCGGATAGGTCTGTTCCAGGGTGGCGAAGAACCAAACCTTCACTTCGGCTGTGCTCAACCGCAGATAGGACGGTATGACATAACAAGGATTGTACGAAGGAACGGTATCGACGAATTCCTGCAGCTCTTCCGGGGTATCCGTCAAATAGGGAAGGATCGGCGCCATGAAAATTCCGGCCTCTATTCCGGCTTCCCTCAACTGCTTGACGGTTTCCAGTCTTTTGACCGGGGACGGGGTGGAGGGCTCCAACTGTCTCCATAGCTTCCGGTTCAATGTATTGACGCTCAGGTTAACCGATACATGAGGCAGCTTCTTCAGCAAGTCAAGGTCTCTCAGGATAAGCGGGGATCGGGTCGTTATACTGGCCGGTACCCCATATTCAATCAGGACCTCCAGGCATTGCCGAGTCAGACGGGCCCGGCTCTCGATAGGCTGATAAGGATCGGTCGCGGTGCCTATGGCGATGCTCCCCAGTGCTTCCAAACCTTTCTTCGAACGGGCGGCGGCTGCAAGCTGCCGCTTCAATGCTTCCGCCGCATTCTCCTTCAAATAGATATGCTTCTGAAACGTATCGTCCGCCTTCTCTCCCAGGTAGGAATGAGTGCTGCGGGCATAGCAGAAGCTGCATCCATGCTGACATCCTCTGTACGGATTTAGAGACCAGTCAAAAGGCATGGAGGGCGCCTTGACCGAATTGAGCATGGTCTTGGCTGTTATGGGCTCGTACTGAATTGGGCCGGACAATCTTCTCCCGTTGCCAAGAACTTATAAAAGTCTATAAATCCTTGTTTGCTTCCTGTTTCGCCGTGTCCGCTTTTGCCGGAAC
>NZ_JBQCLK010000051.1:0-3996 GCF_051966115.1 Paenibacillus sp. SAFN-117
TCTATTTGAGATCATGTACTACAACAAGAGCAGCTAATTTACACTAACGGTGTGTCCACTTTCTTGACAGAGGTCCAGTTTTCCAGTTAGTTTCCATATCTCTTCCGAATATAGAAATCTAACTGTATGAAATCCATTTAGTTTTCAAATTTCACACTTTTCCAGCTAGTACAGCCATTATTGGAAATGCACTCCAAACTGCCTGCATAAAATACAGTTAGATCGCTTCTCTCATGCGAAACCTATCATCAATCACAAGATTCCGTGGAAGGGCCGGAACAGGAAGAGAACGGCAACGTGATTCACCATAGCCTAAGGCGATGTTTTGGCACTCTTTTCCCACTGTTAAATACAATGCCCCGCGGCTGTAAATTCCTTAGTATGAGGAGATAGGGATACATTCATTTCGTAATTCAGCTCCAGCTCCAGTTCCCGTTCTTTGAAACACAGTGTGTAGGTCACCAAATAGGGAGTTTCAATATAGAGTAAAGTAAGCTTCAGTTTATTCTTGGTTAACCAGGAAGCGTAGGTGACGACCTCCTGTCGGTGCAGAGCCAGGTCTTTCTCAAACATCCCTTGGGTATGGACCGGTTTTGTCACGTCAAATAAGAGACGGTCCGCATACGTGTCATGGGTAAATTGAAGCTCTATTTGTTTCCCCTTCAAGGACACATCGAGCTTATGCAGGCCGCGGGGGTTTTCGCTCATTAGATAGGAACGCTGCCCGAAATCGGGAACGCCCTCGGGAACCGGTTGAAATCCAGGGACAGGATAGGTCACGCTGGCCAGGCGCTGCTGCAAAACCTGATGGTCCTCCAGGCTTGGAGAATGATTGTTATCCAGTTGATCGAGAATATGCTCGTATATCAAATCCAGTAAAGCTTTTAACTGCTGCCTGCCGTTCAAGCTTGAAGTGGCTGCAATCACCAGATTTTCCCTGGGAGCAACAAAGCATAACTGGCCGAAAGCCCCGTCTCCCCTGTAACAGCCTCGCCTGCACAAGTGAAATTGATACCCGTAGCCCTGTGTAAAATCCGCAGAATCCCCAGCCATCCGATTATCGCTTTGCTTCCCTGTCGCCAAGTGAATATATCGTTCCGAAACGATCCTTTGTCCGTCATATACTCCTTTGTTCAAGAGCATTTGGCCGAATTTCGCAATGCTTTCCGTCGTCAGGCTTAGTCCCATCCCTCCTGCGGTAATGCCCATCGGACAGGTCTCCCAGGAAGGTCTCGGGATTCCTAACGGTTCGAACAGCCGGGGCATCAGGAAATCAACCAGATTCTGGCCGGTCACCTGTTCGATAATAGCAGACAGCATATAAGTAGCATGAGTATTGTATAAATAGAAGCTGCCCGGCTCGCGCTCCACCTTTAACGACAAAAAGGCCCTTACCCAATCTTTTGCATTAGCCACCAAACCATATATATTATTTGCGTGGCCCGTATTCATAGATAATAGATGATGGATGCTCATCTTCGCCAAATTCGGCGACATTGTATCCGGCAATCGGTCCGGAAAATAGGAGATCACATTATCCTCCAGTTCCAGCAAACCATTGTCCCAGGCAATCCCGGCTGCTATGGACGTAAAGCTTTTGCTAAGAGAAAATAACAGCTGCGGGCAATCCTTCCGATAGGGGGCCCGCCAATACTGCGCGGTTGCTTTGCCGTTCTGCAGCAGCATAAAGCTGTTAACCCCCAAGCCCGAATGCTCAATTTGTTGAAAGAACTCCAGCAACGCTTTGGACGAAAGCCCGTGATTCTCCGGCTTGTCGCTTTCGATCCTCATCTTTTCCCCATCCTCCCTCTCCGCTCAGGTGGTCCGGGCTCATTGAGTTTGGTTTGAGCCTCCGGAGATAGCTTTGCCTCGGTAACTGCTCCATCCCCCTTTTACGAATAACAGAACAGCCTTCGATTTATATAGTATCATGCCGTCACGCCCGGCAAAATTTCGGTTCGGAAAGACTTAGACTACCTTCTTCCCTTCCTCTTAAATAAAATCACACTTTGTACCCTTGATACTACCCAGAAACTGGAACAATAACAACCAAGCAGCGGAAGTTTAATAAATGTCACCGGCAGCGGCCGCCTCTGATTCGCTTCAGGTTAGTTTCCTCGGGTAATTTTTAAAAGTCAAAATATTTTTGAATCAGTCATCTTTTTAACTTCTCCGAACCCGTCTTTGTTTTCTAATATATAGATTACGATGCTGCACAACATGACGAAAGGCGTGATTGCAATAAATAAGCAGAAATGGAGGGAAACGTTAACCGGATATTTGTTTATTGCTCCCATGCTTATAGGAGTCACCATATTTTTAATTATGCCGATTATCGCTTCCTTTATATTAAGCTTCACTCACTGGAATCATATTTCGGGCTTTAAAGGTGTGGAATTTGCAGGGCTTACTCATTTTAAAAACTTGCTGAATGACGATTTATTCTGGAAATCTATCAAGAACAACCTGATCTTTCTGCTCGTCGTTCCTATCACTTTGGCCATATCCTTATTTTTAGCCGTCATTATCAACAAAAGCGTCTATTTCAAAAGCTTTTTTAAAGTCGTTTATTTCATGCCGTATATTTCCAGCATTGTTGCTGTAGCGATGGTGTGGCAAGTGCTGTTCCATCCCTCTTATGGCCCCATCAACAGTATGTTAATGTCATTAGGGATTGCCGATCCTCCCAAGTGGATTGCAGACATTCATTTTGCCCTTCCTTCCGTTATGATGATCATGGTTTGGGTATCTATCGGCTACAATATGATCATTTATATTGCCGGCCTGCAGTCCATCCCGCAAGAGCTGTATGAGGCTGCGGATATCGACGGTGCTACAGCTTCCCAGAAGTTCAAATCGATCACGCTGCCCTTGCTGTCGCCTACGACCTTCTTTTTGCTGATCACCGGAATTATCGGCACCTTCAAGGTATTTGACATTATCCAGGTATTGACCAAGGGCGGCCCGGCAGGCTCGACCTCTGTCGTCGTCTACTATTTATATGAAACGGCCTTTATCAATCTGAAGATGAGCTATGCTTCAACAATGGCCTTGTTCCTGTTCTTCGCGATCTTTCTTATTACTCTCATTCAATGGTACGGACAGCGCAAATGGGTGAACTATTAAGGGGGGACTGACAATTGAATAGCAATAAATGGAGGAAAGCTTTCGTTACTTTATTGATGTTCCTCATCGGGATTACGTTTTTATTGCCCTTTATCTGGATGCTGTCCGCATCGTTCAAGCCTGAGACGGATGTGTTCAAATATCCGATTGAATGGATTCCGAGCAAGTGGAATATCGTCCAAAACTACAAAGAAGTATGGCTCGGCAAATATCCGCTTTATTTATTTTATTGGAATTCCATTAAAGTAACGGTTCTGACGACGTTAGTTTCCGTGCTGGTTTCTTGCATGGCCGCTTACGCCTTCGCCAAGATTCAATTCAAGGGCAGGAACGTGGCTTTCCTGGTAGTGCTGTCTACTTTTATGATTCCGAGCCAGGCTGTTCTCGTGCCGCAATTTATTCTTTACCGTCAGCTGGGATTATTCGATACCCACATCGGACTCATCCTTCTGGGCAGCTTCAGTGTGCTGGGAACATTTTTGCTTCGCCAGTTTTTCCTCGGGGTGAATAACGAGTATTTGGAAGCAGCCCGTATAGACGGTGCCGGACATTGGAAAATCTTCTTCACGATCGCGCTGCCGCTGGTACGCCCGGCTATTGCCACCTACGGAATTTTACGCTTTATCTGGACCTGGAACGACTATCAGAACCCGTTAATTTTCCTGCGCTCCGAGAAACTTCTTACCTTGCAGGTCGGCATCCGGAAATTTGCAGACGCTTACGGCGAGTTCTATTCGTTAATGATGGCAGGCTCTGTCATCGCCATTGTTCCCCTGCTGTTAATCTTTATCATCGGGCAGAAGCAAGTCATCGAAGGCATCTCGCTAGGCGGTGTCAAAGGATAACGATAACCCGGTATTAAAGGTTGCT
>NZ_JBQCLK010000051.1:4096-30366 GCF_051966115.1 Paenibacillus sp. SAFN-117
TTTTATGCCAATAGGAATCTATATCTTCATCGTATTAACGCTGTAAAGAACTTAAAGATTCCTATGTGGTAAAAAAAGCTCCTAACGGAGCCTCTTCGAAGATGAATAACCCGGTATTAGAGGTTGCTTTTTATGCCAATAGGATTCTTTGTTCTGCATCACATTAACATTGTAAAGAACTTAAAGAATCCTATGTGGTAAAAAAAGCTCCTAACGGAGCCTCTTCGAAGATGAATAACCCGATATTAGAGGAGGCTTTTTATGCCAATAGGAATCTATATCTTCATCGTATTAACGCTGTAAAGAACTTAAAGATTCCTATGTGGTAAAAAAATTTTGAATCCAGTCAAAAATTTGAAATGCTGATCATTTCCGAAACATGATAGGATGAAGTCTGTACAAATAAATAAGAGGGGTGTAAAAATGATTCGTAGAAAACAAGCAGCAAGCTGGTCTCTTGTTTTTCTCCTTGTTGTAAGCTTAATTTTAAGCGCTTGCACCAAGAAGGACGCTGCTCCCGGTGCTAATGAAGACGGCAAGCCGCAGCAAGTCACTATCAAGTTTCATGCACAAGAGGTTACCTTTACCAAAGAAATGATGCAGCCGGTAATTGAACAATTTGAAAAGCTGAACCCCGGCATCAAGGTTGATTACGTACCGATGACCGAACCTACAAATGACGAAATCATGAAAAAAATTGACCTGTATTCCGCTTCCGGAGAGACTCTCGACGTCTTCCTGATCGCCGATGAAAGAAGCTACGCCCAGCGCGCCGCTAATGGAATGCTGGAGCCGCTCAACACCTTCATTGAACAGGAAGGCTTCAATTACGAGGAAGAGTACAAGACCAATACAGGCATTAACGGCAAGTATTATGGCCTTCCGGGTACGTTCAGCACCTGGTTCGTCATGCTGAACGAGGATCATTTGAAGGAAGCCAACTTGGCGGTGCCGACGATCGATTGGACTTGGGACGATTTCATGGATTATGCCAAGCAGATGACGGCCGGCGAAGGAGCCGACAAGCGCTATGGAACGTATCATCACACCTGGACCGACTACTACACGTTAGGCTTATGGCATCAGCCCAAGAACAACGACATTATTTTGCCGGATCTGACGATCAACCTGGATGATCCCGGTGTCCGTAAATCGATCGAAATTCGCCAGCAAACCGAAATGGTGGATAAATCCGCCGTTCCGCTCGTGGATGTCATTTCTCAAAAAATGTCCTACCGCCCACTCTACTTCAACGGCAAGGCAAGCATGATTGTCATCGGCTCCTGGATGATCGGTGAAGCGGGAGGAACAGATCAATACGAAGCTAACCATAAAACGATCTTCGCGCCGAATCCGAAAAACAACCCCGAGGATGAAGGCGGTTATGCTGTGTCGTCCTCCAACTATTTAGTGGTTTCGTCGACTTCAAAGCATAAAGAAGAATCTTACAAATTCGCCAGATATCTCTCGACCGAAGGACTTTCCTCCATGGAGAAGTATTTGACCTCCTGGAAGAAGGAAGATACGGGCAAGCTTCTCGAAGCGATCATCAACCAGACCAAGAAACCGGAAATGGTAGATAAGGAATCCCTGCTATATGTATTGGATCATGCCAAAATGACTTCCCTGCCGCCGGCCCATCCGTTCCAGGCCGAGGTCTATAAAGCTTATCAGGACGAAGTCGATCTCGTTCTTCTGGGACAGCAGGATATAGACCAGGCGATAGCTAACGCTAAAGACAAAATTCAAAAAATCATTAACGCAAATAAATAGTTTTGCTGTCAAGTCCTTCAAGGGAGTAGAAATATTCTGCTCCCTTATGTATATTATGATAGCGGTTAACTAAACGGCTAAAGGAGCTTTAGGAAGTCAATGCGACTAATGAACCTGTACCGAAAAAGATCATTGCGCCAAAAGCTCATCCTGTCTTCTATTCTATGTCTCGTCATACCGACGATTATTACATTGATCCTCTCTGATTACACTTCCAAGAAGGTGCTTAAGGAGGAAGCGGTCCGAACGGCCTCCGAGACGCTGGAGGTTATAGAACAGTATATCGAGAACCGAATCAATAAAATGATCTATGTCTCCAACTTCATCCAGTTCGATAACGAAATCCGGTCCATTGTCATGCAGCGAAGAAACGAACATCGATTAAATCTGGAACCGGACGAGATAGAGTTATTTGAAAGCCGCAAAAAAATTACAGCCAAGCTGGATAATATTTCTTTTCCCGATGAAAAGACCTATATTACCATCCTGCTGCCGGACGGCACCAACTATACGAATTTTCCTTATTACGAATTCGACCCCGTCGGTCTTTTTGAAGAGCCTTGGTTTGTCGAGCTCCCGGATTTCCCGGCTTCCAGCACCTTATGGGTTGGAACCCATCCGGCCTATATCGAATCCGAGCGCAAGCAAAATGAACAATTCATGACCTTAGTTCGGACGATCAAAACCTTCTCATCCGAATTATACGGTTATATTATTATAAGCATTAGTGAAAGCCAGATTAGCCGGGTGTTCTCCAATGATCGGGCGGAAGGCGAGAAGCTGCTGTTAACCGGCTCAGGCATCATCTTATCCCATGCCGACAAATCGCAAATCGGACAGCCCTTTGCCCATAGCCAAGCACTTCCTGAAGGCGAGAGCAGCAGTCAATTTATTCATTTGAATGGGGAGCAATACCTGGTCGTTGCCAACAAAACGATCTATTCCGACTGGTACCTTCTCAGCATGACTCCCTATGATACTGCTTTAGGCCAGATCCATCAAATTTTACGGACGAATGTTTTTTTGCAAATTATGTTCTTCTCCGCCTTTCTAATCATTCTTGTTTATTTGGTCCGCCAATTTACGAAGCCGATTGTCCGGCTGGGACAGATCGCCTCCGAGGTCGAATCCGGCAATCTCGATGTACGCTCGCGGATTCGGGGGCCGGACGAAATTGGCAGGCTGGGCCGCTCCTTTGACCAAATGCTGGGGCGAATTCAGCATATGATCGAGCAAATCACTCTGGAGCAAACCCTTAAACGGAAAGCGGAGCTTAAGATGCTTCAGGCGCAAATCAACCCTCATTTTTTATTTAATATCCTTAATTCTATCCGGATGAAAATATGGCTCAAGGGCGATGAGGAGAACGCCGCCTTGATCAGCTCCTTGGCAAAGCTGCTTAGAATGACCATCAGTCAGAAGGATGAATTGGTACCTCTGCAGGAAGAAGTGGACACGACCGTCAATTATATGAAGCTGATGAATTTCCGGCATCATGGAGCGCTGAAATGGGAGATTAACCTGCTGGAGGAGACGCTTGATGAGAAGGTTCCCCGCTTTTTCATGCAGCCGTTGATCGAGAATGCCATTATTCACGGCTTTAATCAACAAAAGGGGACGATTCGAATTTTCTCTCGAATCGCTGCGGACGAGCTGGCCATCCGAATTGAAGACGACGGTGCAGGAATGAATACAGAGCGCTTAAACCGATTGAAGGAGAATCTCAAGCAGCCTATCCATCCCGAGCGGCAGGAAGATGAATCCTTCTCGGGAATCGGTGTCAAGAATGTGTATGACCGGTTGAGATTAATCTATGGGAATCGGTTCAATATCGAAATCGAAAGTATGCCGGGGCAAGGCACGCAAATTACGCTTTACATTCCGAGGGCTAAGGAGGAGTAATTCTATGCTGAAAGTGATGCTGGTGGATGACGATATTCCGGTCCTGGAGTTTCTGGAGCGAACGATTCCATGGGACAGGCTGCAATTACAGCTTACCGGCATGTTCGAGAATGGCTTGAAGGCCTACGAGCATGTAAAGCAGGATCCCCCCGACCTTCTGATCACCGATATCGGAATGCCTCTGATGGACGGCATCCAATTGATCCGTCTGACCAAAGAGATCAACCCGGACGTCATGGTCATTATTTTATCCTGCCACGACGATTTTAAGTTAGCCCAGCAAGCGATTAAGCTTAATGTGCACGATTATTTGCTTAAGGAAACGATTGAATCGGAAACCGTCGTCCGACTTCTGGAAGAATGGCTCCGGCAGCAGGCCGACAAGGAAGCTTCTCAGGCGCCTCCGGCGGCACCTCTCCTTCATTCACACAAGCAAATTATGAAGGAGCAATTCATTCGCTCCACCTTGTACAATCCGGTGTGGGACGTGGAGGAATGGCTGGAGCAAGCCCGGCAGTTCAGCATACAGCTGCAGTTGCGGCCATATATGCCCGTTCTCGGTTATATAGACGAATACCGGACGGCCCGGGGCAAATTTATATCCGAGGAAAACTGTATTTTTGCCGTGGAGAATGTTATTGAAGAAATTCTGAAGCCCCATGAAGGGACCGTCCTGTTCCGTCTGTCGATGCAGGAGATTCTATTATTATTCGACAGCTCCAACTCTCTGAAGGTGAACGACTTCGATGTCGTTCGCCGAAGCCTGAAGCAAATTCAGTTTGCGTTAAGTAAATATTTGAAAATCCATCTGTCCTTTGTGTTGGGAGACCTGAATGCTTCCTTTAAACCGTTAAAAGACAACATTCTCACCCTGATGAAAAGCAAGGAGCAGCGCTTCTATAAGGAATACGGCTCCATTTACAAGCATCGTCCGTTCCCTTATGCCGCGGACGACCTGTACTTGCACTACACGGCTGCCGTTGAGCAATTTCAGAAAATTGTGCTGGAAAGAAAAACAGAGGACGTTGAAGCGGAGGTCGACCATTGGCTCGAATGGATCAGGCAGAACCATTATAACCCGGAGGTGGTCAAGGAGTGGTTTCTCAAAATACTGCTGAGCCTGCAGATCAAATTCAAAAGTATGCAGCATTTTCGCACTCTGTACTCCCAGGATGTTCTGCATCGGATTTTCCTCGACATTGAAAACATCGGCGCCCTGCGAGCGGTTATCATCGATTTTCTGCAAGAAGCCATTGCCTTCACCAGCCAATTATTCAGTCAGCCTAACAGAATGGAGATTTGGGAAGCGCAGCGTTATGTCGCCATGAATTTGCACCGTAAAGTAACCTTGGAGGAAGTCGCCAAGCATCTGCACCTTAACCCCAGCTATTTCAGTCGATTGTACAAGAAGGAAACCGGCGAGAATTTTATCGAATATGTGATTCGCTCCAAGATGGAGAAGGCCCAGGAGCTGCTGGACCAGTCAACGCGCAGCATCGACAACATCGCGGATTCGTTAGGCTATGATAATAAAAGCTACTTCAACAAGCTGTTTAAAAACTTTAGCGGAATGTCGCCTAACGATTACAGAATGAGATTCCAATCTCACTAAAGGCAGGAGAGGCCAATGCAGGCAAGCAGCATTAGCCTCTTTGCGTTTTAATCTCGGAAACTTTTCGGGCTATCATTTTTCATCGCATGCTTATGGGGGATTCCCGACGAGTTGCAGTCAAATTCGACCTCGGAGCTGTCCGGATTGAGCCGGCTCTATCCCATGCTCTCGCCATTTCTTGACGATTAGAAGACTTAACCTTCCTCTCTCATGATCAGATGAATTTCCTTGTTTAAGCGAGAAGATTCATACGTGCCCAAAATCATTTGCAGCGCATGAATACCGTCCTCGCCTGTTACGACAGGTTCTCGATCTTCACGCACAGCGTACGCCATATCGCGGATTTGAATACGATGGCCATCCGGAAGAACGATGAACGGCTCGAACGCCGGCACCGCTACAGCTTTGCCATCGATCAGGAGCTGCTTGATTTCATCATCTTCATAGACGAGCGTGCCTCTCTCTCCATGAAGCTCTACCCGTTGTCCCAGCTCCGGATTGGAGGTTGTTGTCATGACCATGACTCCCAGCCCTCCTCCTTCATAGGTAAGCAAAGAGACAGCGGTGTCCTCCACTTCAATGTTTCTTTGCAGCGCCGAGGCTTTTCCATAAATCGATTTAACGGGGCCGGCAAACCATTGCAGAAGATCTACAATATGGATCCCTTGATTCATCATCGCTCCCCCGCCATCCATGTCCCACGTTCCTCTCCAGCCAGCGCTGTCGTAATATTGCTGGGAACGGTATATTTTTACATAAGCATCACATAAGGTGAGCCTGCCAAGCCTTCCTTCTTCCAGAATTCGCTTGACATATTGCGCTGCCGGCGCCATCCGTCTAGGAAATACGGTGGCCAGCTTTACGTCTTGCTCTTTGCATACCTGAATCATATGCAATAGGTCCTCCAGTTTTATAGCAAGCGGCTTTTCGCAAATAATATGCTTGCCTGCATAGGCGGCAAGCATCGCATGCTGAGGATGCATACCGCTCGGCGTGCAAATATTGACCACCTCGATATCTGAATCGGCCAGCAGTTCCTTATAATCGGCATAATATTTAGCGCCATACTTTAATGCAAATGCCTTTCCCTTCTCCTCATCGACATCGCACACGGCAGTTAATACCGCTTCATCAAGCCGGCTGATGCCTTGCGCGTGAATATCGGCGATTACCCCGCAGCCCACAATGGCAAACCTGACAGGCTCAAACATGCTTCTTACTCTCCTTATCTGATGTAACTGTCGTATAGGGGATGGCAGCATCGGCTTCCAATACAGCCTTGCTCGCCTTGAGAATCTCCTCATGAGTAAGCAGAGAAGCTTCTCCTCTTATATAGCGGAGAAAATCTGCTGTAATGGTGGCAGGAGGCTGGACCAGTTCCACTCCGCTCCATTCCTCTTCCTCACTGACGAACAGCATGATTGAAGAGTTTGGCGACAGTAAGGGATCTCCGCTAAGACGAAGCTCAGCGAACCCCCTTGTTCCTGTTACAAAGATCCGCCCGTCCCCCCAGGTCCAGCTTTGTTGCGGCGTATGCCAATCCGCGTAAAGCTGCATCAATGAGCCGTCAGCAAGTTCAACTTGAACATTCACTGTATTATAGAAAGTCGGATATTCGGGAAGTATACTTTTGCCTACCAGGCCTGCCGAGCTCGTTATCTCTTGCCCTGTAAACCAGCGCAGAAGGTCATAATCATGAATTAATAAATCGATCAATATCCCCCCGCACTGCTCCTTGTTAAAAAACCACTCCGGTCGTGAAGAAGCGTTAAGCCTATGCGGTTTTCTCATCCCAATATGAACAAGCTCCCCGAGCTTTCCGGCATCAATATATTGTTTCAGGGTATAAATCGCAGGATGAAATCTTTCGGTTAGCAGCATGCCCACCTTAATTCGATTCCGCTCCATGACCGCCTCCAGGCGCGCCAGAGCCTCTTTATTTACGACAGCCGGCTTGTCTACCATGATCGATTTGCCATACTGCTCACACAGCTCGATCACATCTATTTTTTCATTATTAATGCCTGCGCAGCCTACGACTTTTACCTCTTCACCCAGCAATGAAAGCTTGTCCTCCACCAATGGGATTTGATATTTCTCAGCGATCGTTCTCGCTAACGTCCCGTCATGTTCCTCCAAAATACCGGCGCAGCTATAGCCCAACTGATACATTTGATCTATAAATATTTCAATATGGTTATGCTGACAGCCAATAATAGAAAACTTTTTCTCTCCCATTGCCCTCACCTCTATCTTTTTTTTCCGATGAAACATAGAAGGCCGCTGCTGCAGCGGTCCTCTATCTATGTTGCACTAAAGAAAGCTAATATATGACAGCTCTATTCGTTATTTCTGGCAAAAATTTTGTCAGCCTCTACGCGGAATTCCTTCACCGCTTCATCGATGGTTGTTTGACCAAACTGATGTTTCTGAATAACCTTCTCGAATAGCGCAGTCACTTCGCCTGCCCCCTTGGGACCGGCATCATACCAGGCTGGATGGCTTTCAGATATATGCTCCAGCATCGAGATCATTTTTTTGTCGCGATCTGTAAATTTTGGCGCCAAATATTCACGCATCTTCTTGTTTTCCGGAAGGCCGCGTTCCGTTTCCAGAATATCCGCAGCTTCCTCGCTATTTACTAGAAAATCAATCAGCATAGCAGCGGCTTCCTGATGCTTCGACTTAGCGGAAGCGCTGAAGAACATGGCGGTTTGCAGCACGCTGCCCGTATGCTCTGCATGCGGATACGAAATCATGTCTACATTATCCGTCATCACCGACTGATAGGCCGGGAAAGCGGCTATCCAAGTAGGGCCCATCATGGCCACTGTCCCTTTCAACAGCGCATCTTTATTAGGATCTGCGTTGCTCAGCGGCAGTGCGGAAGCCGTAATATTAGCCGGAGGAACAATGCCTTCCTTGCGGGCCGTCTCCCACATGCTCATCCATGCTCTTAAGTTATCGTCGTTATAGCCCAGCCGATTGTCGTCCGAGTATAGCTTGTCGCCTTTAGAGAACAAATAGTACATAAAGGCTTCGAGAGAAGAAGAGGCATCAAACATTCCATATACATTATCCCCCAGTGCGGCCTTCAGCTCCCGCGATACGGCAAACAGCTCCTCCCAAGTGGAATCCTTATCGGGCTTGCTTACATTCGCCTGTTCAAACATTTCATTATTGACCAGCAGAACGGATGCATTATCGGCAACCGGGATGCCTGTCAGCTTTCCATCAATCGTACCTTGATTGCTCAGTACATCTGCATTTAAATCCTCTACCTTCAGAGCGCTGCCGACGAAGGGATTCAAATCGGCCAGTACATTCCGTTCTGAATATTCTTTGATATACAAAATACTCATCTGCATTACGTCAGGTGCGTTGCCTGCGGATACCTGTGTGGAAAGCTTCTCCCAATATCCGTCCCATGAGGAATACTCAGGAATAACTTTTATATTCTGATGCTTCTCCTCAAACTTTGCAATCGCTTGCAAAGTTCTATCATGCCTGCCCTGTGACCCCCACCAGGCAAACCGCAATTCAATCTTCTCGTTATTCTCCCCTTGCTCCGGACTGCCTGTCCCCCCTTGTCCGCTCCCTCCGCTATTGCTGCTCTGGCCGCATGCGGCTAGAAGCGACATGATTAAAGCGGATATGGCTACGATCAATAAGGACTTCTTGAACCTGTTGCTGCCGTTCTTCATGTCATTCACTCCTTATGCAATTAAATTGCTGTCTTTTATTATAGGAGATCGCACTACAAACAAAATAATATAAATCTATAAAAAGTATCGAAAATATATACTGCTAGCAATAATCGGACGGATTGCAGCCCATATGCTTTTTAAACTGCTGACTGAAATAAGCATTATTTTTGTAACCGACCATTGCCGTAATCTCGTAAAGCTTATACTTCCCGCTCATCATAAGCTCCCTGGCCCGCTCCATTCGAACGCGCGTCACGTAGCTGTTGTAATTTTCACCGGTGACTTCCTTGAAGATTTGACTTAAATAGTTTCTGGTCAAGCTCACCTTATCTGCAATGATATCCAGCGTAACATCCTCTGCCAGATGCTCTTTGACATATTTTTTAATGTAATCCACCGTTTTCTTATGCTTATGATTCACGCGGTTAGCCATCGCACTGCATAAAAGGGCCATCGTATCGTTAAGCCACGATTCCAGGTTCTGGGCATTATTAATGCGCTCCAGGTCCTGATACCAGCGTACATCCGGGTATAATTCCTCCATAAGCACACCCTGCTGATACAAGCCGATCGTAAGCATGCCCATTAAATCAATAACTACGCTTCGAATATAATGCACATTCGTTGCTTTTAGTTCATTCAGCGCTTCAAGCAGACGCGCAATATGGGCAGCAAGCTCATCGGATCTCCCCTCCAATACAGCCTCCATAAGCGACTTATAATGCTCGATCGGCTTGGATGGAAGCGATGCGGGCAGCTTATCCGCCCCCTGCTCATCGGCTACAAGCCAGGTATCTTCCGCAGAGGATCTCTCGACAAGAGCATTCATCGCCTTGCGATAAGAACGCCAAACCAAAGCAGCGTCACTTTCAATCGATCCCAGAGAAACCCATACATCAAGCTTTAAATAATCTTTGATTGGCGCTATAAAATGCTTGATCATATATTTGATTCTATTTTTAGCCGTCTCTGCTCTTAAATAAGCGGGAAACGCGAAGAGAAGCACAAATTTATCTTTCTGGACATCCGCCAGATAAACATTCGTTTCTTTCGAAACCAGTTCTTCCAATATGTTCGTGATTGCATAGGTATACGTCAACAGATCTTTACTCTTATAATGCGCTTTGCCGATGGGAACCGCATATTCCAATACCGCAGCAGCAAACGCTTGGTTTGCAAAGTTCAATCCTAATGGCTTGGTCGCTCGCTTAAAAAATTCCTTCTGGCAAAAATGCGGCTCAAGCATTCCCTTGAGCAGCTGCTTCTTCGTCTCCGGCAGATGGTATTTAACTAATTCCTTTAGCTCCTTCTCTTCCTGCTCAAGCTGATTGCTTTGCTTTATCCTTTGGATCGTTTCCAGGAGTACCGCTTCGATTTCCGGAACGGTTGCCGGCTTGGACAAATAATCGGCTACCTGCAGCTTTAAAGCTGATTTGGCATACTTGAAATCCTCATACCCGCTCAAAATAATTATCTCTGCCTTGGAGCCCGCTTGTCTTGCTGACTGCAGCATAGCGATTCCATCCATTCTGGGCATATATATATCCGTCAAAATTAAATCGGGCTGATGCTCCTGAATCATCGAAAGCCCTTCCACACCATCGATCGCCAAACCAGCAATTTCAACATTTAACTTTTGCCAATCGATCGTTCTTGATAACCCTTGCAAGGTCAATTGATCATCATCGATAATGATTGCCTTAATCTTAGCGCCCATGACTATCCTGCCCTTCTCTAAACTTTTCCCAATCTAAAGGAATGGCTGAAAGCTTCGGAATTGTAATAGTGACCGTCGTTCCTTGATCAAGAGCACTCTCTATGTTTACGCCATATGCAGAACCGAAATAAAGATCAATTCGGTCCGAAACATTTCTTACGCCGTGATGCTGCTGCTCCCGCACCTTGGCCGTGTCCTCCATCCCATGGCCATTATCTTCAATGATAAAATTAATGGTATCTGAAGACTCCATGGCCCGAATGGCTATAAACCCTTTTCTTCTGGAATGGAACCCATGAATAATGGAATTTTCGACGAAGGGCTGCAAAATTAATTTAGGTAAATAATAATCATAAATGGTTTCCGGAATATTGAGATGAATGTGAATTTGATCCTGATATCTTATTTTTTGCAGCTCAACGTAGCAAGTGATATGCTCCACCTCTTTCCCGATCGGTACGAAGGATTCGCCGCTGGATAGAGCTATTCTGAGCATTTTGCCAAGCAGGGAAAGCATTCGGCTTATCTCGTCTGCCCCCGCTTCAATGGCATGCCAATTCATCACATCGAGCGTGTTATAAATAAAGTGCGGGTTCATTTGTTCCTGCAGCACCTTGATATCGGCTTCTCTCTTTTGCTGATTTTGCCTATTCAGCCGCTCGATAAGCTCCTCGATATTGGTGGCCATATTATTAAATTGCTTGTTCAAGTAACCGAATTCATTGCTATATTCGTTGTCGATGCGCGTGTCCAGCCTGCCCGTTCTCAAATGCTTCATGGCACCCACAAGCCCTTTGATAGGATTAACAAACTGTCTTGCAAGAAAATAAGCAAACGTAATGGCAAGCAGAACGCAGATCACCGTGACGATAACCATTGTGCTTTTAATTTTTTGACTGCCGGCTGTTATGCTTTGCCATGAAATCACATCCAACGCCACCCACTGCGTTCGCTGCTGCTTGCTCCAAACCAGCAGCTGCTTTTCATCGAAATCGTGTGTCACAAATTGCTTTGGAAAATTTCCCTGGTTCATAATTTCGGGCAGTGCTTCAGATATGGCAGAATAGGAAAGGGCATCGCTCTTGATTTGACTGGAATCGAGAATAAGCCTTAAACTGGAATCCAGCAAAAACCTTCCGGCATCTGCCGATTGACTCGATAGCAGCTTATGCATATACGAAATTTTCATATTAACAACGAGCACCCCAAGCTCCTTTCCCCCGGATGACAGCACCTTTCGGGCAAAGCTGACCACCTCATCATGAACCCGTACAAAGCTGCCGTTAATAAGCTTATTGGTGCCAAGCCAAATATAATCCGCATGCCGGATCATGTCATACATGGGAGACTGCTCCAGAATGGAGTAGGCAAAAATACCGTTCGCCCCTGTATAATAACTGTTCACGCTATCTTTGGCATACAGTTGAACGGAGTGAATTCCCTCCTTAATATAGCTTTGTCTGCTGAGCAGATCGATGACCTGCTCATTTCTCCCAATCCTGAAAAAAGAGTCCTCGTCCTCCTGCAAATACTGCTCGATCAGGGGATGGCTGGCCACAACCATGGAATCGTATTCAATAGCCTGAAGCTGAATATCGATTTGCTTGTTAATTTCATCCAGCAATAAAATGCGTGAAGAGATCGTCTTATCGACGACCTCTTGATTCGTAATCATATAGCTGGTTATTCCGAGCGTTAAAATGAGGATGGCAGAAATTATCATAAAAGAAGTAAAGAGGTTTGCCTGAAGGGAAAACACTTTAATCGGATTTTTCATAGCCTTCACCTTGGTCTCGTCGTGGTTTGTCACTCGGATATTGGTATATAGATTAAATCATTTTGATTTAAATGTATACAATGAATCTATTTGATCCCCGTTGTAGCGATCCCTTCCACAAAATATTTTTGGGAGAACATGAAAATAAGAAAGCAAGGTAAAATGGACAGCACGCTCATCGCATACATGGGCCCCCAGGTAACGGCGGAAGAGTTATCCAGAAACAGACGAAGGGCGAGCGGCACCGTATACTTCGCAGTATCCGTCAGATAGAGTATCTGTGCCATAAAATCATCCCATGTCCAGATGAAGCAAAACAGGGCTGAAGTAATAATAGCCGGCATGCACAGCGGCAGCACGATTCGAAACGCAATGCCAAGCTGCGAGCAGCCATCTATCTTGGCCGATTCATCCAAATCTTTCGGGATACCGCGTATAAATTGATTAATGAGAAACACATAGAATGGCCCTACCGCCAAAAAGTGAGGGACAATAATCGGAAGCGCGGTACCAACCCAATCCAGATTTTTAAATAAAATATACTGCGGCACCAAGGTGACTTGGGTTGGAAGCATTAGCGTAACCATAAGAATGGCAAACCAAAAATTTCTGAGCGGGAATTGGATTCGTGCAAATCCGTATGCAACGAGCGAACTCGACAGCACCGTGCCGATAACCGACAGCCCCGCGATCAAAAAGGAATTCATAAAAAAATGTCCGAAAGTAAATCCGGGTATGGCATTCCAGCCGTCCACAAAATTTTGCCACTCCAAATGAGTTGGAAATAAACGTGTGCTGCTCATATCCGCATTCGATTTGACTGAGCTGCCAAACAGCCACAGGATGGGGTAAATCATCACAATACTGCCTGCAATCAGTACGATATATTTAGTCCATAGCTTCGTATGGGGCATCGCCTGGTTCCTCCTTCTTGCTGCTTATCGCATTAGTTTTCATAGTGGACCCATCTTTTCGACGTGCCAAAAATAATTAGCGTCACCACACCGATAATCGCGAGTAAAATCCATGCCAGCGCGCTGGCATAGCCCATATCGTAGAAAACAAACGCCTTTTGATATAAATACAAGGCATAAACCAAAGTAGAATCAATCGGGCCGCCCTTTGTAATAACGAAAGCCTGCGTAAACATTTGGAAGCTATTGATCGTCTGCATGACCATATTAAACAAAATGATAGGCGTCAGCATCGGCAGCGTCATTTTAAAGAAAATCCGAACTTTAGAAGCGCCGTCTACTGCCGCTGCTTCATATAAGTCATTCGGAATTTGCTTTAATCCGGCTAGGAAGATGACCATGGAAGAACCAAATTGCCATATCGACAAAATAATAAGCGTAGATAAGGAGGTGTTCGGCATATTGATGAAATCCGTTGCCGGTATACCGATTGCACCCAGCGCCTTATTGACCAATCCATCGTATCCGAACAGATTGCGCCAGATCGCTGCAATTGCCACACTGCCTCCTATTAAAGAAGGCAAATAATAGACGGCGCGGAATAACGACATCCCTTTGATAGATTTATACAAAAGCATAGCCACACCCAAGGCAAACGCCAGCTTCAACGGAACGGATACCAATACATAGATGAAGGTTACTTTTATCGCTTGCACGAATGTTTTGTCATTCATAAAGATTTCTTCATAATTGCCCAAACCAATAAACCGGGGACTTTCCAATAGGTGGTAATTCGTTAATGAAAAATATAACGATTGTCCCATTGGAATAAGCGTTAACACAAATAAGCCGATCAGCCACGGCGATATGAATGCGTATCCCCATAGCCCTTCCCTGAATTTTTTGCGCTTCGATGCTTTCAAGGCATTCGTCATATGATCACTCTCCCTCTTTGTTGCGTCATGTTCTTATTGTATCCAGAGGGAATTTGAACAAAATAATACAAATCTATAATATGTAATGCATTTATACAATGGATGTTTGAATGGGGGGAGGAAAAGGCTGTTTAAAACTTTAGCGGAATGTCGCCTAACGATTACAGAATGAGATTCCAATCTCACTAATGGCAGGAAAGGCCAGTTCAGACAAGCGGCATTAGCCCCTTTGCGGAAATTCAGGTGCAAAAGTAAAAAAAGCTCCTAACGTAGCCCTGCAAAACCCCACAAAGTGATGTATGACCTTCGAAGCTTATTCCGTCCGCACTCCAACGGAGTCGGCGTCTAAACCTTCCTCTAAACGCGGTCGTTCTTCTTGCTTTGCTTCGATAAAGGTTTATACAGTACTTTGCGGGGAGCCCTGTAAAAACCCCACAAAAGAGCCTGCAAAAATGGAGGCCCTTGTATTGTTTATTTAATCTCGGAAACTTTCTGAGCTATCATTTTTGTCATCGCATGCTTATGAGGGATTCCCGAAGAGTTGCAATCAAAAACGACCTCGGAGCTGTTCGGAATGAGCCAGTCATGGTAATACCCGAGCAGTTCGCCGGAATGCCATTTGTAAGCGTTGGGCTCTTTTTCGGGAGGGGGAGCGATAAAAGGTTTATTGACAAACACATTAAAGACATGAATGCCGTTCGTGTTCGTAAATTGTTTATAATTGCCGAAGATCTCCTCACGGTATTCCGGCTTGATGTAGTGCAGGACCCCGCTCGAGAAGAGGATGTCGTAATTGGAGTCCAGGCGGAAATCCAAAATATCGGCCTTCAATACTTTAATGGGCACTCCTATTTTGTCGGCGAGCCTTTTCGTCTTATCCAGCCCGGCATCGGAAATATCCAGTGCCGTGACGTCATAGCCGTTGCGGGCGAAGAACACGGCATCCTTCCCTTCTCCGCAGCCGATGTCCAGCAATCGAAGGTGTTTGGTCGGAGGCAGCAGCTCCAGGACACGGTAACACATTCGGGACGGCTCCAGCCCCCAATAATATTCCTGGGTTTTATATTCCTCTTCGTAAATCGTAATTTTCTTATCCTGGTAAGCATATCCCAGAAGCTTATCGATACTGACCTCCAATACTTGGGACAGCGCCGGCAGCAGGGACAGGTCCGGCATCGTCTGGGCATTCTCCCACTTGGAGACCGCCTGATACGTCAACCCCAGCTTCTGGGCGAGCGCCTCTTGGGTCAATCCTTTTTCTTTGCGATATATGCTTATATTTCGGGCAAGCTTATCCTTCATTCTTGTCACGCTCCTTCATCACTTCCAGTTTATTAAGGTTGCCGGGAGCGCACAATAACCTCTTGTTTGATCTTGTGCAAAACTCAACCGGAAGTTGAGTCACGTTGCAACTTGGATAACAAGTCATCCGCCTTCCATTAATGACTTGGCGACCTTTTTTCAATAACACTGCTCTTGTTCTAATGCCTTTATTTACTAGTTAAATGATCCGTACAGTTATAAAGCTTACATACCCATTCATCCTGTTCTTTGGTCAGCAGCGTCAGCGAAGTATTTTCAATATAAGTAGTTTGGAAAATGTGGGGCATTAATCGTTTAAGAGTTAAGCCTATTAAAGCCGCATGACATACAACTAATAGCTTTTGGGAGTAGTATCGCTTGTAGGTTTCCTCCAGAAAGTGAGTCCCCCTGGCCGCTACGTCCTCGAATTTTTCCATTCCAAGGTCTAGTTCCCGCCAATTCTCCCCCCATTTATGGATTCTTTCCTCTTCGGTCATCCCTTCGATTAACCCGCAATCTATCTCACGTATTCTATCATCTGTTATGGTCAATGATACCCCTGTTGCTGAGGCAATAATCCTCGCGGTTTCCCTGGCACGACTTAGAGGGCTTGAAATGATAAGATCCCATTCTTCATCACATAATCTATTTGCCAATCTTTCAGCTTGCTTCCTACCTTCTTCATTCAGAGGTATGTCGGATAATCCCTGTGCTTTGCCTTGAACGTTCCAATCGGTTATTCCATGTCTTATCAAACCTATGGTTGCCATCGTACGCCTCCTTAGATCCGCTTCCTGAAGCTTCATTGATTTTATCCCTTATAGCAATAAAGAGGAAAGCCCCTTCCCGGACTCTCCTCTTATCTCTCGCATTTTGACACCATTGCGGCCTGGCTTAACCTTCAAGCATTAATCTGGTGAGTTCTAACGGCTCCACGTACTTGCCGTCCTTGTAAGCTCTCATATTTCCGCCGGAAATTTCGTCAATCAGAACGATTTGACCTTCTTCTCCGATCCGGCCAAACTCCAGTTTGATATCATACAGCTCCATTCCTTTGGCAGCCAGTTCGGTTTTGACTACATCGGCAATGGACCGGGTCAGCTCTTTCAACACCTTATATTCCGCTGTAGAGAGAATCCCGAGCATATCCAGCGCATCCTCGGAAATCGGCGGGTCCTGGCGTTCATCATCCTTAATCGTAACCTCGACGAAGGCGTCCAAGGGCTGCCCTTCTTCGGCATACAGACCATAGCGGCGAAGGAAGCTGCCAACCGCCCTGTAACGGCAAATGACCTCCAATCCCTTGCCGAATACCGAAGCAGGCTTTACCGTCATGGTGGCTTCCTCGATATTAGCCTCTACGTAGTGAGTAGGGATGTCTTTCTCCTGTAACCGTTCAAAGAAGTATTTGGTCAATCGGAGTCCCGCTTTGCCGGCTCCTTCCATAGTCAAGCCAACCGTGTTGGCCCCGGGATCAAACACTCCGTTCTCCCCTGTTACGTCATCCTTAAATCTTAGCAAGTAGTTCCCATCTTCCAGCGCGTAGACATCTTTGGTTTTTCCCGTATAGATAAGCTTCATGGTTACGATCCTTTCTGACATCAAATTATACCTATAAATATATCATGATTTGATAAGGGCACCAATGTCCATTCATTTTACATCCCCTATAAAAAACTCTTATAGCGTTGTTTTGGCTCTGGCGGTCACCTGTGCAAACGGAATGGCGAGTCTAAATGGAATTCATGCAGTTAGTTTGCTCCTTTTGGGCGAAATATGGAAACTTAATGGATTTTATACAGTTAGTTTGCTAAAAAGGGCCGCTATTCTTACAAACTCCCCATTCTAGATGTAGGTTTTCCAGTTAGTTCGGTTTGATTTGTGATCTGCATCTAATCTACCTACATAAAATACAGTTAGAATCCATGCCGCGCGTGGCACCATCAGGTGATGACTCTTTATACATATCGAATCCCCGATCCGTAAAGACCATCATCCTCGTATAACTATCTTGAAAATCCGTCTATATTTATTTTCTGCTGGTGCTGTGCAATCGGAATGGCGAGTCTAATGCAAAAATGCATGTCTTTTTCAGGAATTTAGCCAAAACCCGCGAAAGACAGACAAAGGTGCAGGTAAATTTGCCCATTTGGCCGATTTTCGGAATTTTGCAGCGAAAGACATGCATTTCTGCTCGTCTTTTCCGACTTTTGCCGGAATCCCGCAAAAAGACGTGCACTTTTGCTGGTCTTGGATGCATAGGATCAACCGTTTCCGGGAAATGGCCGCACTTTCCTTGAAGCCGGCCGGGCACGAGTTGATTCACGAAGAACCGGGAGAATAGCCTGTTCTCTTGCTTGATGATGTCTTGTCCGAATTGGATCCGTATCGGCAAAGAGGTGGCTCAACCGAATCCAGCGCACGGAAGCCGAAGCTTGGTCCAAAGTGCCGGAGAAACTATGAAGCATCATGAAAATAACAGTAGTGAGCTGTCTATTTCGGGTATGAACTTTCCTCAATCTTTCTTCCAAACCTTCCCGTCCACATAGACTCTTACTCAGAACAACTCGGCTTCCTTCCTGACATATAAAGATATATCCCGCAGTAAACTGTCCATATCCAAATGGCAGGCATACTGTCCTGACTTTAAATAGTCCATTACCTTCTCTAAATCTTCGTTTCGCTCGAAGCTGGCGAGAGTCATAAACCGATACAGAGCCTTTCTCTTGGAAAAAATATATTCATCGGTTTTAGCCCAAACATATAGTCTAATTTCATATAAAACCGTATTAACTTTAGCGTCAAACGTCATGTCATCCGGCTGCTGATCAATATAGTTCTCCCTTAACCAACTATAAAACTCTTTTACATACTTAAGAAAATCTTCTCTTGTCGGTTGTCGGATTTCCTCTGTATTGAAATTCCCCCAAATCAGTTTACCTTGATTTTTGAGGCGAATCATTTCGGGAAACAGTTCCTTGTCCGGAGTGCCGCAGCCTGTTATTTCGTCTTCAGTAATCATTACACACCCAAATCCTTTGGGAATGTTAAAATCGGCATGATACTTCGCTGCTAATTCTTTTATTTTCAATCGTTCATCTTTACTTATGAAATTGCTGACAATCAGTATCGTATCGATATCGCTCCTGCCCGGAACATATTCTTCCTCTGCCAAGGAACCGACAAGAAATATTGCTTGAATCCGGTCATTTACCAGCTTAACTGCATTTTGGGCAAAGTCATGTACGATTTGATAGGCCTTCTCTTTAGAAATAGCCATATTCAACCTTTCCCTCTCATCAAACGTAATCATTCACAGCCCCCATTTAGCTAAATTGTCTCATGGGATCTAATGCGGTCCTTCCTACCTTACATATTCGGGAATCTTTGATAGCATCGATACGAATTAGATTTGCCGGGTATTAATACAAGCATAACTTGGCTCGCATCTATTGAAGGGTGAGGGCTTATTGACACTTAACGACCCTAAATTTTAACCTTTCATAGAGCCAAGCAGCATCCCCTTGTTAAAATGCTTTTGGAGAAAGGGGTAGACGCATAACAGCGGAACGGCTGTTATTAGAATGGCCGCCATTCTTGCCGAGTGAGTGAAGTTGACGCCTTGCATTTCCTGCTGTGCAAAATCAGCATCCCCCTCAACAAGCATCAATTTCAAGAAAACTTGCAAAGGCCATTTATTATTATCGTGCAAATAAAGAATGGCATGGAAATACGTGTTCCAATTGGAGACCATGTAAAATAAAGTGAACGTTGCAATCGCCGCCTTGGAAAGAGGAAGCACAATGGAGAAAAGAATGCGCCATTCCCCAGCCCCGTCAATCCGCGCGGAATCAAATAGTTCATCAGGAAGTCTAAGGAAGAAGCCGCGCATCACGATCAAATTAAACGGTGCGATTGCCGTGGATAACCAGAGTGCCCCATAGGTGTTCAAGAGTCCCAAACTATCCACAACTAAATAAGTGGGAATCATCCCGCCGGAGAAGATCATTGTGAAGACAACGATGAAATTTAGAAACGAGCGCCCTTTAATAAATTTTTTGGATAAACCGTAAGCCATTAAAGTTGTAATTGAAATATTAATGAAGGTACCTATGACTGTAATTTCAACCGCATTCTTAAACGCTCTCAAGAAAGAATTATTCTTCAATAAATACTGGTAGCCTTCTAAAGTAAATTCACGCGGAAAGATAAAAAAGCCGCGGGTTAAATATTCCTTTTCCGTTGCAAATGAGGTCATCACAACGTAGAGGATCGGGAGAATAATGATGATCAGCCCAATGATGAGCATGCTATAAACAACTATATCCAGGAATACATTTCGTCCTTGAGGGTTATGCCTTGCCATTAAAAAATTCCCTCCTCCCCGAGCTTTTTAACCGCTTTATTGGCTCCGACAACCAGGATAAGACCAATAATTCCTTTAAACATTCCTACCGCTGTAGTAAAACTGAAATTCCCCATTAATACACCGGTCCGATAAATAAACGTATCGAATATGTCGGAAGTCTGCATATTTAACGGGTTCTGCAATAATAAGACATGTTCAAACCCAATATCCATGAATGAACCTAATCGTAAAATAAACAAAATAATGATCACGCCGCGTATGGCCGGTAAAGTAATATGCCAAATTTGCCGCAGCCGCCCGGCTCCATCGATGGAAGCCGCCTCATATAAATTGGGATCTACCCCGGCGATTGCCGCCAAGAAAATAATCGCTCCCCAACCGGCACCTTGCCAAATATTATGTAATATCCAAGTCATTCGGAAACCGCCTGGTGTTGTTAAAGGCTCAATGGTATTAAATCCTAAGTCTCTCAGAAGGATATTGATTCCTCCGTCTCGCGTTGCAAATAATACAACGGTTATGGCCACAATGACGACCCAAGATAGAAAATGTGGTGCATAAAAGATCGTCTGTGTCATCACTTTAAACCACTTTATTCTTACCTCATTTAATAAAACGGCTAATATAATCGGCATCGGGAAGAAAAATATAATATCGAGAGCGCTCAGGATCATCGTGTTCGCCATCAAAGGCCAGAAATCCCTGGTCGTAAAAAGTCTCTCAAAGTTTTCGAATCCTACCCACTTGCTGCCCCAAAAGCCCAGAAAGGGATCATAATTTTGAAAGGCTATCATAATCCCGGCCATTGGAATGTATTTAAAAATGATAAAAAATAAAAAGCCCGGCAAGATCATCATATAAATAGGCCAAGTACGTTTAAGGTTGAACCTAGTCTTTTGGGGACGTATCGATGCTTGTGGGGTTCCTGCAGTTAATGTTGATTTATTCGTTGTCCTCATGTTCATTCGCCGCATTACTCCCTCGCTTCATTTATAACAAGGAAGGGCGAGATGCCCTTCCCCTTATTTTGCTGCTTTTTGCTTCTGATAAGAGTCGTTCACTTCTTGGATTATCTTATCTCCGCCGTCTGCCTTCCAACGAGCAATCACCTCATCTATATAGTCAACAGGTTTTCTTCCGGCGATGATATTGGCAATCCCTTCATTGAACTTAGCCGCAAGATCTTTGGAACGATCTTGGAATGTGGGAGAGTCAATCGTGTAAGGATCTCCCGCATCTCTCCATTCAGAAGGATATTGATCGACGGCCTTCTGGAATTCAGCATCGAATTGTTCTTCTTCCGGAGTCCAGCCATGAATATTAAAATTGTCATCGGCAGCGCGGAATAACCAGTTATTTAATAGACTAATTTGTTCCTCATATTGCTTTCCTTTTTCCGTAAGAACAATTTTGCCATCCGCATTTTTCTCCCAAATCTCTCCTTCGGGACCATCTTTCATCACGGTAGTCCCCTCTTCCGTAATCCACCAATCGAGCCATTCTAAAATCCGATAAATTTTTTCCTCTTCCATTTTGGCATTCAAAACGAGCTTTCCTCGCCCTTGTACCGTTACCAACAAGCCTGATTCGCCTTTAGGCCCTTTGGGGGGATAAGGAATCATAACGAATTCCGCCTCGGGGACAATTTTCTTCAGAGCTTCCTCTCTCTTTTTAATTGTGCTGGGCCCTGCGATCTCCCAACCGATTTTATTTCCTTCAACCAAGGCCACAATATCGCTTCCAACATTCGTAGCGAAATTATGATCAAAAACATTTTCTTGATAAGCTTTACTTAAAAAGGTTAAGAGACCCTTCCATTCTTCGTTTTGCTCCTCCATTTTTACTAATCTGCCGTCCTGCTCTTTCCATTCATAGGCAATCCCATAAGCCGCTTGCAGAAAGGCGTTTCGGCTCTTGCCCAAACCGGTCGATGTTCCAAATTCATTGGTGAAACCAACAGTACCGCCCTTTCCATTTCCGCCCGGATCTTGTTCGACAAATGCTTTTGAGATTTCATAGAACTTATCGATCGTAAATTCCTCGGGACTTGGAATCGGGATCCCCAATTTGTCCAGCCAATCTTTGCGAACCCATAATGCATTGCTATATTTCATCGTATATTTCGGGAATCCGTATATTTTCCCCGGTTCATTAAACACTTCCATTGCATCCTGCGGGAATTCACTTGCTAATGCAGGGAATTCTTCCAAATACGGCTTCAAATCTACAAAAGCCCCGCTCTTCTGCCATTTTCTAAAATTAACGGGCTCATCTACAAAATACATGTCCGGTAAATCTTTGGAGGCGGCCAGACTGTTCAACGTATTTTTATAATCATTGCCCCCTGGTACCCAGCGGATATCCAAGTCAATATTAAATTTGTCTTCAACATACTTAAGGGTCGGGTGATTCTTGTCTTCCCAGCCCCCTCCCTGCTGCACAGGCACGATCATCGAGATCTTCAATCTTTTGGAACCGTCATCGACCTGCTTGCCAGCGGGTTCTCTTGCACCGGAATCTTTAGAGCAACCCATAATCATAATGACAAAAAACGTAAAGGTAAGAGATAAATAAACAATTTTTCTCACTAGAGTACCTCCTTGTTTGGTCATATGAAATTCATAAATGGAATAAGCCGGAAAGAACCGTGGAATCAAAAGATTTCGCCAGCTTTTGTATTTTTATTAATTATTTTCCATTACTTTTGACAAAAAAGAACCCAGCTTCGAATAGAAGCAAATAGGACTGTAAATTTTAGCTGAAAGTTGTGTAGAATCAATGGATCAAGAGCAAGTATAAACGTAGATGGCTTAGCTTGGAGGTCTGATGTAGTAAACATTCTATTGGGGTTGCAGCATAGCGGGTCATCTGAAAACAGATAGAAAACACAAAAATAACGTTTGAACAACGGAAGGATCGCTAGAATAACAGCTAGATAAAGATGTCACATCAGAAGTACATATATTTCTATTTCAATGAATGCTATCCCCCCTAATTTCCACTTAATTAAGACCACTTTAAAACGAATTGGCAGCTATTCCTTTCTTTTCTTTCTTACCGTAATCTGTTATGATGAACTATAATTTTTCCAAAGTATACCATTACTTCAACTCTACCGCAAGCGCTTACTTAATGATTCCTTAGCGGTTTTCGCCTGCTTTCCGTATGTCATTGAATGTCGAATAATTAGTTGTATTGTCTATTAAAAGGAATTTAAGCTTCCTATGGTGAATGAACTATTCAGAGTAATTTTCGGGGTGTAAAGTTGATTTAGAAACGTATGGGGATAAATGGAAAGTTTTGTGTTGTTTATGTATAGCAGTAAAATCTATATTGATGAGGTGAGTAATAGATGCATCAGTATATTACATTCGATCTCGACGAAACCCTCATGCAAAACCCCTTCTCAAAATGGGTTTTTCCGGAGATTGATCGTCTTGTAGCCCCCCATCTGGAATTAAAGGATGGAATTCTCCCAGAAATAAAAAAAGAACATAGAAAACGGCTGAAGCAAGCGCAAGATGCGGCTGCTTATAACTGGGATGATATTTTGAAACAAATTTTAGTTGAGAAAAATATACCGATTACCATCGATATTGCTGAATTAGTTCAAAAACATGCAGTTGATCCTAAAGTCTACTTGTTGGAAAACGATGCTTTAACCGTCTTGGAAGAATTAAAAAGTAGAGGATATTTACTCGGCGTCGTGACGAACGGCTTTTATAAATACCAAGTTCCTGTCATGGAAACGATTCAATTAGTAACATATATTGATAAAATTATAACCCCTTGTAATACCGGGTACTGCAAGCCGGAAATTAAAATGGCGGATCGCCTGCTGGAGGAAGGGGAAATCATCGCTCATGTAGGGGATCGGTTGGATCATGATGTGTACTTTGCCAACCAGTTGGGGGCCTTATCGATTTTGATCGATCATCAGATGCCGGAGGCCGTAAGACGGATCTCGCCCGATAGAAGGGTTGAACAGAAAGATTATTTAAAGACCATTTTTCAGCAAAAAAAGTATGGAGAGTTGGTTCCTGAAGAAAACTATCTGCCGAAAATCGTTATCTATTCGATCCGGGAGTTGCTGGATATAGAGTTAACGAACCCGTCTTGAGAACGTTCTCCCATTCGAAAGACTCCTAGGAAAATCACCTTGAGGTTCGACATCGTCTTGATTTATAATCTCGAAATCGCTAAATCCCCCCTGCAAAGACCGGCGGCTTCTTTTATCTTGATCTAATGCAAAAATGCAGGTCTTTTTAAGGATTTTAACCAAAATCAGCAAAAGACAGACAAAAGTGCAGGTAAATTCGGCCATTTGGCCGATTTCCGGAATTTTTCGGAGATAGATATGCATTTTTGCTCGTCTTTTCCGAGTTTTGCCGGAATCCCGGACAAAGATATGCATTTTTGATGGTCTTGGGTCTTGGATGCAGGAACTTCGAGCCTGTAACGGCTAACTTTCCTGCGAAAGCTGTTGCCTTTCGATCCTCTCCAGCATATATTTTGCGAAATCGACCAGCTGCGGTTGGCTAAGCTCCAACTTATTCAGGTTCCCGTTGTAATGGGCCAGGCATGGGTCGACTACAGCAGCATATACGAGAGGCAGAGCTTTCATCGCCCATTCACCGCCTTCTCTCTTCGAGGCGATCGAGCCATTTTCCAGAAACAGAAGAGCCCTGCACAAGTTCAAAACATAATACACCGGATGATTGACAATTTCCTCTAAAGCCTGATCCACATCAAATTTTATCGATTGAAGAAAGCATGTCCTGTCCACAGGCTTGAATACTTCGCGGACCGGTTTCCCGTACAGGGAAATTCCTCGCTGACAGGTCACGCCGAAATGAGCAGCCAAATCGGGGTCAACCGCATCGCCGCAAACATAGTTATCCTCGGAGTCATATCTCTCCTTGTGGGATGGCGAGTAATGAAATTCAAACGGAGTCGGGTAAACCATGCACCGGACTACAGACTCCAGTACAATACTTAGCTCAATACCCTTGACCCCTAGCCGCTCCTCTTCCGCCATAAGCTGTTGTGCTATTCTCCGATAAGTCTCCCTGGGCTGCTTGTTCTTAATGACCACCAGTAAATCTATATCGCTATGAGCCGGATGATAACATCCCATGGCCATAGAACCGTGCAGATACAGGCCTACCAAGGAATCCGCCATCTCTCTCCTGAACAACTGAATGATGCCGTCTAAATCGGCGGGCAGCTTCATAACAATCCCTACTTTACAAGATTTATTTGTAAACATAATCTCTACGGTATGCATTATACGAGACGGGCGGCTGGAACGTCTCAGCAATCTGAGTAACTAATCCCTAGTGGAAGTTTTATCTATTCGTGGCATGAGGAGTATGGTAGTTATTTCATAGATTATGATGTTTCATCAATTGAAGGATTAACTCATAATTGTCTTCTTGTACCGTGTTCTGAGCAACAACATTTGCTTTTTTATCTCCGCACTTCACACATTCATGCAGAAGCTGCAATCCTTTTTTTGAATGGAAAATAACACCGACGGGCCTCATCAACCCGCGACAGGTTTGCATTCGGTCTCCCGGTAGAATATCTACATGCATGGAATAGAGGCAGTATGGACAGTGATTCCTATAGCTACCGTTAGTCAATGCATATACATGTTTCCCGCAATGATTACATACAAAGGATTGATTTTGTGCATCTCGATTCAAGCCCTTCTCCTCCCAGATCTTAAAACATATAGATCTGTTTGGAATCAGGGTTCCGTTCGATTCTTCTCATCCAGGATGAGCCTCAGGCTTCTGCCAGACGAGTGACCGATTCACCGCAAATCTTTAGGACCCGCGATTACTTCTCGTTCCCGCTTCATTGCAGCCTGTTTCATCTGCAAATCCGGACCACGACTGATTTTATATAAATTGTCTCAGCCACTGTAAGACAGGGTCTTCCCCCACCTTCCACCAGTAGGTGTTTGTCTGAAGTCACTGACTTTGGCTTCGTCCCCTACAGGACTTGCATCGATTTCTTCATTAACATACGCAGCACACCCTTCCCCTCATGCCACTCGAAAACATTATACCAATAAAATACCCCTCACCAAGGGCGCTTTTCCGCCTTGGACGCTTAACTGGATTTCATACAGCTAGTTTGCTCCCATGGAGCAAAAAGACGGAAACTAAATGTAAAAATGGACCTCTGTCAAGAAAGTGGACACACCGTTAGTGTAAATTAGCTGCTCTTGTTGTAGTACATGATCTCAAATAGA